>JALZJL010000143.1 GCA_030859785.1 Acidobacteriota bacterium
AGAGCATCTTAAGCTCAAGCAAGCGTTTGGGGATCTCTGACGGCCTTTGTTGTCCTGGTTATGACCATCGATTTAGTGTCTAACGCCAGAGGGTCAAAACTCCATTTCACGCTGAACCAAGACACATATCTCTTGTTTGCGGTCACCATAAACTTCTGCATATGTGATGCGTTGTCTCCAGTGGCGCAAAGACGGTTTGCCAGTTATTAATACACCCCCAGAGTTCCAGACCGTAGCGGTGAATAACATATTTTTGAAGAATATATTATTGTCTTCTCCTGCTAAGCGGAAAGGGAATCTTCCCTTAAATTCCATGTTTTCAAACATGACGTAGCGACCATGCTGCATCATACCGGGAGGACCTTGTCTTAATTGATATGGAGCCTTAACAAGCAAGTCCTCTATTCGAGCATTTCCAACTTCCACATCTATAGTTGTCTTATCTGCTGGGAAGTACTCAAAGCCAACACCAAAATGTGTAGAGACATAACCGACAATGCGGGCAGGTTGAAGAGACAAGTGGTCTGATCTTTGTTGGGCTTCTGGTTTTAAGTCTCTTATTGCGGTCTCTTTGAGCGTGAAGTGGAATGTTTCTAGATATTCTTTAAAATTTTGCCCTGTTACATTTAAGTCAGGCATTGCAATGGCCTTTCACATATCCTATGGATAAATCCCCTCGATAAAAGACTATGCAGCTAAATCTTTGGTGGTTTTGTTGCATACTATCTACCGAACTCCAAACACAAACAGCCGCCCCGAAGGACGGCTGCAAATGCTTGAAGTGCCACAAATAAGTGGCGGAGCCGACGGGATTCGAACCCGCGACCTCCGACGTGACAGGCCGGCGTTCTAACCAACTGAACTACGACTCCGCAAAACTCAAGGCTGATTTCAAAGACGGGCGACCACTTCTTCAATGCCGCCCCTGTCTGGTAGGCACGGAGGGATTCGAACCCCCAACCTCCACCTTGTAAGGGTGGCCGTCTACCGTTGACATACGTGCCTTCGGAGAGCGTCGCGCCAATACCACGCGCCGGATTTTACCGACACCATTACGACGAACACTCGCTCCAAAGACCTGTGCTCCATCAACGTACATTCGATTCGATGAAGAGCGTGGGTGACATCCTAAGAGATGAGCGCGAAAAGTGTCAAGCAGGGTTGCCGTGCGGTGCGGCGCGCTCATTTAGTCGACGATCTCGCGACCGCAGCCACCGCACCGGTAGGGTCTGCCGACCAGCATGTTCTCTGCCGGGTTGAGGTCGCTCAACTTACCAACCAGATGTGAAACGACACGCACACCGCGCGATTCCTGCCGGTTGGCGCGCCGTAAACTGGCCGCGTGGCTGATCGAAACGTGATCTGTGATGCGTCGGCAAGTCTCGCAGAAAAAATCTTTGTGCTGACCACTCAGGTTAAATGCGCGATCCACAAACTGCTTCTCGACGATCTTCGTCACACTCTCCCAAAAACTCATGTTTACTCACATCCTGTTGAAAGGTAATTGAACCGTCACGCCCGCGTGTACCGTCCGCCCGCAGTCACACCATCAACCGCGCAAGTAGTTCGTGCGTCCGCGGCGCTAACGGCTGTCTCGGCACGTGAGGTTGAAACAACGTCTTTCGCTCATAACAGCCAGACGGGCAATGCTGTACGCGCGTCCGATTTATCAACGCCGCGCTGTTCACGAGATTCCGCGGACCCGGTTGATGAACTGCGCGCCGGTAAACTGTCCGCCGGCGGGTTGTCGGCAACCGGGTCCGGCGACTTTAGCTCAGGGCTTATGGCAGACTGATGATTGTTGATGAGCGGCCTGATTAAAATATCCTCAACCTGCTCGTCGAGTTTGCCAATGACCGTCATCGGTTGCATTGCTCCTTTTCGTCGGCGCGTGTTTGCGTCTATATTTAACGACCATGAAATTATTTCCAAGAGAGTTTACAGCCGTGATCGAGAGTTCATCAAACACGCCGCCGTCGCGACCCCGCACCCGGTCATTATTCATCTCGTCAATGACGATGGCGATGATGACGGCAACGTTCGCTTTCGCCACGTCCCTCAGCAACCCGCTTGTCAGCAGCGTGTCCGCCGCCTCGCGCGTTCAGCAACAACCGGCGCCCGTGCCACAGCAGCAACAGCGCCCGCGTCGCGTCGGCTCGACGCCGGTTCCACAAAGTCCGCCAGACTCAACGCCGCCGGCTTCGCGACGACCGTCACCATCCGCCCCCCCGCCCGCCGTCAGCGAAGAGGTGGACGAGAACGAGGTGGTGCGTGTCGAGACGCAACTCGTTACTGTCCCGACGATTGTCACCGACCGCAGCGGGCGTCCGTTGACCGGTCTCCGCGCCGATAACTTCGTGGTGTTGGAGGACGGCAGCCCGCAGCGAGTCGCCAACTTTGCGACCACCGAGGCGCCCTTCGAAGTCGCGTTGCTGCTCGACACATCCGGTTCGACGCGCGGCGAGGTGGCGCTGATTCGACGTGCCGCGAACGCCTTCATCGAAGCGTTGCGGCCCGGCGACCGCGTTGCCCTAATCGCCTTCAATACCGCGCGGCAGGGTGAGGAGTCACTCGCCGCCGTTGAAATTAAGACGCCGTTGACAAGTGACCGAGAAGCTTTGCGGCAAGCCGTCGAAGCGGTCGGTTCGAGCAACGGGACGCCGTTTTATGACAGCCTGGAGCGCGTCGCCCGCGACGTGTTCGGTGAGCCGCCGCGTGCCGAAGCGCGCGGTCGCCGGGCACTGGTGGCGCTGACCGACGGCGTCGATTCAACAAGTGATTCCGAGTTTGCCGAGGCGCGCGAACGGCTCGGGCGGGCGGGCGTCGTCTGCTACTTTATTCAGGTCAACACCGAAGAATATGTCGAAGATCGTTTGATGAAAGGCTGCCAGGAGGACGGCATGCTCCATCTCTCGCGCCGGCAACTCCAACGCTATCGACGGATTTTCGCGGCGCGCGCCGATGCCGACGACTACGGAAACTTCTGCCGCCTCGGGCAGTTCGAGCGAATGGACATCAGCCGTTCGCTGTATCGGCTGGCGCGACAGGAGATGAACGACCTGGCGCGCAACTCCGGCGGTAGAACATATCCGGTCGCCGAAATCCGCGAAGCGCGCGCGGCCTTCGCACAAATTGCTGCCGAGATCGGCACGCAGTACAGCATCGGCTACTATTCCTCGAACAAAGCGCGCGACGGGCGTTTCCGTGCGATTCGCGTCGAGGTGCGCGGCGTGCGAGATGCGCAGGTGCGAGCGCGCGATGGTTACCAGTCGCCGAAGAGTTGACGCCGCGTGCCGACCTTGAAGCGGGGCCACCGGAATACGGTGAACGCGGCGTCAGTGGCAGCTTAGTTACAGACTGGCTTACTATGTATCGAGCTATGCATCAATGTCAGAGTTGTGGTCTGCTAAAAGAATCTAAAAAATCATGACAGATGAGCGGAGAAGAGAAGATCGCGTACGGCTGCCGCTGGAGGCGCGCTACGAAGGGATGTCCGGGAAATTCAACGCGCGCGTATACGACATCAGCTCCGGCGGGTGTTACATCGAATCAGTTTCGCCGGCGACTGCTGGCGAGGTTCTTCGTCTCGAAATCCAGTTACCGTCGGAGCGTTGGATGGTCTTACGCGGTGAGGTCGTACATCACGAGCCGGGGATGGGCTTCGCGTTGCGTTTCGGGGAACAATCTGAATCCGAGCGTGACGTGATCGCGGAACTTATTGAGTACGGGCGTGGCCGTTAAGCGCACGCGAGCCGATGGCGGGTCGAAACGGCGGATTGAAGACGATGGTTGTTCACTGGGAATCCGAACAAACTAATAAGCACCAGGATCACGTCATCGCGCACGTCAGGGGTGCCACGGTGGTCGGGTATTTTCACGCCGATGACGCGCTGCACATGCTGCTCGACATCGGCTTCGTCTGGACGGTCTATGTCGATGGCGAGATGGGGTTACTGCCTCATGCGGTGGCAATCGACGAGTTGAACATCAGCAGTGACGACAGACAAGCTTTGAGCCGCGACCTCAGTCTATTATTGGAAGACGGAGCGGCGTCGGAAGCATCGACGCTGAAGACAGTCACCCCCGCGCCGGTTGAATGCACAATCGATGATGTCGAATTTTACACGGGCGGCGACGGGCGGTGGCGACTGCTGCTGCGCGGAGAGACGGCGAATCTCGCCATCGATAGTTCGCCCGCCACCGGCGAGATGCTGGTTGTCGTAGGCGACGAGTAGTTGAATAGTGTGACGGAAGTAAAACAGTTTTGAGTTTTGAGTTTCCAGTTTTGTAGTGGAGAGCTATCAGATGATGAGTTTACAGCAAGTGTTTCAGCATTTGGCATCGTCCCCCGTTGATGTCGTGTTTGGAGATTTTCGATTGGTGGCCGGTTTCGTCACGGTGCGCGGCGGCGTGCGAAGTTTCCAGGAGGGTGTGCCGGACTCAGATGCCGGCGAGGACGAAGGTTCCTCGCTCGAAGATTTGTCGCGCGACGAACACGAAGTCCCGCGGCAACGACTGCGCGACGAACTGAAGCGAGAGCCGTCCGAGGAGGAATTGAACGATTGGCTGCGCCGTCATACCGAGGGTTACTAACGGCATCGATTGGTAAAACGGATTGATGATGTGAATTGATCGCGATGCGCTGTTGATGATGGCCGACAATCTTGACACCTTTGTTCGCCGCCACCTTTGGTCTCTACGCACCGTAGCCTGAAAGACGAAACATTAAGCGACGACACGGCAACGGCTGCGATGTTCGAACATCGCAGCCGTTGCCGTGTTATTTGCCGTGCAGCGCTTGGGGTTAATCAGGGGATGAGCGTAGCGGCGCTGCTTACTTTGATTTTATTCTCGACGCTACGCACGCCTTTAACCGCGTAGGCCATTTTTTCAATCCGCTTTCGTAACTCCGGGGTTGCGACGGTGCCGTTCAAAGTTACTTTGCCCTTTGACACGGTCGCGTCCACGTCGGTCGCAGCAATCTCCGTATCGTTGCTGAACTCCTGCTCGACGTTCGTCGTCAGCGTCGAATCGTCCGGTGTGCCGGCTGGTGCCGGAGACATCGGCGGTTGCGTCATGACGACGGGCGCGGGCTGCGTCATCATCGACGGTGCCTGCTGAATGATGATCGGCGTCGGCTGGGTGGCCGGCGCTTGCTGGATAATGATCGTCGGTTGCACCGCGGGTGTCGGCAGGGTGCTGACGCTCACGTTAGTGTTGTCGTTAGCGTTGCCGCCGCTGGTTAGAAACAGAAAGATGATCGCCGTCGCGGCAATCGCGACGAGCGCCACGGCTGCCAACATCCCGGTCGAAAAGCTGCTCTTTTCCGGAGTGCGCGTCGTCTCCGTTTGCACGACCTCGCGTCGCGCGTTCGGCGTCTCGACCACGACGCGGCTCTTGCGCTGCTGTTCTTCATCGAACGACATAAGAGTTTTCTCCTCGTAACTAATCTACTGGTGTCTAGGGGAACTATGCGGCGAGGTTCGAGGGCGGTCTTAAAATACGTTGGCAGCAATTACATTGGCAAGTTTAGAGAAAGGATGGTCACTCTGAGGTCAAATGACCACCCCCTCAAATTCTTTCTCAATAACGACGTCGCGCACGCCGGCTACGGCTATACACGTATGACCCGCCACCACCGATTAATGCGCCAGCCGCGGCAGCCTTCTTACCACCGGCCACCGCTCCGACGCCTGCGCCGAGGGCCGTGCCGCCCGCCACTGTCGCCAGCGTGCGGTTACGCTGCTTGAAGTTGCGACGCGCGGCCTTGCGGTTCATCGCATACATTGTCGCGCCGCCGGCACCGATGGCCGCGCCCTTCTTGCCGCCGAGCAGTGCCCCGGTCGCCGCGCCGCCGCCGATAATCGCCACCGTGCGCGACTTACGACCGAAACGCGAGCGCCGTCGATCCTGACCAAATGCTTCCGGAACCAATGCCGTCGCAAAGATCAAGAGGCAGAGTAAAGATGTTGAAAGTCTTTTTGTTTTTTTCATTATGAGTTAATTCCTTATTGAGGGGTTTGATGTCATGCGCGTTTTTCGCAGAGGAGAGATATGACGGGACAATATCACGGCAAATATCATTCCTCGCGGCCCGAAAGACTGGGTTATCTGCGGCGAAGCCCTTTATTTGCAACGCCAAATTTTTATCGGCGCCCATCAAGTACTTCTCATTATTCAACACTCTTAATCAACCGGCGTATCGATTCAATGCTGTTATGTGAACGGCTGTGGGTGTGTTTGACCTGCTTGCTTTGGCTCTCGCATAATCGACCGATGACGACCGCTATCATCCATCATCCGGTTTATGAACAGCACGACACGGGGCCGGGACATCCTGAGCGACCGGAGCGATATCGCGTTGTATTAGAGGCACTACGCGGCGACGCGGAACTGTGGCCGAAGCTGAAAGAGATTGAGGCACCTGCCGCCGCGCGGGGCGATGTGCAGGCGTGCCACACGACGCAGCACGTCAAACGAGTCGAGCGCGCCGTCAGCGAGGGCATCGGCTACCTCGATGCCGACACTATCGTTTCAATGCGGTCGTTTGACGCCGCTCTTCGCGCTGCGGGGGCCGCGACTCGCGCCGTCGATGCGGTGATGCGCGGCGAGGCCGACAACGTGTTCCTGCCGGTGCGACCGCCCGGCCATCATGCGACCTCTGAGCGCGCGATGGGTTTTTGCATCTTCAATAACGTTGCCATCGCCGCGCGCTACGCTCAGACGCGCTATCCGGAAATCGAGCGCGTCGCCATCGTCGACTGGGACGTGCATCATGGCAACGGCACGCAGGGAATTTTCTACGACGATCCGACGGTCTTTTTCTTCTCGGCGCATCAGTACCCGTGGTATCCCGGCACCGGCTCACGCGGCGAGACGGGAACCAGTCGCGGGCGCGGCTTCACGCTCAATGTGCCCTTGCGCGCGGAGACTCCGGCGCGCGATCACCGTCGAGTTTTCGACGCCGCGCTCAGTGAGATCGGCGCCGGGTTTACTCCTGACCTGATTATTATCTCCGCCGGATTTGACGCGCGTGCGGGCGACCCGCTCGGACAGTTAAGGCTCGAAGATCGGGACTTCGCGGAGATGACGCGGTCGGTCAAACAATGGGCGGCGGGCGCGTGCGGCGGGCGCGTCATCTCGTGCCTCGAAGGCGGCTATAACCTCACGACGCTCGGCGCGACGGTGCGCGATCATGTCCGCGCATTAAGTGAATCATAACAAGTAAATCATAACGACACCTGGCGACGCGCCGACACCCAAACTTGAGGTGCTCAGGTCGGAACCTTCTTCACGCCGTTGGCGTTAACACCTCCTTAAGATGAGTCCTCGCGCGGATCAATGTTAAGCCGCCGGCAGGGTATGCCAGGCGGCTCGAAATTTTAGGGTCACTACTTGTGTCGTCTCTGACTTACATGCAGTTGCTGCGTCGCAACCAATCGTTCCGGCGGTTGTGGGCGGGTCAAGTCGTTTCGGAACTCGGCAACTGGTTCAACTTCATCGCCGGGCTGGGACTGGTGCGCACCGTTTCGGTGGCGTCGCCGGAAGCGACGGCCATGCTGATTGTGGCGCGTCTGGCGCCATTCGCGTTGCTCGCGCCATTCGCCGGCGCGCTTGTCGACCGGTGGTCGCGCCGCACGGTGATGATCGCGTCAGACGCGGCACGGGCCATCTTCGCGCTCGGCTTTTTGTTCGTGCGTGGTCCGGAAGATTTGTGGATCGCATACGCTTGCACCGCTGCCTCGTCGGTGTTGTCGGCCTTCTTCGAGGCGGGTAAGAACGCGGCGCTGCCGAACATCACGGGCGACCGCGAACTGCTCGCGGGCAACGCGCTGATGATTTCATCGCGGTTTCTATTGATGGCCGTCGGCGCGGCGCTCGGCGGCGAAGCAGCGGCGCGTTTCGGCTACGACGCGGCGTTCGTCATCAACGCGCTCTCGTTCATTGTCTCGGCGTATTCGATCTGGCGGATTCCGGAAGATGAAATGCGCGCCGCACCAAACGCGAGAGCGGTGGGCGTCCCCGACATCGACGAGCGTGGGCATCACTTCAGACGCTTCTGGGCAGACCTGCGCGAGGGCTGGACGTATGTCGCGAGCCATTCGCTTATCGCGGCCCTGATCGGCATCAACATCATGTGGGCGGTGGGCGGCGGCGCGATCAACCTCATCTATGACCGCCTCGGCAGCGTTGTCTTCGCCGATGCCGGTGGGTGGAAGGGCGATCAAGGCGTCGCCGCGATTTACACCGCGGTCGCCGTCGGGCTGTTGATCGGCATGATGCTGGCGCGGCGGGTCGGCACTCACGTCGAGATGCGCGGCGCGACGCCGACACTGATCGGGTGGATGCTGATCGGGCAGGGCGTGCTGTTCGCGCTCGCGGGGCTGATGCCGACGCTGTGGCTGGCCGGCGTGATGATGCTGTTGTCGAGAATTCTGATCGGCATCGAGTTCGCGGTGCATGAGACCTTGATGATGCGGCTGTTGCCGGATAATCTGCGCGGGCGCGTATTCACGACCGACCGCGCGGCGGAGGTTGCTGTGATGAGCATCGCCGGGGTGCTCGCCGGCTGGTCGCTGAACGGCGCGCTGACGCCGCGCACGCTGACCATCGTCTCCGGCCTGTTGTCGGCGAGTCCGGGCGTCGTCTGGCTGATACTGTTCGCCGCCGGAAAACTGCGGATGCCGAACGGCGCGAATCTGTCTGACGAATCGCCGCCGGACAACGAAGATGAAGCGGCAGTCTGCGTCTCTTAAGGGATGAAGGATGAGGGATGAATAAAAAGCAGAAGACAGCATGCAGCACGCAACGCAGGACAGGAAACAAGTCGGCCTTGATCTTCGACGCTCCGTGTTCTGTGCTCTGTATTTCCGGGTTCATCCTTCATCTTTCATCCTTCATTTAGCTAAATCGAACCATATGAGATTGGGACACTCATGCAGCAAGCCTCTTTTCTGCGGCAGCCAGCCCTTCAACCGCCGCCGTGACTTCTGATGCGTAGTAGATCGAAGACAATCTGTACTTCCAAGG
>JALZJL010000145.1 GCA_030859785.1 Acidobacteriota bacterium
CTCAAGAACAGTAACAGTCAAAGATGATGAACTCTTATAAGGATGAAGGATGAAGGATGAGGGGCCGCGGAAAAAGCGTGACGCGACACTGAAGTCGCGGGAAGCGAAGCGGGTTGCTTCTTCATCCCTCATCCCTCATCCCTCATCCCTTAAGAGTCCCCTTGTGGTCGTCATTATGGGCAGTAAGTCTGATTGGGAGACGATGCAGCACGCGGCGGAAATGCTGGCGCGATTCGACGTGCCGTACGAGTCGCGCGTCGTGTCGGCGCACCGCACACCGGCGTGGATGAGCGAATTTGCGACCACGGCTGAAGAGCGCGGCATTGAAGTTATCATCGCGGGCGCGGGCGGCGCGGCGCATCTGCCCGGCATGGTCGCGGCGCAGACGCTCGTTCCGGTGCTCGGCGTGCCGGTCGAGAGTCGCGCTCTGAAGGGCATGGATTCGCTGCTGTCGATGGTGCAGATGCCTGCCGGGATTCCGGTCGGGACGCTCGCCATCGGGCAAGCGGGCGCGACTAACGCGGCGTTACTCGCCATCGCGATTCTCGCCAACACGCGACCTGAGTTGCGCGACCGTCTGCGAACATTTCGCGCTGAACAGACCGAGAAAGTCCGCGAGGCTGTGCTCCCTTGACACCCATTAAGTCAGTCCTCCCCGGCTCGACTATCGGCGTGCTCGGCAGCGGCCAACTCGGTCGCATGTTCGCCATCGCCGCGCGCCGCATGGGCTACCGTGTTCACACCTTTTCACCCAACTCCGACACACCGACCGGTCAAGTCGCCGATTACGAAATCGAAGCTTCTTATGAAGACCTTGATGCAGTGCGCGAGTTTGCGCGCGGCGTCGAGGTCGTGACATTCGAGTTTGAGAATGTTCCGGCGGCGACCGTTGAAGCGGCCTCGGAGTTCGCGCCGGTGCGACCCGGCGGTGACGTATTGCACATCGCGCAGCATCGTCTTCGCGAAAAAACTTTTCTCGCCACTCACGGCTTTCCCGTCGCGCCTTTCAGACATATCACTTCAGTTGAAGAACTCCGCGCGGCTTTAGCAGAACTCGGCAATCCGGCGATTCTTAAAACCGCTGGCTTCGGCTACGACGGCAAAGGGCAATCGAAAATACTTTCGGCAGATGAATCGGAACAAGCGTTCGCCGCGATCAGCGGGCGGGAAGCGGTGCTCGAAGCGTTCGTTGATTTTGAGCGCGAGGTGTCGGTCGTCGCGGCGCGCGGCTGCGAAGGTGAGTTCGCGCACTATGGTGTGATTGAGAATGAACATCAACGGCACATTCTCGACGTCTCAATCGCGCCCGCGCGCGTGCCCGACAAGATAGTGACGGAAGCAATCGAGATTACACGGAGCGTGCTCGAAACTCTCGGTGTCGTCGGCGTGACGTGCGTCGAGTTTTTTCTGACGCGAGACGGTAAGCTGTTAATCAACGAACTCGCACCGCGCCCGCACAACTCCGGTCACCTTACCTTTGATGCTTGTGTGACGAGCCAGTTCGAGCAGCAACTGCGTGCCGTCTGCGGTCTGCCGCTCGGCTCAACCGAACTGCTGCGACCCGCCGCGGCAATGGCTAATTTGCTCGGCGAACTCTGGCAACATAGCGAACCCGACTGGCGCGCCGCGTGCGCATTCCCCGACTTGAAACTCCACCTCTACGGCAAAGCCGACGCCCGACCGGGGCGCAAGATGGGACACCTCACCACGCTCTCGACAAGCCCACAGGAAGCAGGTCAAATCGTGCGCGCCGCGCGTGACGCTTTGAAAAGGACTCTTAAGGGATGAGGGATGAATTAAAGCGTTGACCTTTTCCTTATGGCTGTTTTGCAATTGCGTGCGCCCATTTAGAGGCTTTGCTTCTGCCCGCCGTCTCGCGCTGAACTGGCGGGCATAGCCCGCCTCTAAACGGGCGTTGAAAAGGTCGCATCCAATTGCAAATCGCTTTAATCATCTCCGTCGTCATGCTTTTACTTAACGCGGCTTTTCCTGCGCTTCAGAAAATCAATCAGCACAAACTGCGTGAGGTTGCCGGGGGTGGCGAAGTAGGCTTTGCCGTTCGTCATCGCGGACATCTGTTTGACGAATTCGACGAGGTAATAATCGCTTGCCAGCATGAATGTATTAATCATGATCCCGGATTTGCGGCACGCCTGAACTTCTCTGAACGTCGCGTCCATTACCACGGGGTCGAGTCCCATCGAGTTTTTGTAGAGTCGCCTTCCCGTGTGTATCTCGCTGCGCTGTTGACGCGCCGCTGATGCTGTTGCTGCCCCTCTGCCGCTGCGGGCGGTCTGACTCACTGCCGCGTTGTCGAGGAAGCAGGCGGTCGGCTTGCCGTCCGTGACCATCACGATCTGCTTCATCTCTTTGCGCTGGGCCTGCAACAGACGGCGCGCGAGTTTTAACCCCTCGGCGGTGTTGGTGTGATACGGGCCGACCTGTGTTGTCGCCAGTCGTGCGAGTGGCAATTCTTCGGCGTCGTCGTGAAAGAGCACGATCTTCAGAGAGTCGCCGGGATACTGCGTTCTGACTAAGTGCGCGAGCGCGAGCGCGACTTTTTTCGCCGGCGTGAAGCGGTCTTCGCCGTAGAGAATCATCGAGTGCGAGCAGTCGAGCATCACGACGGTGGCGCATGACGATTGGTAATCGCATTGATGCACGTGGAGGTCGCGGTATTCAAGGTTAAGAGGCACGCCTAATCCCTCGCGCTTAATCGCTGACATCAGCGTGGTATTGACGTCGAGGTTGATCGTGTCGCCGAACTCGTACGGCTTCGATGCCTGCGCCGCTTCGACGCCGGTTGAAAGATGCGGCGTGTCGTGCCGCCCGACGGAGCTTTTGCCCATACTGCCGAGCAAGTTGCGCAATGTCTTGTAGCCGAGAAAGTCCAAACCTTTTTCAGTCACTTCAAACTTGATGTCACGCGGTACGGGTTCGTCCACACGCCCGCGCCCGCCGCGCCGACCATCGCGTGTCTGTTGCGGTTGCTCTTCTTCACGCAGATTCAGATAGCCTTCTTCGACCAGACGCTCAATCAACTTGTTAATCAACTCTTCGAGCTGCGAGCCTTTGAATTGATTGTTGTTGTCGGCGAGCATCTGCTCGACATCGCGTTGCTCCAACTCGCCCATTTCAAGCAGGGCTTGCAGCAACGCTTGCCGCAGCGCGTCGAGCGACGTGTCCTGCGGACGACGCTCGCGCGTCCAGTAATAATCATCATCGTAACCGGATTGCAGCAGAGAGTCCTGCAACCCATGCATTAGGTCGCCGAGGTTGACGCCCGACACATCAAAGCCTTTGAATTTTGAATAGCGAATGAATTTCATAAAACCCGTGATTCGTAAATGGCAAATCGTGAATAGTGAATCGTAGTGGAGCGGTTATCGCCTACGATCTAACTTCTCCAGCCCTTTGAGAGTACTGTTTCAATGCTTGAATGCCGCTGCGTAATCCTGCGCGAATTGATCGAAGGTGATCGGCTCTTTCCGCGCCACTTCCCGGACAACATTCGTGACGGTCGCTCCGTGTCCGGCGCTAAACACCGCGAAGAGTTCGTTGAGAGCTTCGGCGAACCACTCCGGCATCCCGGCAGCCATCATCCCTTTCCTCGCCGCTTCCGGCTCGACATCGACGTAAGAGATTTTCCTGCCGAGGACGCCTGAAAACTTCTCGGCAATCTCCGCGTAAGAGAGCGCTTCGGGGCCGGTGATGACGTAAGTTTTATTTTCGTGCCCATCCTCTGTTAACGCCGCTTTCGCCACCGCCGCGATGTCGCGCGCGTCAACGACGCTCAATTGCCCATCCTTCATTGGCGCGTAAAAAGCGTCGTGCGCTTTGATCGTCGGCGCAAAGCCGAAGAAGTTTTGCATGAAGGAGTTTGGCTGCAACATCGTGTAGGTCAGTCCCGAATCCGCGAGCCGCTTCTCGACCTGCCCGTGCCACCAACCGAGCATCAGCCGTGAGTCGGCGTCCGCGCCTATCGCCGATAGTTTGACAACGTGCTTGACGCCGGCGCGCTTCGCAGCCTCGATCAGGTTGCCCTCCGCTGTGACTATCTGCGGGCCGGGCGACGACAGCAGAAAAACTCTTTCGATGCTGGAGAGGGCCGCGTCGAGTGTCCCCGGCTTCGCCAGATCACCCTCCACCATCTCGAACCCGAACTGTTCGATGACCGCCGCCTTTGAACGGTCGCGCACCAGTGCCCGCGCCTTAGTGCCGGACGCCGCGAGTTGTTTGACCAATTCGCCACCGATGGTGCCGGTCGCACCTGTGATGAGGATCATACGAACCTTTCCTTTGTCGGATGACGAGAACCGGCCTTAGCCCTTCATCTCAACAAGCACCTCGACGTAACGCTTCTCGCCGACGTTGCGCGCCGCGTGGCGACTGCCTTTGCCGACGAAGCGCACGTCGCCGACTTTGAGGTCGAAGCGCTTTGCCGGCGAGTTGTCGGCGAATGTCGCTTCCAGCGTCGAGCCTTCGTAGACGTGAAATAAATAATCCATCGTATGCGTGTGCATCGGAATCAACTCGCCGGGTTCGAGCGCGAACTCCCACACTTTCACACGCGCGTTCTCAAAGAGCAGTTTCGTCCCGACCGCGCCGAGCGGGTCGTCAGTACCAACTTTGGCCGATGACTGCGTTAAGGGCGTTGCCGCAATCTCGTCGGCGAAGGCAGCCAGCACCGGCACTCCGGCAAAAAAACTTATCAACTCTCGGCGATCCATAATTTTATCCTCCACATAAATCAACTCATCAGAAACACGAGACGTTTTGATTGCTCGCGTGTCCGAAGCGAGACTTCAGATTGCAGGTTTCAAATCGAAAATCGCAAATCTGAAATCGCAAATCAACTATACCTCCCCGTCTCCGTCAAATCGTCATAGATCATTCCGCGCCGGTCTTTCTTCGCTTTCGTGGCCGCGGTGTAACCGCCCTCTTCGTTGCGGCTGATTTTGTTTTGCGCGTAGAGACCTTCGAGCACTAACTCGCACGCGGAGACGGTCTGGGCGGCGTCCGATTGATTAAACTCGAAGGGGACGAGCGAGTTCTCCAACAGTTCGGGCACGGCTTCAAGCAGCGCCAGGCATTCCTCAGCGGAAGCGGTGTCGGCGAGGCGGAGGTTGTTACCTTCGTCAAACCAGCGGACCGCGCGGGTGAAATCGATGCCGACGAAGTAGCCTTCGAAAATCTCTCCGGCGGCGCGCTTGATTAAGTCTCGCGCGATTTTCGCGCCCCCGATTTGCTCGCCCTCGTATTCGAGTTCCATCTTGCCGGTCATCGATGGGGCGGCAGCGTAGATGTCGGAGATGCGCGGCACAATTTCTTCTTCGCCGGTGAGGAGCGCGCGCCGCTCGGCATTCGAGACGACCGACTCGGTGACGGTGATCGGCAGACGCTGCGAGACGCCGGAGCGCTTGTCGATGCGCTGGTCGTCGCGCGCCTCAAACGCGATTTGCTCGATGGTCTCGCGGATAAAGTCAGGGATGTTCACGTCCCCGTCGAACCCTTCGCGCGTCGTCCACGCCTCCTGCCTGGTGATCTCAACACCGAGTTGCAGTTCGGTTGGGTAATGGGTCGTGATCTCTGAGCCGATGCGGTCTTTGAGGGGCGTAATGATCTTGCCACGCGCAGTGTAGTCTTCCGGGTTGGCGGAGAAGACGAGCATCACGTCGAGCGCGAGTCGCACCGGGTAGCCCTTAATCTGCACATCCCCCTCCTGCATGATGTTAAAGAGGCCGACCTGAATCTTACCGGCCAGATCGGGTAGTTCGTTGATCGCAAAGATGCCGCGGTTGGCGCGTGGCAGCAGGCCGTAGTGAATCGTTAATTCGTCGCCCAACAGATGCCCGCCGCGCGCCGCTTTAATTGGGTCAACGTCGCCGATGATGTCGGCAATCGTCACGTCCGGCGTCGCCAGTTTTTCGACGAAACGTGAATCGCGTTCGACCCAGGCGATGGGCGTTTGGTCGCCTTGCTCCTCGATCATCTGCCGACCGTAGGCACTGACCGGATGGAACGGATTGTCGTTGACTTCCGAACCGGCGATGACCGGAATCCGCTCGTCAAGCAGGTTCGTCAATTGACGGATGATGCGGCTCTTGGCCTGCCCGCGGAGGCCCAGCAGAATCAGATTGTGGCGCGCGAGAATGGCATTCGTAATCTGCGGCACGACCGTCTCGTCATAGCCGACGATGCCGGGAAAGACGCGCTCGCCGACGCGCAGTTTCGTTAAGAGATTGGCTCGCAGTTCATCCTTGACGGAGCGCACCTGATAGCCCTGCTGTCTGAGTTCGCCGATAGTTTTTGCGAGTGTCATGAGATTCTTGACCTATCCTTGATTGTATATCCTGCTGTCGTTGTTTTGATGATTGCGGCCAACGCCTCCGCGAGTGTGCGGTGCGTTCGCATGCCTTGTAAGTCGAGACCGAGGCCGACCAGATTCTGCGCGGCGTGCGCGCTGATGCCGGTGACGATGGCCTCAGCGCCAATCAGTCTGAGTGCCGAGACGAGGTGGCTGAGGCGCGCCACGGCGTGCGAGTCGATAATCCGTGCGCCGGTGATATCGATGATGCAGGCGCGAGCGCATGTCCGCGTCACCTCGCCGAGCGCCGCTTCGGTCGCGCGCTCCATCCGCTCCGTATCGAGTGAGCCGACGATTGGCAGCACTAAGACATCTTTCCATACGGGCACAAGCGGCGTGGAGAGTTCGGCGAGCATCTGCTCGCGCTCGATCTGCTCGCGCAGCAGTCGCTCGCGCTCTTCCTCGGCGCGCTTGCGCTCGGTGATGTCATGCATTGCGACCACTGCGCCCAACTTCTTCCCGTCGCCGTCGATGATCGGCTGCCCGTTCGCTAACAGCGTGCGTGTCGACCCGTTCTTTGGGGCGATGACCATCTCCACGTCGCGGACGGGATGGCCTTCGAGCGCACGAAACAGCGGCACGTCTTCCCTCCGCATCCGCGTCCGACCATCCGGCAGATACAAATCATAGTGCGCGGCCCATCGCTCGGCTGGAATCTTTTCTTCAGGCAGGCCGTGGAACTCGCGCGTCGCGCGGTTGAATAACGTCAGCACGCCCTCGGCATCGCACGCGACGATTCCTTCGGCGAGGTTGTCGAGCAGCGCGCCGAGGAACTCGCGCTCTTTCTGTAACTCGCCCTCGATGCGCCTGCGTTCGGCGATTTGCGCTTCGAGTTCCGCGTTCGCATTGGAGAGTTCGGCAGTGCGCTCGACGACACGTGATTCCAGTTCGGCTCGCGATTTAAGTAACCTCGCTTCTGCGTGCTTACGCTCAATACCAAGCGCGATGCCGTTCGAGACTGAGGCCATCGAATCCAGCGCCACTTCCGTCAGGATGTGGCGGGCAAACACTGCCATCACGCCGACGAGACGTTCTTCGACAATCAATGGATAACCGGCGAAGGCGACCATTCCCTCATGCTTCGCCCACTCCTGATCGGCAACCCGCGGGTCACCGATCACGGAATTGGTGAGATGCGGTTGGCGCTGTTCGGCAATCAGTCCAATCTTAAATTTGCCGACCGGGACGCGAGCGTGCGGGCCGTCGAGGTGCGTGTACATCCCTGAGCTGGCTTGTAGTTCTAAAACTTTTCCCGCTTCGTCGAGCGTCCACACGCGCGCAAACGCCGCGTGAAGGTGTCGCACCAATGCCTCTGTACATTCGCGCAGCATGTCCTTCAGGCTACCATCCGCCGTGAACGCCACGCCGACATCAGCGCTGAGGGCGGCCAGACGGACATACTCTGTCTGAGCTTCTTCGCCCTCTTTGCGCTCGTTGATGTCAATGCACGTGCCGATGTATCCGACGAACTCGCCGCCGGGCAGATAGCGCGGCACGCCCGTGTCGAGCAGCCAACGATATTCGCCGTCGGCGCGGCGCAATCGATACTCCATCGTAAAATTCCGGCGCGCGTCAAATGCTTCGACGTAAGTTTGCAGGCAGCGGTCGAAATCATCCGGGTGAACGCCCTCGGCCCAACCGTTGCCGCTCTCTACTTCCATTGTGCGCCCGGTGAAATTCAGCCACCCCTGGTTGAAGAAGTAACAGGATTTGTCTGTGCCGCTCATCCAGATCATGACTGGAGTAGTGTCGGCCATCGCGCGGAAAAGATGCTCGCCCTCGCGCCATGTGTTCACCGCGGGGTCACGCTCGATATCCGGTTGATTCAAGGGTGTCATCATCAGGTCAGTCGCCTCTTCCGACTTCTGCACGATTCAACCTTTCGGTCGCTCATGCCACACGGTTATTTTCGCCCTTAATGGCCTCCTTAGAACTGAAGACAAAATACATTCACCGCGGAGAACGCCGAGGACGCTGAGCATAAATCTGCTGTTCATTTGACTGCTGCTGTCTTTGATTGCTCCGCGCCCTCTCGCGTTCTCGGCGGTGAAATGCCGGGAAATTATTTCATTCGTTAATTCTTAGCTTCGAGTAGAAAACACTTAACCATCAACTTCCTTCAGATGTCACGCGGCGTAATGACCGTCGCCGTCGCGCCGGATAAGATCATCAGATTCAAGCTTTTCGAGATGCGCGAGCACCGCCCGCTCAGCTATCATCAGTGCTTTCGGGTGAACGTCTGTGTAAACGCGCGCGACGATTTCGGGAATGGTCGCCGCCCCGTCGCGCACCGCCGTGAGGATGTGCGCTTCGCGTTCAAGCCGGTGCGTGATGTACTCGTCAATCTTCGCGTGCGGCGCAGCGACCGCTGCTCCGTGTCCGCCGAACAGCGCCGTCAATTTCGGCAGCGCGCGCAATCTTTCGAGCGAGCGCAGATAACCACGCACATCGCCCTCCGGCGGGTCGATCAATACCGACCCCAGGCCAACCACCATATCGCCGGCAATGAGCGCGCCCATCCGCTCTTCGTAAAAGCAGAGATGTCCACGTGTGTGCCCCGGCGTGTGCAGCGCCCGCAGCGACAGGCGTGGCTCGCCGTCAAGCTCGATCACGTCTTCGTCTTCGATCAAGCGGTCAATCGTGATTTCGCCACGCAGGGCTTCCGCAGTCAGTCGATGTGCGGCGATTGTAATCTCGCCGTTGAAATGAGACTTAAGCGCATTGACGCCGCCGACATGATCGGGATGCTGATGCGTCAAAAGAATTTCGCGCACCGTGCGGCCCGCGGCGCGCAAATCATTGAGACACTCGGCAAGTGCCGCTTGCTCGTCCGCGTCAGGGGACGCCGGGTCGATCACAACCAACTCGCGTTGGCCGACGATGTAACAATTGGTGTGCGTCGCGGGCGGCTTGGTCGGCGTCCGCATCGGGAAGCAAATCAAGCCGGGCAGGAACTCGATGCGCCGCACAGGCTCGCGATGCGCCTGTGGTACGCTCAGGAAACGCTCGACAAGGTCATCCGTGACACCGCCCGCCAGGGTCTTCAACGCATGAATGACCGGCGGCACGCCGAGTATTTCCGCCCGCCGCCAGCGTTGGTAAGCTTCATCCGCGCCGATCCACTCGCCCGCCTCGAACTCGGCATTCAACACGCGCGGCTCCTGCTTGCGCGGGCACGTGACGAGAAAGAAGAGCGTGTCGAAGCGGCGCGGACTAAACGGCGGCGTCACCCACCGACCGACGAAACGAAAATCATCCGCGTCGAGATGCAGCCCATAGTGTTCGAGCAGCACCGGAAACGACATCCGTCCTGACGCAAGATCGTCGTGCAGCGACGCGAGTTGCCCCTTCGTTAAGGTCTCCGCGCCGCGCGCGACGAGCACGCCGAGTTCTTCAAACAACTCGCGCGCCGCGCACGCGATCATCACACCACTTCCGCCGGCGTCGTCATTAACGTTTCCGGCGTCTGTGATATGCGCGACTGGCGTCTCAGTGTCTGACGGTTCGCGCTGGCCGCCGGGGAATGCATAGTAGCCTCCAAGGAACGCGAGCCGCTCGCCTCGCCGCGCCCAGAAAACCTCCGGCGTGGACGGCGCACCACCGTGCCGCACCAGGATCACGGCGGCAGCATCTTTCGGCACAACATCTTTCGTTACGGCGTCCTTCGTCATCGCAGATGGCCCGGCGACAGACATCGAATCGACGGTGGTCGGATGACGCGCGGGATGAGTTGAGATCTGGGAATCGATTGCGTGGTTCACGTCTGATGTTGTTCGGGCATCCGTCACTGCTACTGCTGAAGTCGCCGATGATGCATATACCGCCGCGCGAAATTGTTTCGCGCACATTAAAGTTTTGTGCAGGCTGTCGAGCGCGGGAGTATGGCGCAGTATAACATTGATGCCGGCGTGTTGCGTGCCACGCCGCGAACATACGAAGTGCTGCCAGACGCGCGAAAAAAGGCGACGATTCATCCGGTCGTCGCCCCATTGAACTTTTCAAGGCGTAAGCACCTCGCGCAAAAGTTTCTCGGTATGAAGTAAGAATGAAGTAGATGCTAGATGTGAGATGTCAAATGTTGGACAGCACATCTGCGTGCCTTGGCTAACATCCGGCATCCAGCATCTCACATCTGTTCATCAGTGGCTTTCACTTTTGCCTTTGATCTTTTTACTTTTGCCTTGCTGTTTAGCGTGGCCTCGCGTTCTCGATTTGCAGTTCGTTTTTGACTTCGAACAATCCCGGCACGCCGCGCGCCGCGATGTTGGCGAGGGTGCTGTCGCTCTCGTTGGCGACGACCCCTTTCAGCGTCGCTCGCCCGTTCCTGACGATAATGTGAATCGGCGGCACGGCGCGGGTCGCATAGCGAAACAGTGGCGAGTCGAAATTGTAGATGGCACGGAAGAGCGCGTTGCGCAACCGCTCGTCATTGGGCGAGACGGGCAGTGTCTCGATTTCATTGACGACGCGCGACACGCCCTCGATCTCTTTGACCGCGCTTTCGGCGGCTGACTTGGTATCAGGCGGCGCAACCACTTGTCCGCGCAGCACGATGGTGGCGTCCGGGCGCACCTCAAACTCAAGCCAGTCGAACACGTCATAGTACGGCAGGCCGGCAAGCGCGCTTCGCACCTCCCGAATCAGCGCGGCCTGTGCGCGCCGCTGGCCCTCGGCGCGCGTCGGGCTTTGTGGCGGCATCTGTGGCCGCTGTTGATTGCTGCGCTGGTCTTGTCGGCGCGCCGCGTCCACACTTCGCAATTCCCCCAGCGCCAGAACGAATAGCACAGACGCGAGGGCTGTCAGATACTCCTTCTTTTTCATGTTTCAATCTCCTCCTTGTTTATTGTGGCGAAGGTAGTTTTTTTATCACAGAGGGCACATAACAAGAGTCATCGTTTTACTCTGTGATCTCTACGTGACCTCCGTACCTCTCCTGTTAAGTCGGTGCCCCATCCTCATATGCTCTAATCTAAATCGAACCATATGAGATTGGGACACTCATGCAGCAAGCCTCTTTTCTGCGGCAGCCAGCCCTTCAACCGCCGCCGTGACTTCTGATGCGTAGTAGATCGAAGACAATCTGTACTTCCAAGG
>JALZJL010000164.1 GCA_030859785.1 Acidobacteriota bacterium
TCGTTGTGACTGTCACAAACGTCAAGCAGCAGGAGATACGCGACGCGGGCGAGCGACTCTACACCGACTTACAGCGCGCCGGCCTCGACGTCCTGCTCGACGACCGCGACGAGCGCGCCGGCGTCAAATTCAAAGACGCCGACTTAATCGGCATCCCCTTACGCATCACCGTCGGCAAAAAGATCAGCGATGGCGCGGTGGAACTATTCGACCGCGCAGCGAAGCAGTCAACCGATGTCAAACTGTCAGATGTGGTTGAGCATGTGCAAAAGCTTGCACTTGCCGGTTTGTAGAAGTCGCGACCTAAAAACGCTCTTTCCCAATCACAGCGCTTTCCTGAATGCCAAGTTGGGCAATAGGTTGAGTTCACGTAATACGCAAATATGGTGTGATGCGGAATGGCTCCGCTCATACAATAGTTGGACTTCAAATACGGAGTGCTCATGATTAAGGTTACTTTTGATTCAAATGTTTGGCAAAGAGTCTCTTCACCTCATGAATATCCTGACGAAGCATCAATTGAGTGCTTCCGAAAAATTCATGCAGCCGTTAAAGCAGGCAAAGTTGCTGCCTATATTGCGGAAGTTGTTTTTACCCTTGAAGCATTAAAAAGGAATGATAGGCAATCATTCATGAGGTCATACAAGGCGAAAATAGATGGCGCTATTGATGAAATGCCTCGCCAAGATGGAATGATTGGTCTTACTATCTCTATATCTTCCGACATTAAAGCCCATCCCGGTAACAACCCTGATTTATATAAATATCTGAAAGATGCTCTCGACATAGGATTCAAGATAATAAGCTGTCCTAGAGTAGGCGCAATAACGAATCCAGATATTGACCAATCGTTTTTTGTTCAGGAATCAGATGATGAGAATCTCGAAAAACGGCGATTATGTGATGAATGCGATATAGAAATACGGAGACTTGGCGGCGGAATATCTCATGCAATGCAGTTAGGGAATAGCTACTCAACTGGCAGTGACAATTGGTTTACAGGCATTAAGAACGCCCCACCTACAGAGGCCAATGCCAAGAAGATTGCCAAAGTGCTTGCAGAGTGGGCAGACGGAGATGCCATTGCCGCACACGTCGGATACAAAAACGATTACTTCTGTACTAGAGACGAGGCCAAGAAAGCTGGAACTTCGTCTGTATTTTCGCCGAAAAACAGGGCTTCCTTAAAGTCTAAGTTTGGAGTTAAGTTTGTTTCCCCAGAGAATCTTTGTCACCTTATTGTCTAGCAACGGCATCAACCGGACGCGCCATCAGCAACCTTCATATCTGTGAAGATGTCGGCGCGCCGCTGATGCCGGGCGTCAGGCATCCATAATGCAGGTTTGTATTGACAACGTATATACAGGCGTTATAAAACACCTCTGTGAAAATCAGCTACTTGCTTAACGACATCGCCTTCGAGTGGGAAAGCAGTAAGGCCGCTGCAAACTTGAAAAGGCATCTGTAAGTTTTGAAAAAGCGTGCGAAGCGTTCTTCGATCCGTTTCTCAAATCTGAAGAAGGTGGAGTTGCCGAACACGAAGCGCGTGAGGCCATCATCGGGATAACTTCAGATTGGCGATTGCTGTTTATTGTCTACGTGATGCGTGATGATGTGGTCAGGCTCATCTCAGCCAGAGATGTCACAAGCTTAGAAAGGAAAGCGTATGAAGACCAGTAAATTGAAAGAGCGTTTGCAAAAAGCGCGAGCGATGACAACGATCAGTCTGCGGATGCCGGAAGATGTGGTGGAAGATTTGAAGAAAATGGCTCCGCGGCTGGGATTTACAGGTTATCAGCCGTTGATTAGAGCATATGTTGGTCAAGGGTTGCGAGCAGATTTAGAGAAAATGGGAGAGGGCACAGAGTTAGGAGAGTTGATCGAGAGTTTGCGTCGGCGGGGAGTCGATGATGAGGTAATCGCTTCGGCGGTGGCAGAGTTGCCGCGCAACAAGGCCGCCTAACAACGGCATCAACCAAACGCGCCCTCAGCCATCGGAGGCCATCCATGATCATTGCCCTGGCGTCGCCTGGTATCGCCTCATCCCTTGATGAGGGCTTAGACAAGATCAAGCGGTTCCTGTCGGAAGCTTCGGCCCAGGGCGCGGAGATCGTGTGTTTCCCGGAAGCCTATCTCCCAGGTTTGCGGGGACAGGATTTTGAAGTATTGCCATTTGATCAGACGCAGCAGGAATGGACACTCCAGGCCGTGGCGCAGTGGGCGCGAACGTATCGGGTGGCTACTATCCTCGGAATGGAAAGGCTCACCGGGGCGGGTCGGCAGATTGTCGCCTATGTCATTGACGCCCGGGGCCGGATTCAGGGATACCAAACCAAGAACCAACTGGACCCGACCGAAGATCAGTTTTATGTGCCCGGAAATACCCGGCGACTGTTCGAGATCAATGGGATGAAGTTTGGAGTGGTAATTTGCCATGAGGGCTGGCGCTATCCCGAAACGGTGCGATGGGCGGCGGTGCGGGGCGCCCAAATCGTCTTTCATCCGCACCACACGGGGAGTGATCAAGCAGGTGTCCGGCTGACGCAGTGGGGCGCGGCCAGTGGGCCTTACTACGAGAAGGCGATGATGATGCGCAGCATCGAAAACACGATCTACTTTGCCAGTGTCAATTATGCTTTGCGCTTCCTGGAATCGGCGACCAGTCTGATCGCCCCGTCAGGCCAGTGCCAGGCGTACTTACCTTATGGGCAGGAAGGCATACTGGTGCAGGCTATCAAAGTCGAGGAAGCAACCGGATTGCTCGCCACTCGATACGCACCCGAGCGTTATCAAGAATGCAGGTTGGAGTGAGCCGGACGCCTGAAGAGGTCATTTTGTTTGTCGTCGAGCGTTGTGCGCTCTCTTTGTGAAGCATTTTTGAGGTTGACCGGGCTTGCGATTTATAATGATCGCCGAGGTGCAAGATGAGTACGAAAGCCAATGCAACAATCGAAGATTTGTACTACGTACCTGATAATCGGAAGGCGGAGATTGTCAATGGAGAGGTCGTGCTGATGTCGCCCACGGGAGCCGCGCCCAATTTTGCCGGCGGTGAGATATTCGTCAGCCTGCGTGAGTTTGCGCACAAGGCAAAGTTAGGCCGCGCCGTCACAGATAATGCCGGTTTCAAAGTCAACTTGCCGCACCGTGACTCTCTTAGTCCCGATGCTGCATTCCATATTGGTGAGGCCAGTGGGATGAAGTTTTTTGAGGGCGCGCCGGTGTTTGCGGCGGAAGTACGTAGTGAGAATGATTATGGCCCGAAAGCGGATCGAGAAATTGCTCAGAAGATTAGCGACTATTTTGCGGCAGGAACACAGGTAGTGTGGGATGTTGACCTACTTAGCGAAGAGACCGTCAAAGTCTATCGAGCCTCGGACCCGAACCGTCCGACAATTTATCGGCGAGGCGAAATTGCGGAAGCCGAGCCTGCCGTTCCCGGTTGGTCAATGCCGGTCAATGATCTCTTCGAGTAAACCCGCGACAACCCATCAATCAGTCGAGCCGACCGTTCGGACAAAATCGTCCCTTCCCCTTACAAGCTAACAACATACTTGCCGATCTACTTTCCGCGCGGAAACTGATCCGGGTTATCGGTGAACAGCGCATCGACGCCGAGCGTGTGCAGGTAATAACTCATCTCGTCGCGGACGCTTTTGAACCGCCCGATGGCGCTGGCCCTGAACGTGTACGGCGTCACCGTCAGCCCCGCGTCGTGCGCTCGCTTGACCAGCGTCGGGTCGGCGTCGAGCAATTGTTTAGCCGGGCCGATACCGACCGCAAACTTTTTGACTTCCTTCAGTCCTTCCGCCGTCAACCAACGTTCGCGCTCTTTGCCTTGATCGGAGATGAGCAGCACCAGCGGTAGTTTCATCTTCAACTTGCGCGCCATCTTTTGCAGGCTCGCGGCGCTGAACGATTGAATAATGACCGGCGTCTTCGGGTCGGCCCCCGGTTTATCCAATCTGTTCTTTCGTAACTCGGCAAGCACCAGTTTCTCCATCTCGACGCCTGCGCCACCATAGACTTCCGGCGCTTTCGTCTCAGGATAGAGTCCGGCCCGCCCGCGAACCACGTCAATCGCCTCCTGCCACGTCGGGACTTTCGCACCCTTATATTCTTCGCCGAACCATGCCCCGGCGTCGAGTTGCTTGATCTCTGCGAGCGTGAAATCGGCGACCATCCAGCGGCGATTCGTCGTGCCGTTCATCGTCACATCGCGCGCGCGGTCGGGGAAGACATCTTCGACGTTCGTCGTCCGCTCCAGAGTCAGGTCATGCAGACAGACCAACACGCCGTCCCTGGTAATCTGCAAATCCTGCTCGACGTAATCCGCGCCCTGCGCAATCGCGAGGCGGTACGCTTCCAGCGTGTGCTCCGGCGCGTATGCCGAGGCCCCACGGTGTGCGACGAGAATCTTCCGGCCCGACTCTGCCGCGCCATGATATTCAGACAACACGACCGGCGCAAAGAGACAGAGCGCGCTCGATAGGACGATGACGAGCCGCCGCTGGTTGGCAATCGAGGTCGGAGTTGATGACTGCATGTGATGAGTGTCTCCCAAAGATGATGTCAAGCCTGAATTCAGGCTGCGTTTCGCTCGCCGTCAAGATTGTTATGCATTAGTAGATGCAGTATTATCGCGGCGTCAAACCTAAAATTTAATACGCTATTAAACTTACGTTAAATTCTTCATCACATCCCTCGCCTATCGTTCGACTTCATTAACGACATGGAAACAACCTCTGCTTCCACTCACGGACGGGATGCACGGACGCGCCCGCCATACCTGAACCAATGCACACTGAATTATACTGAACGCCGCGTCCGGATGAAGACACCACACGACCGCATCCGGCGATTCTTAGCGGGCGCGTTCCATAGCGCGACGTGTCCGCCTGTCCCTTAACATTCAGGAAGGAAAGTTGTCATGAGATCAAGTTGCTTGTTGAATTTCTACGTCCGATTCTTCGTCGCCGTGTTGATGTTCGCGGCGTTGACCACGGTCGCGGATGCGCAATTCGAGACGGCGACGGTGCTCGGCTCGGTGCGTGACGCGAACGGCGCGGCGTTGAACGGCGGCGTCGTCACGCTGAAGAACATTGAGACCGGAAGCGTCTTAAGCGCGACCAGCGATGACAACGGCGATTATCAATTCGTCAACGTCAAGATCGGCGCGTACGAGGTATCGGGTGGGCGCGAAGGCTTCTCGACCGCAGTCGCCGCAAACGTCACCGTCACGGTCAACGCCCGCCAGCGCGTCGACCTAACGCTGCAACCCGGCGCGCTCTCCGAAAGTGTTCTCATCACCGACGCGGCAGCGCTATTGGAAACCGACTCCAGCGTGCGCGGTCAAGTCATCCGCGGCAAGCAGATCGTTAGCCTGCCGCTGAACGGGCGGTCGTACGCCGACCTCGCGCTGCTCGTCCCCGGCGTGCGCGAATCGAACCTCAATCAGAACAGCATCGCTAGCCGGCGCGATGCTTCATTCAACGTCAACGGGCTGCGCAGCACCTACAATAATTTCCTGCTTGACGGCGTTGACAATAACTCGTATGGGACAAGCAATCAGGGGTTCTCAAGCCAACTCGTGCAGCTTTCGCCCGACGCCGTGACTGAGTTCAAGGTTGAGACCAACAACTACAGCGCCGAGTTTGGGCGCTCCGGCGGCGCGACGATCAACGCCTCTCTGCGTAGCGGCACCAACGACTTTCACGGCGCGTTGTGGGAGTTTCATCGCAACACGGTGCTGAACGCGCGTGGGTTCTTCGCGAACCGCAACCGCCTTGCAAAACCGAATCTGATTCGCAATCAGTTCGGCGGGACGTTCGGCGGCCCCATCATCCGCGACCGCACATTTTTCTTTGTCAACTACGAAGGCTTCCGCGAAGTTTCAAGCGAGGTGCGCACCGCGACGCTGCCGACGCTTGAACATCGGCAGGGGCGGCTCGGTATCGCGGTGCGCGACCCCATCACCGGTGTCAGCTATGCGGCGACCGACACGCTTCCCGTGACGCGCTTTGCGCAGCGCGTGCTCGCCGACCTGCCCGCGCCGAATCTTCCAGGCGCGGCGAACAACTTCGCGAGCCTCGCGCGCAGCCGGTTCTTTAACGACAAAGGTGACTTGAAGATTGACCACCGCTTCAACGGCAGCACGACCGCATTTGTGCGCGTCAGTCATTGCAAGGCAAATAACTTTGAAGCGCCGGCGATTCCCGGTCCATCGGGCGGCGACAGCAACGGCTTTGTGCGCGTCCTGAATCAACAACTCGCGGGCGGCGTCACATTCACCACATCACCCACGTCGCTGTTGGAATTTCGCCGCGGCCTGGCACGCACGCGCGCCGGCAAGACGCCGCCACTCGTCGGCGGCCCCAGCATGCGCGAACTGTATGGCATCTCCGGACTGCCCGAAGACCCGGTCCTGACCGGCGATCAAACGAATGGCGGCGCGCTTGATTAGCATGCCGCAAGGTGTATGATGCGGCGGTGCGACACCGCCATCTTGCCTTTCGGAAACGAGGCTGCTGAACTTTAGTGGAAAGAACTCACAAACGCGCCGTGCTTAACTCAAATATCACGCCGCCGGATGCGACCGAGTACGCGCCTGACTACGCGGGCTACGTCTCGCTGGTCCCGGAGGGCGACATTCTCACGACCTTAAGCCGTCAACTCGACGAGACGCTGGGGTTGCTGCGCGGCATCTCAAAGGTGAAGGCCGAGTCGCGCTACGCGCCTGGCAAGTGGAGCATCAAGGAGTTAGTCGGACACGTCACCGACGCTGAGCGAGTCTTCGGGTACCGGGCGCTTCGCTTCGCCCGCAACGACCCGACGCCGCTCGCCGGCTTCGAGCAGGACGGCTACGTTGCTAACTCGGCGTTCAATGATTGTCGCCTGCGCGAGTTGGCCGACGAATTCCAGCATGTGCGGTGTGGCAACATCCAACTTTTCAAAAACCTCGGCGGCGAGGCGTGGCTGAGGCGCGGCTCAGCCAGCGGTCACGAAGTCAGCGTGCGGGCACTGTCGTATATCATCGCCGGTCACGAACTGCACCACATGACGATCCTTCGCACCAAGTATCTGTGATCCCGCTCGGAGGCGGTCAGTCACATTTTCCTCACTCAACAATTTCATTCATCAACAGCGTCAGCGCGTTCTCTTGCAGCGTCTGGTTGTTCTGCACCTCACTGTGCAGGTCACAGATAAAGAGGCCGTATTTGACGAACAGCGGCGTTTCGAACAGGGCGCTCGTGCGCGCCGCGCCGAGTCGCATGCCGAGCAGCGAACGCCGCGTCACGCGCCCGTCGCCCGGCTCGTACATCGCGCGCGTCACATCCCTGCGCGAGATGCGGCGGTTCCCCGCGGCGCGCAGTTCGCGTGGGCGGGTCAGCGTCACCCAACGATTTTTTCGCTCGTCGCGCAGGATGACGATTGCGGAGAGAGTCTCTTCGCAATCGCCGCCGAAGGCGAACAGCGAAACGGGCGCACGCTGCATCGACGCCGGCGCTGAAGGCTCGTCGACAGCGTCGAGCGCTTCGTGAAATTGGCGCGCCCGCCGGAGCACCGTCTCCAGATATGCATCCACATTGGCGAGCGTCCCGCCCGACAAT
Organism: Acidobacteriota bacterium; assembly: GCA_030859785.1. Taxonomy (GTDB): domain Bacteria; phylum Acidobacteriota; class Blastocatellia; order Pyrinomonadales; family Pyrinomonadaceae; genus JACDEG01. The sequence goes on from JALZJL010000164.1 coordinate 7,611, forward strand.
TTCTGCTCGCCCTCGCTACGCATCACGCCGCCAACGAAGCGCTCGCGATACTCAACGTCGTTGATGACTGACCAGCCGTAACGCCGCCACTCCGCCGGGTCATACAAATCGACGGCGAGCGGTCGGAGTTCCCCATCGAGAAAGCTTGCTGTCCCACGATGCGGCAGCAGTTGAAACACCGACGGGACGGTAATGATGTCTTCTTTCGTCAGCTTATTAAAGAGCCGCACGCGCGGTCGCAAGCCTTCGGTCACCGAGTAGCCTTCGAGCAGAATCGCGAACGCCTCGGCTGAGCCTACGTTCGGCGTCCCGAACATAAACACCTTGTTGATTGATGATGCACCCGCCCACGTCGGCCCCGGCGTCGCCGTCGTTCCTTCCGCAGGCAGATCCGCACTGCCGTACATCGCCGCATACCGCGCCACCAATCCTCCCATCGAGTGCGCCACGATGTTGAAGCGCAAGTTTGGTCGATTGAGCTTGCGCTTCAACTCCTCGACGCGGCGAAT
>JALZJL010000172.1 GCA_030859785.1 Acidobacteriota bacterium
CACGAAGTAAGGCTTGAAGGCTCGTTCAATCGAGTTGACGGCGTCAAACATCGCCGCGTGCATCATCGCGTAACTGCGTTCGACACGAATGGTCGGCGGTTGGGCACCCGGTACGCGGACGGCCTGCTGGAGGACTTGATTCCACCGAATGACGGCGTCGCCCTGCTGAGCGGTGGAGGTCGCCTCCTGCGCGCCGGAGTCATTCGCCGGGGGCGCGGTGGGGTGGAGTTGTTGGGTTGTCGCAGACTGGGCCAAGAGGCTGACGAAAACAAGCACGAGAATGGTTGATGTCATGGTTCGTTTCATGGGTTTACTCCGTATTACTTCGCCAGCGAATTACTTCGCCAGCGAAGTGTTAGCTTTGGGGGCAAAGCCCGCAGATCAACAGATGGGTGCTCAGGTCTACTTAGCCTCAGCACTATTTACCGGCCAGAGGCTCTGTCCTACAATGTGCAGGACCTCAGACCAGTTGAAGCGGTTAGGACGATTAGGACGTTACTCAAAGAGTGGTTCGGAAGTCCTTACAAAGCGCCAACGTTTCTCCAAAAGACTTCCAACGAAACTCCGGCAGACCTCTGGAATGACCTCATGATCCGGCAATCCAGGCACATCTACGAATTTGGTCCCTTCCGCCTCATCCCAGATGAGCGGCAGCTTCTGCGCGACGGCCAAGTTGTGCCGCTCACTCCCAAAGCCTTCGACCTGCTGCTTGTACTCGTCGAAAACAGCGGCCACCTGATCGAAAAAGAGGAGTTGATGAAGCGCGTCTGGCCGGATAGCTTTGTCGAAGAAGCTAACCTCTCGGTGAAGATGTCTGCCCTGAGGCGAGCATTGGGCGAAGGTCCGAATGAACACCAGTATGTAGAAACAGTGCCACGTCATGGTTACCGCTTTGTGGCGGGAGTGAAAGAGCGCTGGGATGAGGGCACGGAGTCTTCCACCCGCGAATTAGGTGAAGAAGACAGCCACGGCAGGCCCGTGGCGGATCACGAGCGACAGATTCCATCACCTCCACCGGCGGCCCGTTCGCGCCCGCATGTAGTTCTCCGTCGCGGGCCACTCGCTCTGGTCGGATTGCTGTTGTTGACAGGGTTGCTCCTGGGGTTGAATGCAGGCGGATTGCGGGAGCGGCTGCTGGGCAAAGACAATCCGGTTCGCATTCAGTCGCTGGGGATGCTGCCTCTGGAGAACCTCTCCGGCGACGCCTCGCAGGACTACTTCGCCGACGGGATGACAGAAGCGCTGGTTACGGATCTGGCTAGGATCAGCGCGCTGCGGGTGATTTCATGGCCATCGGTGATGCGGTACAAGGGCGCGCGCAAGCCGCTGCGAGAGGTCGCCCGCGAGTTAAACGCGGACGCAGTGTTGGCAGGTTCGGTGCTGCGCTCCGGGGAGCGCGTGCGGATCACCGTCCAACTGATCCACGTGGCGACGAATCGAAATTTATGGGCTGACAGCTACGAGCGTGACCTGCGCGACGTGCTGGCGTTACAGAGAGAGGTGGCACGAACTATTGCCGGTGAGATCAGGATTAAGCTGACACCGCAGGAGCAGGTGCAACTCGGGAGCGCCCGCCCGGTCAACCCGGAAGCTTACGATTACTACCTGCGCGGACGGTTTTATGCCAACCGCCAAAACAGAGATGACAATGAGACTGCCATCATGACGCTGGAGCGCGCCGTGGCAATAGACCCAACCTTTGCCTCGGCCTATGCGGAACTGGCCCAGGTGTACGTATGGAAGCTCTTTTTATTTGCCCCGAGTGAGAGGCAGTGGGAAGAGAAGGCTTTTGTGGCGGCGGAGAAAGCGCTCTCGTTAGACCCGGATTTAGCCGTGGCTCATCTGGCCCGCGGCCGCCTTCTCTGGACGCCAGCCAACCATTTTCCACACGAGAGGGCCATTCAGGAATATCGTCGTGCGCTTGAGCTGAACCCGAACCTGGATGAGGCGCGAAATCAGCTCGCGCTGATCTATTGTCACATCGGGGCTTTTGACGAGGCGCTGCAAGAAGCGCAAAAAGCGGTCACGACCAACCCGAGCAATAACCTGGCACTATTCCGAACTGGGCAGACACTAAATTTTCAAGGAAAGTATGAACAGGCCCTGTCCGTTTTGCGCACCATCCCTCAGGAAGTCAATCCGGCGCTGGTCGGGCATCAGACTACCTGGGCCCTCTTTAACCTCGGGAGGAAAGAGGAGGCGTCCGCCATGATTGAACAATTCTTAAGAGATTACCCGGAGGACAGCGGCGGACTGTTTACCAGCATTGAGGCGGTATTAGCAGCTTCAGTCGGTCAAGAACGCAGGGCGGAGGAGACGATTAGGTTGGCGGTAGAAAGGGGGAAGGGATTCGGTCACTTCCATCATACGGCCTATCACATCGCCTGTGCTTATGCACTCATGAATAAACCTGAGCAGTCAATCAAGTGGTTGGAGGCGGCGGCTGATGACGGGTTCCCCTGCTATCCGTTGTTCGAGAGGGATGGCAATTTGGATAACGTTCGACAAGATGCTCGCTTCGTTACGCTTATGGCGAAACTGAGACGGCAGTGGGAGGGCACTGTCAAGTTAACATGATGTAGGAACAACAAATGATCGGGTCGGACAAGATGAACCCACCCCGATCTCGTTGATGAGTGGCGGCTCTCTTCATGCCGCCGCTTGAGCATAAACCACCTCACCCCAAGTGGCGAATCTCGTCTTCATCACTTCCCAGTAACCCGCGGCCGTGGGTAGTGTTCTATGAAAGTGGCGTGTCAAGGAAAAACTTCTCCGATGCTGGCGGTTTAGAACTTCTTCATCGACCGCCAGCCCCTGACCTTACCCGTAAGCCACACAACGCGACTTAGCGGCTGACCTGCTTGCCGATGTTTGTAAGGGTCGCAGTTGAGTCTGTTTCTTAATCAAGCACGGCGGTCACTTTGTAAGATCTCAGTGCTCGTGATGAAGAAGGTGCGGGCAGCACAGTGCTTCCGTTCGTTTCACTCTGCTGAACGAACGCTTGAAGGCATCGAAGCCGTTAACATACTGAAAATTACCTGTCATGCAAAGGCGACCTCTGACGATCGGCAAGCGTGTTTGCTCGCCGTTCGCCAAAGGAAAGTTATCGCTAAGCCGGAACTTTTCTCGCCGTTTCACGCTCCCAATTGCGATGTTCGGCGATGGCTTTAATGAAGTTCTCCGCCGCATCGTCTACACCGTTTGTGCTCAGGATAACGGCTTTGTCTTTTTTGGCTTGGCCCGCGAAAGTCACGCCGATAAAATCAATTGCTTCGCCAGTCGCGGCAATCGCTTTGCAATGCTTGAAAGCCTCGTTGACGAAAT
>JALZJL010000177.1 GCA_030859785.1 Acidobacteriota bacterium
CATAGAGATAATCGATCAGCAGTTGACTGGCCGTCGAACAGAGATTGTCGTCCAAAGCATTGAGCGTGCGACCGCCGATCAGTTGATCCGGGATGGTCGCGAAACGGTTGGCGAGAGCCTGCAACCAATCGCGTGCCGGCGCGCAGTCATCATCTGTGAAGGCCAGGAACTCGCCTTCGGCTTGCGCCGCGCCAGTGTTGCGCGCCGTCGCCGGCCCGGCGTTCGGCTGCGTGATCAGCGTTACGTTGATCTGTTGACGAAACGGCGCCATCTCGCTCAGAAATATTTCGCCGCCGTCATTGACAACTATCACTTCAAAACGCTCGCGCGGGTAATCAAGTTCGGAGAGCGCCGCCAGGCACGCCGCGAGCTGACGTGGACGCGCGTAGGTCGGGATGATGATTGAGATGTGAGGATGTGTTGGCTGTTTCATCAGACCTTATGTGGTGACGGTGCGGCAGAGGCGCGCGTGCGCAACACCGATTTCGCCAAAGCGATTTCCCCGGCGTTGAACTCACGAAGGAAGGCGAGTGTTGCCACAATCAGAATGCAGATGGCAGGCAGCTTCAGCAACAGCAGGAAACCCGAAGCCGTCCAGAAGTGGCTCGCCCCGTAAGCCATCACGCTGACCAACAGGCTGCGCCAGAGCGTCGCCGCCGGCGGCCACACTCCCCAGTGATGATGCACGCATAAAACGGCAGCGAGTGCCCCTAAACCCGCCAATAATGTTGTCACGAGCGACGCACCCGTGGCTCCCCAATAAGGAATCAGTATGAAATGACCGGCGACCGCCGCGAGCGGCAGCGGCACGGTCAGGATGGCTGTCCAGTTGGGTTTACCGGCAGCAGTCAGAATCGTGGTCGCGACCGAAATCATCACGGCGGCGATGGCACCGAAGATGAGCAAGGCGAGAAGCGGCGCCGCGGGCAGAAATGCTTGCCCGAAAATCGCCTCGATCAACTCCGGCGCGGCTCCGGCGGTCATCCCTGCGAAAGGCAGTAGCAACACGACGGCGCGCATCGCGTTACGACTCATCATGCGCGCCTCGTCGCTTTTGTGTGCGCGCAGCATCCGACCGAGATTTGAAAGCAGCAGCGGTGAGAAGGAGAGCGCGAACAAACCGGGGGCGAGGGCGATGTTTTGCGTTGCGCCGTAAATGCCCGCCGCTGCCGCCGTGCCGCCCAATGCCTTAAGTGTGAATAGATCAAGCTTGTCGAAGAGACGCATGCTGAGCGCGAAAAGGAAAAGCGGCACGGCGTAGCCCCACAACCGACGCGCGGGAAAAGTTGAATGACCAAACAGCGCCGGACGAACGTACCAGCGGCTGATCGCCAGTTCGACAAACGACGCGCCGATGCTTCCCATGATCGCGCCCGTAACGGAAAGCCCCGCTTCGATGAAGACGATGATGAAGAGCAATCTGCTGATCCAGCGTCCGGCACTGGCGATTGCCCGCTGCCGAAAGCTGCCGAGACCAATCAGGATGTGGCGGTGAGCATAAGCCAGGCTGAAGAGCGGGATGTCAATGGCGAACAACCACAAGTATGAGGCAAGCACCGGCTCGTTCAGTAATTTCGCCACGGGCACCGCGAGCATGCACAGCAGCAAGGCCGCTCCTGAGCAAGCCAATAAGTAAAGACGAAGCACCGCGCTTCCGATGGGACGCCAATCTTCAGCTTCGCTGACGAACTTAACGGTCGTGCGCGAGAACAGCGACGTCACGCTCCACTCGATCCATGAAACGACGACGACCGCTAAAGTAAAGAGTCCGTAGTCAGCCGCGCCGAGTCGCCGCGTAAGTAAAGCGGCACTGATCAATCCGGTCGGCAGGATCAAACCTTCCGCCAGGAGAATCCAAAGCGTTCCGTCCAGCATATGGCGACCGGAATGGGCGGAATGAGTGGGATGTGCGGAATGTGAAACGGGCGTCTTCATCAGGCCAGTGCTGCTTGCTTATCACTTGCGGTGAGATGGTTGAGGCGGTCAAGTTCAAAGTGTTCAAGGAAATGTTTGGTATTACCGGAGCCGAAAGCATAACCCGTGATTTCACCGAGCGCGCTCAACGTCAACCCGAAAACAAGTGCTGGCAAAACGCGCGGCATCAATTCCCGGTGCCGATTAGATTGACGCATCTCGCGGATGATGCGCGGCAGGTGCATCGCCGGGATGAGCGGCAACGCGCCGATGTAAAGCAGCCGCCGGAGCGCCGACCAACGTTCATGACGCGCGCGGGTCGCACCGAATAGGCGCCCCGCCTGGAAACGCAAAGCGATGGTCGAAAAAAGTCTCGATGGATTCAGGTGATAAACCTTCGCCTTCGGCTCGATGAAAAACTTGTGTCCATTGGCGCGTAAGTTTCGATGCAGGCTGCTTTCTCTGCCGATCATGTTTTCCAGATCAGTACCAAATTCCAACAGCAACGCGCGCTTGTATGACACGTTGTGCGTCGGTAAGTCATCAATCGCGGTTCCATCAACAGCAGCAGTGCCGCCCCACTGCCCGTAAGCCATCAGCAGATTAGCCCAACTCATCATGCTCGCGGGATTGGCGTTCTCGATTGATGGTCCAACCGCTGCCCACGAACCCTGATGCGCCGCCACCAGGAGTTCTGCCCAATCCGCGTCAGGGAAAGCGTGGTCTTCGATCAGTGCGACGACCGGGGCAGTCGCACTTCGGATGCTTTGCGCTGCCGCCCGGTCAACAGAATGGATCGCACCCACCTCGACAATTTTGTATCCGAAGAAGCCCGACAAGTCTGACTCGACCACTCCGACTTCACCCGCTGACGGCACCACGACGATGATCTCCAAACGATCTTTGATCGTCTGCATCCTGAGTTTACGAATCGTTTTGCGAACGCTTTCAAAGCGCTGCGGAGCGACGATGACGACGGAAAGAGCCGGAGCAGATGTGGCAGTCATTTTGTTACACCTTGATTTAGACAATGCTTTTTCCCTGAAGCTTTGGTGGTTGAGGTTCGCCGAGCAGCGACAAAAACGTCGGAGCTAAATCAAGCGGCGAGATGTCCGGCAATACGCCCTGTGCGTGAATGCCTGGGCCGGCGGCAACGATCAAGCCTTGCTGCGTATGGTCGCTATCACGAAAGAATTCCGGCTCTCTTTGTGTCAACTCCGTTTTGGGATGCACGACTCGCTCCCGAAAATAAGCACATGGTTCCCAAGCCACGAACAAATCGGGCAGCGTCTCAAGAGATGCTTCGCCGAACACATCTTTGGCTCGCGTCACTTCTCTGACCGCAAGTTGACCTGTGAGCGGATCAACGAGTTGCTCAAGGTCCGAGGTCAAACGCTTCAACACAGTCTCGTACTCAGCACCCGGTTCGACGATGCCTTGCGGCTCGCGCCCGCGTAGGTTGACACGCACATAGCTCATGTAAGCTGACGGAATGGCGAAGGCCGTCGTGCGCTGCCAATCCGTGGCGCGCCGAAATTGATCGGCCAGCAAGCCCTCGCGTTTCTCTCGCGGAAGATACTGGCTCAGTGCTACGCGCAGGCGTTCCGGCACGGCGCGGCGAAGCAAATCAATGGGACTCATGGAGCGCTTGGTTGTTCCGTTCGGAGTCGCTTGATAGCCGAGCTGACGACAGAAATCTTCAATCAGGTATGTCGTCGGGTAGTGATCTTCCATCCCGATTGATGACACGATAAAGACGTTGGCTTGCTCCGGTAGCTGTTCGAGCAGAAGCTTTATCTGGCTGTCAATCGCCGCATAGATGTTTCGAACGGCATAAGTCAATTCGTTCACTTCAGCGTCAACGCCATTCTGTTCCGCCGCTCTATGATACTTCCAGAATTGATGAGTTCCCGTATGCGACTCGGCGAAGAAGGCGACTACCAGGTCGGCATCATTTCCCTCAAGCAACTTGCGGCACAGCGCTCCCTTTTTCCCGACTCGCTCGATCAACTGTCGGTAGATGCGCTGATCATCTTCGAATGTGCTACGCAGTTTTTCGTGAATCTTGATCTGCGGACCGAAGATGCGTCGAACATCTTTGAGCAGCGAAACGGGTTCGGCTGAAGGTGCGGGCGGCGGATTGTGCGTCGCCCAGTCGATGAGTTGGACGCCCGGCAGATTTTTAATCGGATATGCGTCCGGCACATCGATAATCGCGACGCGCTGACCTGTGCCCTGTAGATACGACCAGAACGGAGGGGCATCGATCTGAGCACCGGTAACGTTTTGCAGATCATATGTGCCGGGTTTCAGTTGGCGAAAATAGTAGTAGCCGTGTTGACGGCGTGAGAGACCGCTACAGATTGAAACCCAGATACCGTGTTCGCAGATCAGTTCCTGACCGACGAGTGGCCCCCAGCAACCGCGCCTCATCAGCGAAGCCAGCGTCGGCATATATCCTTCTGCCGCCCACCGCAACATCAGATCAGGATCAGCGGCATCAATCCCGATGATCACCAGCGGCGGAGTTTTAGTGGATTTCGTCATCACCATCGTCCTCTTTCAAAGTCGTTTCTGTGGACACTCGATGAGCGCTCAACGTCGTTTCGTACAAATGCAAAAATCTATCAACGAAAGTCGTTTGACTAAAATGTTGAAGCGCCACTTCGCGTCCGGCTTTTCCCATCCGCTCCGCCAGTTCACGATCAACGAGAATGTTCAGCAGGGCTTCTCCAAGCGCGTCCGCATCGCCCGGCACAACGAGAAACCCGGTTTCACCATCGCGCACGATCTCGGCCAAGCCGCCCGAAGAACTAGCGACGACGGCGGTTCCGCGCATCATCGCTTCTACCGCGCTTAACCCGAACGGCTCTGCCCATCGCGACGGCACAGCTTGCACCCATGCCGTCGCGAACTGACGTTCCAGTTCGTCAGCCGAGATGTGTCCGAGCATCAGGATGTGAGATGACAAGTTGAGCGATTCAATCAAGGCCTGCAATCGACCTCGCTCCGGCCCATCACCAGCCAGCAGCAGACGGGCTTGCGGGATGTGCCACACGACTTGCGCGAAAGCCCGCACCAGCACATCCGCACCTTTCTCCGAGACGAGTCGCCCGGCGAAGACGACCGTCGGTGTCGCCGGCAGACAGGGCCGCGACGGTACTGCCGGAACGCCGTTCCAGACGACTTCAACTCCGTCAATACCGCCTGCGACTAACTGCTCTCTGGTGGCTTCGCTGTTAGCGACAACTCGGTTGAAAACACCACGCCAACGTCGCCACATGTTCATTTGCAACATCAACGGCAGCCAATCACGCAACGGCAAACATCCGTTGCGGTAACAAGCCGCGCCCGCCCGCACTCGGCACGGGCTTTTGTCCGGCAGCATCTTCGTCCCCGTCGGGCACACCGGACGATACCAGACGACGTGATACAACGCGGGCACATTGCTAAGCAATGGCAGAATCAAAGGCGAGAGTTGTGTTAGGAACATTTTGACGTGAACGATGTCCGGTCGGAATTCAGCCAGGACTTGACGCAGCCGCCAGAACGCCCACGGATTTGCCGTCTGAAGCAGCGTGCGATAACGCGATGTCGTGCCGAAACATGCGTAGTCCGCCGCGCTTCCGCCGTTTAATGACTGCGCGCAACTGGCGAAGATTTTAGCTTCATGTCCGCGCCGCCGCAGTTCGTCGCGAAGCGCAAATGTCATTACTTCGGCACCGCCAATCGGCGCCGCGTAATCATTAACCAGCAAAATCTTCATCGCCGAACTTCCTCAGTAAAACCTTGTGTCCGGTACGCGCCGATTCCTCAGCCGCTGCCACGACCGCCAAACTGCGGTAGCCATCCGCGAAGTCAGGAGAAGCTTGTTTATCTCCGCGCGCAGCGGCAACAAAACGAGTTACTGCGCGACTGAACGAAGGCTCGGGGTTTCCCCCGACGAATTTGCCGAGCAACGGTGGGTTGCGCAGTAACGACCCGAAGGCAGATCGCAGACGTTGAAGTTCAATCATCTTCCGGGTCGAATCAATCACTTCGACCGTCCGCGAGAGAAGCCGGTCAACCGTCAGCTTTCCCCTGGTGCCGTAAACCTCGAAACGATCTTCGTCAAGCGCGCTCATCGTGAAAAACGATTGGACGAGCAAGCCATCGGCCAGCCGCAACTCAAGCATCGCGCTATCGCCTTCACACCGCTGCGAGCGTATTTCGGCAAAGACCTGCTCAATCTCTTGTCCGAAAAAGAACCGCACGAGGTCGATATGATGCGAAGCGAAATCGAGTAGCGCGCCGCCGCCGGTTTCACGACTCTTTTTCCATTCCGGTAAAACTCGCGCGGCAGAAGCGAATACCGAGCGCACGCTGACGAGTTCGCCGAGTTTGTTTCCCTGGATGTGTTGCCGCGCGAGTTGGTGCATCGGATTGAAGCGGTAGTTAAAGCCGATCATGCCGACGAGTTTGGTGCGTCGCCAAACGTCGAGCAACGCGCGCCCTTCGTGAAGATTCGTGGCGAGCGGCTTTTCTAAATACACATGCTTGCCGGCGTTGAGCGCCGCGATGGCGATTTCGACATGAAGCGCGTTCGGCGAACTTATCAGCACCGCATCGACAGACGCATTGCCGAGAAGCTGATCATGTGTGGTGTAAGCGGTCGATTGCGGCGCGCGGCGCGCGGCTTCCTGCCGCCGCGTCACGTCAGGCTCTGCCAGCGCGACGAGGTCCACATCCGGCAAGCGCATCAGCAACGGAAGATGAACCATCTGTGCGATGCGACCGCAGCCGATCAGTCCTAATCTAAGTTTCGTCATGCATCGCTCGTTTAAATTTTTTGCCTTTGGTGGTGTTGTCTCGAACCTCTGCGCGCGGGTTGGTCAGACGAAACCTCACCCAACACAGCGCGAAAGTAACACTACTGTAAAGGTAGTAAAGAAGTTGTAGAGGAAAAGCCGACGCGGCGAAGATGACCCCTCGCTCTTTCAAGAAAAAGAGATACAACCGGCGGTTAAGAAAGATGATCGTCGCCCAACAGAGCAGGATCAGGTAGAGCACTTCCGGCATCATCACTGCGAGCGGAAGAAGCATCAGCGAGAATCCTGTCAGTCCGGCGCAAATTCTGTCTGCCGTCCGCAAATTGAGGTCGTTAACTATCTCCCGGTCGCGGTTCTCAACAAGCAACATCGACCACGGAACGGCGCGATAGAAGACATCGGCGCGAATCAAAGAGATGAGCGTCCACTGCTTGAGGTGTTTTACCTGCAACTCTTTATCCAGCAGGATGCGAAATCCGGCTCGATGTAACCTGTCCCCAAGTTCGATATCTTCAATCGAAGGCTGGGTGTAGCGGCTTTCGTCAAATCCGCCGACTTCCTCAAATGCCTGACGACGAATTGCGCCGCAGCCGGCCCAGAAGGTCACCGCGTCCGGGCTTGATCGCTGGTGAACGAAGTGGTGGTAAAGATTTTTGTATTGTGAGAGAAAGCTGTCGGCATGCGGTTCTTTGTCGTAAGAGCCGAACACGGCGGCCACATCAGGGTTTTCTACAAAGTCAGCGGCGACTTGAGCCATCGTGTCGGGACGCACCACGACATCCGAATCAACGAAGAGGAGCACATCGCCGCGCGCCTGTTGCGCCCCGTAGTTGCGCGCGGCGGCGGGGCCGGAACGGCGCGACAATTGAAGCACCTTGACGCCTTTGCGGCTGCACACATGGACGCTCTCATCCGTCGAACCATCATCGACAACAAGTATCTCAAATGTTTT
>JALZJL010000183.1 GCA_030859785.1 Acidobacteriota bacterium
ACATCTCTTTAATTGCCGACAGAGGATTCGGGAAATGAAACAGCGCGAAGAGCGAGAGCACCGCGTCGAACGATTGATCTTCTAATTCTAAAGCTTCAGCATCCATTCGGCTGAACTCAACCTGGTCGGTGAAACCTGCTCGCTCCGCATTGGCCTTCGCCCTCACCAACATTCCTTCGGATAGGTCTATTCCCACAACCTTTCCGCCCCTTCCCACTCGCTCTGCCGCTTGCAGAGCGACGATGCCGGTTCCCGTCCCGATGTCGAGAACACGTTCGGAGATTGTCAGGTACGCTAGTGCGATGAGCCGGGCCACCAGCGGTCGAGACAATCGTTCGGTAAATAGATCAAACTGGTTGGTAACGGGATCATAGCTGGAAGCGTCTCTGGTTTTGAACGCCTCCGAAACGGTTTGTTCTTGAATCATAAACAATCCTTACCGGCATTGAAGTTTCTAAACGAAGGCGATGCATCCACGAGGCGTCTGTCCGAAACAGCATTGTTTGTGATGACCGGTTCGCCAGAGTATCCAGCGGCTTCTCAACTTCTTCCGCGCCGGAAATCGCCGGCATACGAGGCTGCTGTTTGCAGGAAAGGACGGGCATCTTGCGGAATGCCTCGCAAAACAATCAAGGCGAAAAAGTAAACAACGCATCCTGCCGCCAGGTAAACGCCCAATGCACGATGCGTTCCGAGAGCGATTAAGCTGGCACCCATCAAGCACGAAGCTGCCACAGGCCGCCATATAAATCGTAGATCGTATCGAACGCCGATCTTGCCGAGCACCACCAGCCCCAGGAGAAGCGTCACGGCTTCAGCCAATGCTGCGACGAATCCAGCTCCTACCAGACCATAGCGAGTAATGATGAGAATGTTGAGTCCGACATTAAGTGCCGCCGCAACTGCAAAGATCAACATCTCGGCTTTCAAGCGATCATATGCTACTAACAGGTTATGGACGGCTCCGTGAATGAAAACAAAACCGACGCTGAGAATCAGGAACCGGAAAGCCGCGGCTCCCTCTGTGTATTCCGGTCCGAACACAACTTGAAGCAATGAAGCGGAGGTAACCATTCCGCCAACGATTAGCGGAGCAGCAATCGTCACCGCGAGATTCACAGATCGTTCGGCTGTGGCTCCGGCTTGCTCAACGCTTTGCGCCACAGCGCGGGTTATTGCCGGAAGGTATGAGGAATGGATGACGACGGCAATTGCCACCAGCAGAAAACAGATGCGATACGGCGCGGTATAAAGCCCGACTTCTCTTTCGCCGAGCACAAACCCCAGCAGCACAACGCTGAAGGTGTACATCAGCGTTCGCATCAACCGCGAGACGGCCCAGAAACTTGAGCTTCGGAAAATACTCAGGCCCTCGCGCAAATTCAATCTGATTTTTCCCGAACGAAAGAGCAGCACCGCGAGCATTAGCGCCGCGCTCATCTCGCCAAAGAATTGAGCCAGCGGCACCAGCGTAATGTCGCGCGGCCCGTCCACCACCATCAGCACCGTTCCGACATATAAGATTTGACTTAAAATCAAGGCGATACCGACGAGTCGGTTACGCTCAAGCCCCTTATAGACCCACGAAGTATCGAGCGCGAGCGGAAAGAAGAGAAGCCCCATCAGCAGCAACACTAATTTCACCGTCGGCGGTTTGTTCAAAGACCAAGCCACAAGTCCGATGGCAAGCAGCGCGACGCATGCCAGGGCGAGCCTGACGATCATCACGCTCGCCGCAATCGAGGAAGCTTCACGGGGTCGCCGCGCCACCTCGCGCGCTCCGATATCGTTGAACCCGGCGGTGACGGCGAGAGACAAGTATCCGAAAAGTGCCGCTGCAAAACCGATAATGCCAAATTCTTCCGGTCCGAGACGGCGCGCGACATAAGTGATTCCAAGAAAGGCTATGGTTCGGGAAACAATCTCGCCGCTTCCCAGGGAAAGAATATTGCCAAGGATTTTTCCCGATTCAAAAGATTTATCAAGCGCATCAGGATCGCCCGCCTTATCAATCGTCGAGTCTTCCCGGACAGACAAGTTTCGATCTGATTCCTGAATATTGCGATGAGGTGGAATACTCATTCAATTTTTCGCGTCGGGCGGGTTGCTCTTTGAGAAGGGGGATCAGCATCTACAAGGAGGCACACCAGTTCGGGGAATTTCGTAGTCGGCTCTCATCCTCATCGCGGCTCTGCTTTTAAAGCGTCGCCTGTCAGGGCATATTTTATGCGCTGGCTTAGCAAAGTTTGCTTTTCATTTCTTCACGAAACCAAGCCACCGAATCATCTAATCCGTCGGCAAAGCTCACGCGGGGGCGATAATCCATACTCTTTAAACGCGAAATATCGGCGCTCAATCTCTGCATATCGCCCGGACGGGCGTCGCCGCTATAGACGAAGCGTGGAGCGACACCCATCCGTTCACAAATCATTTGCGCCAGATCGTGAATAGTTACCGTCTCTTCAGCCGCCACGTTGTACACTTCACCACTGAGGCGTCCTCTTTCAGCCACTGCAAAGTAAGCTTCCACAACATTTGTGATGTGGTTGAAGTCGCGCACTTGTTTGCCGTCGCCTTCAATGAACAACTCGTATGGGTTGATGTAAACCTTGCGCATCAAATCATAAACCACCTGCTTGCGAAGACGGGGACCATAAACGGGAAACAATCGTAGAATCGCCGTGCGCAGTCCGTACAACTGCGCGTAAACGGCCACGTAATGTTCAGAGGCCAACTTACTGATTCCGTAAGGCGAAACCGGCACGGCAGGACTCTCTTCCCGCGTCGGAGTGTTAGACCCTCTTCCGTAAACCGCCGCCGACGAAGTGTGGAGAACATGCGCCTGCGGCGCCGCATCCCGCACGGCATCAAGCAAGTTCAGCGTGGCGACCACATTCTTTTCAAAGTCTAGTCTTGGATTCTCGACCGATGCTGGGACATTGGCATTAGCGGCTGTGTGGATTATCGTCTGAAAGTCTTTTTCGATGAGCAGCGAGCGCAGATCACAATGCACAAGATCCATCTTGCGCAAGTCCACGCGGTCAGCGACGGCGGCGATATTAACCGTGTAACCCGTACATAAATTATCCACCACCGTCACTTCCGCGCCGCGGCGGACAAATTCTTCCACAAGGTGCGAGCCGATGAAGCCAACGCCGCCAGTCACGAGAACCGCACGCCCTTTATAGTCAATCATCCAGTTTAACCTCCGAAGCTTTGAAGTCGGTAACGGGCGCGGGTAATCGCGCCGCCTCTTCAAGAACGGCCAACGTCTCAGCCGAACAGCGTTGCCAAGAAAATCGTTGGGCATTGGCAAGACCACTCTCGGCCAACTCGCAGCGCAACGCGGCATCTGTTGCCACCTGCGTCATTGCCTTAACCATATCCGAAACTTCCAGCTTCGGTATAAAAAGCGCCGCTCCGCCCGTATTCTCGCGCGCGCCTGGAGTGTCTATACAGATCACCGGCGTCCCCGTTGCTTGCGCCTCCATAACCGGAAACGATAACGTCTCATAGGTGGACGGCATCACGAACGCTTCGGCGGCGTTGTAAAGTAAATTCAAGTCTTCGTCTGTAGCGTATTTCAGGCGCACCAAATGATCTGCGATGCCCAATTCTGCGCCTAGCGCCGTGATGTTTAAGGTGGCTGTGTCCGGGCCGATGATAATCATTTTATGTGGCAGGGATATTCGCCGCTTTAACTCAGCGAACGACTCCAGAAGACGTGGAACGTTACGACGCCCAGAAAGTTTTCCGACGAAAAAGAAGAACGGCGCGCCTCCCGTGTGTCGCTTGCGCATTTCATCCACTTTCGGATCACCCGCCAGCGGTTTAAAAACCTCGGCAGGTGCCAAGCGCGTGACGCGAATCTTTGATAGCGGAACTCCCCAGACACGCGCAATGTCTTGCCGTGCCGCCTCTGTCGTCGTAATTACCAGCGTCGCCCGTCGCGCACTCCAACCGTACAGCCGATTGTAGAAATGCCGTACCGAAAACGGAAAGAACTGCGGGTACATTTTCGATGTCGCATCGTGAGTAACGACGACTGTCTTTCCGCGAGCGAACAACGGCTTTGTGTAAGACGGACAGAAGATCACATCATCGTCTGCGCTTTTAGCCAACTGATAATTCTCCCAAAGCAGCATTGACCGATCCGAAGGGAGAACACGCTCGCGGAAGTTCTCCGGCAAGAGAACTTCCGCGCGATCAACAGGCTTCGGGGTGTAAAAGTTAATTTCGTCGAACCGTCCGGCGACCATTTCAGGCGTCCAGTTTTTGATGACGTTCAAGAGATAGCGACCAACGCCCGTGCGCTGGCCGTGAATGCGCCACCCGTTGATTCCTAATTTCATCCTTTTTTCCACGCTTTCATCAATTCGTAAGTTCGCCGCACTCCTTCTTCAACCGTGTAGCGTGGCCTCCACCCAATCAACCGCTCAATCGTCGTCATATCGCACTGAAACTTCATCGGCCCCTGCACCGGTTGATCGAGGTCGGTGATCGAGCACCCGCTCGTCTCTTGCAAAGTATCAACGATCCGGCGGACGGGCGT
>JALZJL010000242.1 GCA_030859785.1 Acidobacteriota bacterium
TAAACTGCCAGCCCAATTTGTGGCGTCTTCGACCGTGGTGTTACTTTGACTCGTCGAGTGGTTCATCATGCCCTCCACTTTATGCGTGGAAAGCATGATAAATCATCCATCTACAACTGTAGTACTAGAGCGAATTTTGATTGAATGTACGGTCAGTTTAGAGGCTTTGCTTTTGCCCGCCTCTAAACGTCGCTGGGATTTTATCTCGTACACTGATTCGTAATTCGCTCTAAGTCATCACTCCCATTGCCCATCCGTCGAAGACGATCTTGTGTTTTCATTATCTGGCACACACGTTAGGCTGTCACAAAAGTGTGTAGAATGATTGTGCTTTGTGCTTGACAGCTAACGAAGAATCGGTGTAATTTCACACATTACGAGAAGCAACGAGAGGCAGGCTACACAGTTCGATGTTGTTTGAGACGGGCGGTGAGGGACGAGCTATCGTTCCTTGTAGAATGGGCAACTTCTGTCGGTCAAGGCTTTTAGCCTTACGGTTAATTCGAGATTCGAGCAATTTTAATCTCGCCCATCTAACGCACCACCCAAAATCTCCGGATCGCCCGTATGTGACGATCTCCAGCACCAACAGCCAACGCTACCCTGAATCTCCGAGCCTGCCTAAAAGCATTAAGCCCCGTTACATCTATTACAGTAGATATAATGGGGCTCTTTCCTTTAAAGACGGTCGATCATCGCTTCCCTTTGCCTTGATGACCGGCGCGCTTCAGACCTGACAAACTTATCACCTCAAGCCGGACACCGAATCAAGGTCGGGTTTTCCAACACATTGCCCACCGTCACCCTGTCCATTGTCACATCGCCAATCCGCCATCAACCTGCACCACCTGCCCGGTGATGTAGCGCGCGTCGTCGGATAGTAGAAAGCACGCGATGCGGGCGACCTCGTCCGGCTCGGCGAAGCGTTTCATCGGAATCTGCTGAAGCAGTTTTTCACGGTAGCCTTCGTCGAGTGCGCCCGACATATCGGTTGCAACGAGGCCGAGCGCGAGGGCGTTAACGGCGACATTGCGGCTCGCCACTTCGCGGGCGAGGGCTTTGGTCAAACCGATCATCCCCGCTTTCGAGGCGGAGTAATTCGACTGTCCGGCCATCCCGACGACGCCGCTGATCGAAGAGATGTTCAGAACCGCGCCGCCACCGTCCTGCCTGAGCATGAACCGCAACGCCGCGCGCGAGAAGTTCCAGGCACCTTTCAGATTGGTGTCAATGACGGCGTCCCAGTCGTCTTCTTTCATCCGCAGGATAAGATTGTCGCGCACGATCCCGGCGTTGTTGATGAGAAAATCGATGCGCCCGAAAGTGTCTTTGACTTGCTTGACCATTTCGGTCGCCGCCACGGTATTCGCCACGTCGCACTGCGTGGCGATGACGGCGGCGCCCAACGCTTCCAACTCAGCCTTTAGCGAATCGGCGGCCTCCGCGCTCTTCGCGTAGTTGAATGCGACCGATGCCCCGCGCCGCACCAGTTCGAGCGCGATGGCCCGACCGATGCCCCGCGTCGCCCCGGTGACGATGGCCGCCCGGCCTGCGAAAGACTTTTGCTCTTCGCTCAAGAACTTTTCTCCATTTCCGCCACAGGCATTGAACGACCGGCGGTCAGATGCGGGCGACTAAATCTGTTTTCATTTACACCTTCAACGAACGTAGATACTCGGCGAATTCGGGTCCGAGGTCGGGTCGCTTCAGCGCGAACTGGACGGTGGCGATGAGGAAACCGAGTTTGTCGCCGGCGTCGTGCCGCGTGCCTTCAAGACGCACGGCGTAAAATGGACGCTTCTTCAACAGCGAACGCATCGCGTCGGTGATTTGAATCTCGCCGCCTGCGCCTGCGCCGGTGTGCTCGATCTCGTCAAAAATATCCGGCGTCAGGATATAGCGCCCGATGATCGCGAGGTCAGACGGGGCTTCGGCGAACGGCGGCTTCTCGACCATATCTTTAATCTTATACACGCCGTCGCGCACCTCTTCGGCGTCGATCACACCGAAGCGCGAGATGGCTTCGCCCTTAATTTGCAACGTGCCGAGGACGGGCGCGTCGAACTCCTCGTAGATTTTCATCATCTGCTTCAGCGCGGGTGTTTCGGCGTCGACGATGTCGTCGGCGAGCAGCACCGCGAACGGCTCGCCCTCGACAAAGTCGCGCGCCTGCAAGATCGCGTGCCCCAACCCGAGCGCCTCGCGTTGCCGGACATAGCTGATGCGCGCGATTTCAGAGACGGCGCGGGCCTGCTTCAGCAGTTCGTCTTTGCCACGCTCGCGGAGCAAATGCTCTAACTCGAACGAGATGTCGAAGTGGTCTTCGATGGCGCTCTTGCCGCGCCCGGTGACGATGATGATCGATTCGATTCCCGAAGCGACCGCCTCTTCGACGCCGTACTGTATGAGCGGTTTGTCGACGAGCGGCAGCATCTCTTTCGGCGAAGCTTTAGTCGCGGGGAGGAAGCGCGTCCCCAGTCCCGCCGCCGGAAACACGGCTTTACGAATCTTCTGTGGCATGAATGGTAATCCCTTTTTGATGATCTCGATAGTGAGAGAATTCTACCCTCGCTGTCGCCGCACGAACGGCCACACGAGTTGCTTGACACACGCGAGCGGTGTCCGTTAGCGTGACGGTTCTTTGTGACCTGTCTGGCGAAAGACGTAACTCATATCACACGGATAAGGACTCCGGCAAATGCTCGATTTGAACTTCGTTCGCGGAAATCTGGACAAGGTTCGCGAAGCTCTGAAGGCGCGCAACTTCCCGTCTGCGGCACTCGACGATTTCGCGGAGATGGACGCCGAGCGGCGGCGCGTGATCGCCGAATCAGACCAACTGAATAACCAACGCAACGTCGCTAGCCAGCAGATCGGCGTGCTGATGAAAGATGGACGCCGCGATGAAGCCGAGTCGCGCCGCGGCGAAGTCGGATTGTTGAAGGAGAAGATCGCTACGCTCGACCGCGCGCGGGACGAAGCCGAGTCGCGGATGCGTGAACTGCTCTCGACGATCCCGAACATGATGCATGAGAGCGTGCCGGTCGGCGCGGACGAATCGGCGAACATCCAGACGCGGCGCTTCGGTGCGCCGCCCTCATTCGACTTTGAGCCGATGGATCACGTTGACCTGGCGACCGCACTCGGCATCCTCGACCTCGAACGCGCCACCAAGATTGCGACCTCGCGCTTCGCCATCCTGCGCGGCGCGGGTGCCAGACTGGAGCGAGCGCTGATTAACTTTATGCTCGACGTCCACACGACCGAGCACGGTTACGCGGAGACGCTGCCACCATTGATCGTCAACGCGGCGTCGCTCTTCGGCACCGGACAACTCCCGAAATTTGAGGCGGACTTATTCAAGCTCACCGACGAGCGCGGACTGTATCTGATTCCGACCGCCGAAGTGCCAATCACAAACATCTACCGCGAAGAGGTGCTCGATGCCGCGCAGTTACCAATGAAGATGGTCGCGTACACGCCCTGCTTCCGCTCCGAAGCGGGGAGCTACGGGCGCGACACACGCGGGCTGATTCGCCAGCATCAATTCGACAAAGTGGAGTTGGTCAAACTCTCTCTGCCGGAGAACTCTTACGACGAGTTGGAAGGTCTGACGCGCGATGCTGAAATGATTCTGCAAAAGCTCGGGCTTCATTACCGCGTCGTCGTGCTTTCGAGCGGCGACATCGGCTTCGGCTCCGCGAAGACATACGATATTGAAGTGTGGCTGCCGTCGCAGAACACGTTCCGCGAAATCTCTTCGTGTTCTAACTACGAAGCATTCCAGGCGCGACGCGCGCAGATTCGCTTCCGGCGCGCGGGCGGCGCGAAACCCGAATATGTCCACACGCTGAACGGCTCCGGCCTCGCCATCGGTCGCACATGGCTCGCCATCCTGGAAAACTATCAACAGCCCGACGGCTCGATCACGATCCCCGAAGCTTTGCGCCCGTACATGGGGGGAATGTGGGAAATTAGGGGATAGGGGTCGGGGGTCGGGGGTCAGTGAACAGTGGGCAGTGGTCGGTGGTCAGCAGTAGAACAAAAATTGAGGCAGCCAAGATTCGGTTCCCCGTTCTGGCTGCCTTCTGCTTTCTGTCTACTATTTTTAGAAACTGACCACTGACCAACGACCACTGTTACCTTATTTTCAACTCAAAGGGCATCAGCGCCATCGTTTCGCCGCGCTGCATGCGGTCGAAGAGGGCGGCGTACTTGAGTGTGCGGCGCACGTCTTCGGGCAGAGCTTCGAGGACGGCGCGTTGCTGTTGCTGCTGAGTCCTCATTGCTCTGGCATCTCCGCGCTCGTCGTCATCGCCGCCACCGAGGAAGCCTTGCAGGAAAGAACGTGGCGCGGGAAAGACGACGCGACGCACGCTTTTGTCGGCGGGAATGTTGGCGAGTTGTTTGGCGACTTCGACGGCGCGATCAAGCCCGCCAAACTCATCGACTAAGCCGCGCTCCATCGCCTGCGTTCCCGTCCAGACGCGGCCCTGCGCGATGGAGTCGATGTACTCGACATCGCGGTTGCGTCCCTTTGCGACTTTTGGCAGGAATGCGTCGTAGTAAAACTTCTTCATGTTCTCTTCAAACTTCGCACGCTCGTCCGGCGTAAACGGCTCGGTTTCGCGGAACATGCCGGCGTTCTTGCCGCGCGTCACGTACTCGGTCGTGACGCCGATCCAATCATAAAAACCTTTCAACACCGGCTTGCCGCCGAAGATGCCGATGGAGCCGGTGATGGTTGAAGGTTGCGCGACGATTTTGCTGGCGGTCGCCGAAATGTAATAGCCGCCCGATGCCGCCGCATCGCCCATCGAAACGACGACCGGCTTCTTCTGCTTCGCTGACTCGACCGCGCCCCAGATGATGTCGGAGGCGTAGGTGCCACCGCCGGGGCTATCCACTCTGAGCACGATGGCTTTGATACTCTTATCGTCGCGCGCGTCGTTGAGAGCTTTAACCAACGTGTCTGAGCCGATGGTCTGGTCGCTACCGAAAGAGCCGTCGTTGGAACTGCCCGGGCCTATCGGGCCGGCAGCGAAGATCACAGCGACATGCTCGCCGTTGTTTAATCCGAGCGAGTCGAGTGACACTTGCCGGTAGTCGGCATCCTTTGTCCGGCGCAGTTTGTCCGAGTCTTTGTAGCCGAGGCGCTTCTTCAATTCGTCGTCCACCCCGTCGCGGTACAGCGCGCCGTCGATCAACCCTGCCGTCTGCGCGTCGCGTGCGCCGATGGGCGCGTTGTCAATCATCGTTCGCACATCTTCGGGCGACTTGTTGCGCGCCTTCGCAACCGCGTCGACATAGCGCGCGAACTGGTCGTCGAGAATCGCGTTGATCGTTTCGCGTTGGCCCTCGGACATGTCTTTACGCGTGTACCGCTCGATGGCGTTCTTATACTTGCCGATCTGGAACGTGTCTGGATAGACACCGAGTTTGTCGAGCGAGCCACGGATAAACATCGCTTCGGCGGCCAGCCCGTTGATGTACAAATCGCCGGCGGGCGCGATGAACACCCGGTCGCACGCAGTCGCGATGTAATACTCGATGTCCGAGCCGTATTCCATGAAAGCGTAGATGGGTTTGCCCGACGTGCGATAGTCGGCAATCGCGGTGCGCAGTTCGTCGGCTTTGGCCCACCCGACGCCGCTCGACTCGACTTCGAGCAGTACCCCGCCGATGCGCTTGTCACTCTTCGCCTTTCTGAGTTGCGTCAGCAGAGTGTTAAGCGACAGATCGGGCGCGCCGAAGAATCGGCTGGTAATGGGGTCTTCGGCGGCGTAATCGGGCATC
Organism: Acidobacteriota bacterium; assembly: GCA_030859785.1. GTDB lineage: Bacteria > Acidobacteriota > Blastocatellia > Pyrinomonadales > Pyrinomonadaceae > JACDEG01. The sequence continues at coordinate 5,797 of JALZJL010000242.1, forward strand.
GAGCCTCTGACGCTTAAAGCGAGCACGCTGTTGTCGGCGATGCGCGGCGGCGAGTTTCTGAAGACCGCGATCAACAACAGAACGGCGACGGCGGCGATGATGACGACGGTAAGCAGGACTCCGGAAATGATAAGTACGACTTTACGTGTGCGTGACATTGGCATAATGATTTTTTATTACCGGCGGGTGATGATTTTTAGTTAATCGGCGACCGGCGACGGCCCGGTCATTTGTCTTGATGTATTTACGTGATGTGGTGGAAAAAGGTTTAGCCGAACAGAGGGTGGACGAACAGAGCGGACGGTGAATCACCGGTTTAAGCTTCGAGACCGAGATGCTTGATCCGAAAGTGTTTCGCCTGCTCACCGTCATGCCGGCTTGCCTTTCACTTGCTATTCATTTTCACGATCCAGCCGCCGCCGAGAACTTCGTCGCCACGGTAGAAAACCGTCGCCTGACCGGGCGTGATCGCGCGCTGCGGCTCGTCGAAAATGACGCGGACGCGCCCATCGCCGGCAGGTTCAATCGACGCTGGTGCGGCAGCGTGGCGATAACGCACGCGGACATCGGCGCGGACACGCTCGTGCGGCGCATCGAAGGCCACCCAGTTGACGCCGGCGGCGGTGAACTCGCGGCTCAACAATTCGTCGCCCTCGCCGACGACGACACGGTTCCGTTCGGCGTCGACATTGACGACGTAGAGCGGCAGCGGATTCGAGACGCCGATGCCGCGCCGCTGGCCGACCGTGTAGCGGTGGATGCCCTGGTGCGCGCCGACGACTTCGCCTCGCGTGTTGATGATCTCGCCCGCTTCCGGCGCACGCACTTCCTCACCCTCGGCTTCCAAGTAGCGGTCGATGAAGCCGGCGTAGTCGCCGTCGGGCACGAAACAAATTTCCTGCGACTCAGACTTCTCTGCGACCGCGAGGCCGGAGCGCCGCGCCACGTCGCGCACCTCCGCCTTCGACATCTCGCCGAGCGGGAACATCGCATGCGCCAACTGCCCTTGCGTCAACTCCCACAGGAAATAAGATTGATCCTTGTTCACGTCGCGACCGCGCAACAGACGGTAACGATTCCCCGCTTCGTCATAACGCACGCGCGCGTAATGGCCGGTCGCCACCTTGTCACAGCCGAGGCTTTGCGCCAGACGATCAAGCGAAGCGAACTTCAAGCGACTATTGCACGCAACACATGGAATCGGCGTTTCCCCTTCGAGATAGCTGTTAACGAACGGCTTCACCACGTCGCGCTCAAAGTCGCGTTCGAGGTTGAGCACGTAGAATGGAAATCCCAGTTCTTCAGCGACGCGGCGAGCATCGTAGACATCGTCGAGTGAGCAGCATCGCGACGGCAGCGAATCGCCGTTCTCGTCGACGTTCAGCCCGCGGTTTTGATTCCACAACTGCATCGTAAAGCCGACCAACTCGTGACCCGCTTCCTTCAGCATCGCCGCTGCCGCGGATGAATCGACGCCGCCGCTCATCGCCATTGCAATCTTCATAAGTCCTCAAAATTTGCGATTGCCGATTGGCGATTTGCGATTGATACAGGCCTCCGATGCGAGATCAAAACCACAAATCGGCAATTGCAAATCGCAAATCATGTCTGTTTGCCGCCCCTTCTGAGCGGGTGTTAAGATGCCTGCACAGACAACAAAAGTAGCTTTACAAGCAACGCTCAGGATACCTGAAAAGGAACGAAACTTCAGCCGCCGAAAAAGTCAGGAGTCTGAAGTCTTGAGTCTCCAGTCTGAAATCGATTTTGTTTTGACTTCAGACTCCTGACTTCAGACTTTATATTTATGGAACGAGCCATCGCAGAGTACACCGTCGCGGAAGAGCCTTATTACCTCGCTGTGGCACGCGAGATCGAGTTGTTCGAGGCGGCCCACGCCGCGCGCCTGCCGGTGATGTTGAAGGGGCCGACCGGCTGCGGCAAGACGCGCTTCGTCGAACACATGGCGTGGCGTCTGCGGCGTCCGCTGATTACCGTCGCGTGCCACGAAGACTTGTCTGCCACCGATCTCGTCGGGCGCTTCCTGCTCGAAGGTGAAGAGACGGTCTGGCACGATGGGCCGCTCACCGCTGCCGTCCGCAACGGCGCGATCTGCTACCTCGACGAAGTGGTCGAAGCGCGCAAAGACACGGTCGTCATCATCCATCCACTAACGGATGACCGTCGCCGTCTGCCCGTCGAGAAGCGCGGCACAATCCTCGACGCGCCGCCCGACTTTATGCTCGTCGTGTCATACAACCCCGGCTATCAATCGATTCTGAAGGACCTGAAGCAGTCGACGCGGCAACGCTTCGTCGCGCTCGAATTTGATTACCCGCGGCCCGAGCTTGAAGCTGAGATTGTCGCGCGTGAAGGCGGCGTCGACGAAGCGACAGCGCGCGACCTGGTGTTGATCGGTCAGAAGGTCAGGAACCTGCGCGGGCACGGCCTCGAAGAAGGCGTCTCGACGCGACTCTTAATTTACGCCGCGCAGATGATCGCGCGCGGCATCACGCCGGTCGCCGCCGCCGAGGTCGCGATTTGCTCGCCGATCACCGACGACCGCGATTTACAACGCAGCATCCGCGAGATTGTGACAACGGTGATTTAGAACAAGATCAGAGATGCGTCAAACAAACAATCACAGCAGAGACGACGAGCCGAACGGGAAGGTCGAGATTTTGGGCCGCGCGACGACCGCATCATGTGTCTTCCTCGGTCACGGGCGCAGTGCTCTGTGGGCGCGTTTGCAGTTGTTCCTCGAAAAGGATTTGGGTCTGCAAACCGTGACTTACGAATCGGAGTCGCGCGCTGGTGAGTCGATTGTGCCGGTGCTAGAAAAGATGCTCGGTCAGGCGACCTTCGCGGTGCTGCTGCTGACTGGTGATGATGAAACGGCGGCGGGCGAAAAGCGTGCGCGGCAGAACGTGATTCACGAGGCCGGTCTGTTTCAGGGCCGGCTCGGTTTCAGAAAGGCGATTCTGCTGCGGCAGGAGGGACTCGAAGACTTTTCCAACGTCGACGGTTTGCAGTACATCGCCTTCCACGGCGACCGCATCGAGCAGACATTCTGGGAACTTCAGAGAGTTTTGAAACGGGAAGGGTTGTTGCAGTGAGCGGAGAGTATGGTCAAGAATGAAGACGCCCGAATTTTACGAAGAGCCTAATCATCATCACAATCTCATCATCGCCATCTGCCTTAAAGTAAACGGAACCGGCAAAACCACTGCCGCCCATGTCGCCAGCTATCTTGATACCACGCGCCGGTTTATGCGATGTACATCCGACACGCTGCTCGGCATCAAAAAGACAAGTGGCGCGAGCATCCTTAAACCGAAACAGGCCGAGGAGATCATCCGTACACGCGATCACTTTTTGCCTTCGGGTACTAATGACATCAAAGAACTCTGGATCACGTACCTGGTGCGCGATTTTGTCGAGCGCGCGATCAGGGAAATCAAAGCGACTGACTTTGATGAGTTGCTTATCAACCCATTCCTCATTCAGGCTTTCAACTTCACGGATCACAAAGAAGTGATTACTTTCTGCTTCTACCAGAAGGTCACACGCTCAATAGTCACGTCATGGGGATTCACGGTTGAGCGCATGCTGCTCGTTTCCGGCGGCGTGCTCGTTAAAGGCGGATTCGATCTGATGTTGCTTCGCGGCGGCAAGGAACATCATCTGCAGATCAAGAGCAGCCCGAACACGATGGATTTCGATCAAGTTCAGAATCTGAACCGTAACATTCAAAAGCTACAGGAGTTCGATCACAAAATCGGGATGTTAGGTGTAACCTATGGCAGAAAGGATTCCCACCTCAGCAGCATCATGCAGGGTGTGGAAGGATACCCCAACAAAGTGCTGGTCGGTCACGAACTATGGGATTTCGTCGCCAATGAAAAGGGTTATACAGAAAAAGTTTTGCGTTGGGCGTCCGCCGGTATGCCCGATAACACAGATTTCAGTACCCTTCTGGAAAACAAACGTCTCGCAATCATAAAGGACTGGGAGGCCAAATACGGAACTGGTTTGGTGAGCATCAGGAAAGTTCTCAAGCGTTATTTATGAGAAGATTTGAGAGGAAGCTGAATTGAAAACTGATGTTTTGATTGAAGGCGATTGCCGGGAAGTGCTAGCGACTCTTTCAACCGATAGCGTTGATCTAATCATTACTTCACCGCCTTATGCTGACCAGCGCAAATCAACTTACGGCGGCATTTTTGCTGATGATTATGTGAAATGGTTTTTGCCCATTTCGGGCGAACTTTACCGCGTCCTCAAGCCGAGTGGCTCTTTCGTGCTAAATATCAAAGAGAAAGCTGTCGAAGGCCAACGCCACACTTATGTCATCGAACTAATCCTTGAGATGAAGAAGCAGGGATGGCTGTGGACTGAGGAGTATATTTGGCACAAACGCAACTGCTATCCGGGCAAATGGCCCAATCGCTTCCGCGATGCTTGGGAAAGATGCCTGCACTTCACCAAGCAAAAACAATTTGCAATGTACCAGGATAACGTCATGGTTCCGACAGGCGACTGGGCGAAAACGCGGCTAAAGAATCTGAGCGAGACGGACAGGCGACGGGACAATTCCAAAGTAGACAGTGGTTTCGGAAAGAAAATATCCAACTGGATTGGGCGCGACATGGCTTACCCTACTAATGTTCTTCACTTCGCAACCGAATGCGGCAACAAAAATCATCCGGCAACATTCCCTTTAGAGCTTCCTGATTGGTTTATCCGCCTTTTCACCAAGCTGGACGATGTTGTTCTTGATCCTTTTCTCGGTTCCGGCACGACAGCAATCGCCGCTAAACGATCAGGGCGTCATTACATCGGAATAGAAATTCTGCCGGAATATTTTAATCTCGCAAAAGAAACTCTAAGCCAGCACCACACTAGCTTAGAACTGCCGTTTGCTCTTAAATCCGACGAACTTATTCAGCCTTAAGTGCATGCCCGATATAAGGAAAGAGGACGAAACAGCCGAGCATGAAGTGCAGCCGTTGCAGGCAGCGCTACGCGAACGTCTGCACGCGGTCAGGAGTGTGACGGAGCGGCGGACATTGGCGGGGATGGCACGCGAGCTCGGCAATCTGTCCGGCGACGCGGCACGCGCGGCGCTTGAAGTGAGCGCGGCGCTGGCGGGCGTCAGTCTGCGCGCGAGCATGGAGTTTCTGCGGGCCGCGCCGGAGGCTGCGCGCGTGCTGAAGACTGAAGAGTTGCGCGCGTGGGGCGAGATGGGCCGGCGTGTCACGTTGGCCGATGTCGAGACGGGCGTGTCGTTCTTCGCGGCGGGCGTCGCCGAGTTGCGCGAAGTGCCCGCCGTCGTGCGCCCGCTGGTCTTTCACGTCGCGACGCGGCAGATGACACTCTCCACGTCGATTGCGCTGGAAACTTTCCGGCTCGCCCCGGAAATCGCCCGCGCGGTCGCGGACGCCGACATGTTGCGCTCCGTCTACGAAGTGGCGATTGAGGTCGCGCGGCGCTCGGCACGCCACAGCGCGGATTTTCTGCAAGCGACGCCACCCATCGCCGCGCGCCTTCGGGACTACAGCACGAACGGCACAGACGATGCACCGCCGCTGATGCAGGCCGCGTTGCGTCTGGCCGAAGCATTCGCGGTGCGCGCGGGCGGACTCGCCGCCGACGTATGGGCGGCGCTACCGGGTGCGATTGGTGGCTTGAACGCGGCGGCGACGCTTGAGTTGCTTCGGCATGCCGAGAGCTTTCTGGAGCGCGGCGGCGCGGCGGCACATCATGCGCTGCTGGCCGGCGGCGAAGTGTTGCGTGTGGCGCCCGAAGCTTTCGCGGAATGGTCTGGACTGATGCATGCGGTGGCCGCGAAGAGTAACGCCGGTCTGGTCGCACTGGCACGCACCGGCCCCGCTTTCTTTCAGGCGATGGCAGGACGGACAACGGTGGGCCGCGCACAGACCGTCGAGATGATGCGGCGGGTCGTCGCGGCGGCGCGCGAGGTCGCCGAGGTCGACATCGAAGCGGCGATCCTGTGTTTCCGCTCAGCGCCGGCGGCACTGCGCACCACGACCATAGAACAGTTCGAGGGCTGGGTACGCGCGGGGCTGGCAAGCGACCGGCCCGGCGGGGCGCGCGCGCGGCGAAGTTACTACGCGCTGGAGACGCGACAAAGCAATGATGCGCTGCGCGGCACCATCGAGTCGGGGCTGACGCTCGAAGAGGTCGCACAGACGCTCAGGCTCTATGTCGAAGCACTGACGGGCCGCGTGGTCGAGGTCGCGCCGCTCGCTGCCGTGCCGGACGAGGCACGCATCAATGACGGTCGCACGATTCATCTCCCATCCGTGGTCGCAGAGTTCGCCGACGACGGCCTCAACTTTCGACTCTACAAAGTGCTCGCGGCACACGCCGCCGGTCAGATTGAGTTCGGGACGCACGAGCGCGGCGGGGCCGACCTCGGCGCGGCTTACACATCACTCGCCGAACTATACGCGCCGGAGAACGTAGAAGCGCGCGACGCCTTCGCGCTCGGCGGCTACATCAACGATCTGGCGAAGAGCGAACAGGCGCTCGCGCCCGACGAAGAAGCTCGCCGCGAAGCACGCGCGCGCCGCATGCTGCCACGAGACGGCGATTACGGCGCGGTGCTCGCCGTCTTTCCGCAACCCGGTCTCGCCAGGCGTATCTTCGGCACGCTCGAAAACGGGCGCATCGACCGCCGCCTGCGCCGCGCCTACCGCGGCCTCGGGCGCGACCTCGATCTGGTGCGCACGCACCTGCGCGACGACCGCCCGCGCATCGCGTCGCTGCCGGTCACGCTCGTTCCCTTTGAACTACTGTTCCAGATCACGCTCTGCGGCGGCGCGCTTGACGATGCGCGCGCCTTCTATGGTCAGATCGTTTCGGAACTGGAAGGCATCGTCGCCGATTATCTCGCGCCGGCGGGGGCCGGCGTCGCGGATACGCTGATGGCGACGGGCCGCGTCTACTCGCTGTTCCAGTCGGTCGTGCCTGAGATGCAGCAGCAGGAGATACAGCAGCAGCCGGAGGCCGAGGCGGGCGATGAAAGTGACGCGGGACAGGGCGCCACGGACGCCGCTCCCGAACCACCCCGCGCGGAACAGAATCCGCCGCCACCACCAACGGACGCTCGCGAACTCTTTAACGCATGGGCAAATACCGAGACGATGACCGGCGACATCGACGATCTGTTCGGCGCGGAGCGTTGGACGCTTGCCGAATCGGCGGAGCAGGGTTTGGAGGCGGGCGAGGTTGCCTTCGACTACGACGAATGGGATCGAGAGTTGTCCGACATGCGCGTCGGCTGGTGCCGCGTCATCGAAAAGCGCGTCCGGCGCGGCGACCGCTCGTTCGTCGAGTTGACACGCTCGCGTCACCGCGGCGCCATCTCTTCGATTCGTCATCAATTTCAGTTGATGAAGCCGGAGAATCTGAAGCGTGTGATGAACGAGTTGGATGGCGAAGACTACGACCTGAGCGCGGTGATTGATTACGTCGCCGACCGTCGCGCGGCGCGGGCCGGAGGTGTTCATCAACCGTCGGAGCGGCTCTACATGAAACGATTGCGGCGCGAACGCGATGTCGCCGTGGCGTTCCTGCTCGACCAATCTTCTTCGACGGCGCGCACCATCGGTCGTCACCCGTTGCAGCCCTACACCTACCCCGGACGCCGCATCATCGAGGTCGAGAAGGAGGGCCTGGTGCTGATGAGCGAGGCGCTCGAAGCGGTCGGCGATGTGTATGCGATTTACGGCTTCACGTCGGAGGGACGGCGCAACGTCAGATTCTACGTCGTCAAGGATTTCGGCGAGCGCTATTCGGAGGAAATCGAGCGACGCATCGGTGGCATCAACTACCAGCACAACACGCGCCTCGGTGCCGCGATCCGCCACGCTGCCGCCAAGCTCCGACAGCAGGAGGCCCGCACGCGGCTGCTGATCATCCTCTCCGACGGGCGTCCGTATGACCACGACTACGGCGACGCCCGCTACGCCCGCGAAGACACGCGCGAGTCGCTCCGGCAGGCGCGGCTCGACGGCATCACGCCCTTCTGCATCACGATTGACCGCGACTCGGAGACGGAGTTAAAAGACCTCTACGGCGAAGTCGGTTACACCATCATCGACGACGTGCTGTCGCTGCCGGAGAGAATGCCCGCCATCTACCGGCGTCTGACGACATGAACGCCGGTTCGCGTTTCGCCATTACACTCACCAGGCTGCGGGAAACCGAACCTTAGGTGCCGGGTGCCGGGCAGAAGCAAATATCTCTTACTCAGTATTCATCACTCAGTACTTCAGTGCTTATCAGTGATCACTTTTTGATTTCGACGGTTGAGTGCCCCCGCGCCGTTGGGGTATAGTGCGGGACGTTCGGAGAGTCAGCAGGCGTAGGCTAATTGATGAGTCGGTGGCCTTGACTATCAGGTTGCTGTTGGTCACTGATTCACTTTCAAGGATTTCAATGGAAGGGTAGCCTAATCGGTAAGGCAGTAGTCTTGAAAACTACCGCGCTCACGCGCATGCAGGTTCGAGTCCTGTCCCTTCCGCCATTTCGAATTGACCCACGCAAGTGCGTACCGGGTTCGAGTCTCTCCGCTTCTGCCATAGCCAAAAGTTAAACGCGAGTCCACCATCGAGCCGCCCCCGCGTGTGTGTGGGCGGCTCGCGTCATTCCGGTGTCATCCAGATGTTGAATAACCTCCGGCCCGGCCATTAGAGTTGGCGGCCGCCGATGCGCCGGTTTCGGTCTCTTTACATTTTTAGTTACGTCACACCCAGTCGATGACTCAAGCACTGAATGTCAGCATCGAAAGTCCGCAGAGCGGGTTCATGTCGTTGCGCCTGCGCGCCGGCGAGCAGAGCATCGTGATGGGTGCGTCGTGCATGCCGCATGATTCGCTGCTCGAATTGATCGAGGCTTTGAGCGTGCTGCTCGAAAGCGGCGCGGCGGGCGAGGCAGCAGCGGCGGTGCGCTGGAACTGCGAGCCGGAGGAGTACGACTTTCGCTTCACGACACACGGCGCCCGCGTCCGTTTCACAATCACGCACCACTTGGATCAGCGCCGTACGGCGGGGGCGAGTCGTCAGGTCTTTTCATGGATGGGGTCGGAGTTTGAACTATGTGTGCCATTCTGGCGTGAGTTGCGCGACCTGCGGAGACGCATTGCGACGGACGTCTATGACCAAAACTGGCGACGCCCATTTCCGCATCAGCAAATGCGGCGGTTAACGGAATTGCTGCGTGGTCGGAAGCGCGAAGTCAGGCAAGTTGCCAGGCAAAAAGTCAGGCCGGATGTCAGTCGAGAAGCCGACTGAGTGGGGCCGCGCGGAGAGTTCGCATGGCGACGCTTGAGAGCCGCCGCGACTTCCCGGTTGCACAATCCGGCGGGCGCGGGTAGGCTGGTGCCCGGTTGCCTGAATGATGATTCATTCACAGCGCCGTTCCTAATACCAAATCTTAAACATCCAAATTGGAGCCGATCTTTTAATGCGTTCCGCCCGTTCTCTATCCGCCGCGAAACCGCCGGTCGCCGACAAGCGCGAAGCGATTCTGCGCGCCGCGACGCAGGTCTTCGCCCGCAACGGTTATTTCAACTCGAAGGTCGCCGACATCGCGCACGTCGCCGGCGTCGCCGACGGCACTGTGTACCTGTATTTCAAAAGTAAGGAAGAGATTCTTCATTCGATCTTCGACCGCAACGCCGGCGAGGCCATCGACGAAGGGCGCAAGTTGCTCGGCGCGTTGACGGATGCGCGCGAGAAACTGCGGCGCATCGCGACGCTGCATCTCGAACGACTCGGTGCCGACCGTGACCTCGCGGTGGTCTTCCAGGTTGAGTTGCGCGGCTCGACAAAGTTTATGGAAGAGTTCTCTGCCGCCGGGCTGGCCGAGTACCTGCATCTGATCCGCGAAGTATTCGAAGAGGGGCAGCGCGCCGGCATGTTCCGCGCCGACCTCAATGCGAAGGTGGTGGCGAAAGTTTTGTTCGGCGCGCTCGACGAGATGGCGACCAACTGGATTTTGTCGAAGCGCCGCTACAAGCTGGCCCCGATGGCCGACCAGGTGTTGGACATCTTTCTCAATGGAGTAAGCGTCCGATGAAAATGATCGATCAGGTGGCGACCGCTAATGCCGCGAAACAGAGCGCACAGGCCCCGGCCCGCGTCCCGTCAACACCCGACGAGCCGACGACGCTCGTCGAGATGTTTGAGCGCGCCGCCCGCATTCACCACAAACCAGACGCACTCAACGACAGACGCGATGGCGCGTGGCGGCCCATTTCATCCGCCGAACTTTTGGAGCGGGCGCGCTCTACCGCGCTCGGTCTCTACACGCTCGGCGTGCGCCACGGCGACCGTGTGGCGATTCTCTCCGAGAGCCGTTCGGAGTGGACGATGGCCGACGCCGGTTGTCAGTTTGCCGGTGCCATCGACGTTCCCATCTACCCGACGCAGGCCCCGCCGCAGGTCTGTTACATCCTGACCGACTCCGGGGCGCGCGTGCTCTTCATCCAGCACCGCGCCGCCTTTGAGCGCGTCCGCGAATCGATCAGCGACTGCGACGTGCTTCAGCACATTGTCTTTCTTGAAGGTGAGGCGGCAGATGTGGCGACAGTCACGGGTGCGGGCAGCGCACTCACACTGAGTCAACTCGAATCGCGAGGGCGCGAGCTTCAGGCCGCGCAGCCTGATCTCGCGGACGCTTTGGCGCGAGCGGTGAAGCCCGATGATGTGGCGACGATTATCTATACGTCGGGCACGACCGGCGAGCCGAAGGGCGTGATGCTGACGCAGTCGAACTTAGTCACCAACCTGATCGATTCGTCAGGCCATCTTGCATTCACGCCCGAAGACATCGTGCTGTCTGTGCTGCCGCTGTCGCACATCTTCGAGCGGCTCGGCATGTACATGTATATCCACCACGGGATGAGCGTTTACTTCGCCGAGTCGTTGGAGAAGATCGGCGACAACATGCGCGAGGTGCGCCCGACCGTGATGCTCAGCGTGCCGCGACTGTTTGAAAAGATTTATGCACGTATCAAGGGCAAAGCGGCGGAGGGTGGAAAAGTAAAGGCGGCGCTGCTCGCGTGGGCGGTCGAGGTCGGAAAGAAACGGTCGCAACTCGTCGTCGCGCGCCAGCCGGTGCCGACGCTACTGGCGCTGCAACACGCCGCCGCGTCACGCGTCGTCTTCGCGAAGTGGCGCGACGGGGTGGGCGGGCGGATGCGCCTCTTTGTTTCCGGCGGCGCGGCGTTGCCCGATGACATCGCGTATACATTTCTCGGCGCGGGGCTGCCGATTGTGCAGGGCTATGGCCTGACGGAAACCTCGCCGGTGATCGCCGCCGGGACGCTCGAAGACAACCGGGTCGGCACCGTCGGGCGGCCCATCCGCAACGTCGAGGTGCGCATTGCCGAGGACGGCGAGATTGAAACGCGCGGGCCGAATGTGATGCGCGGTTACTACAACAAGCCGGACGCGACGCGCGATGTGTTCACCGCCGACGGATGGTTCAAGACAGGCGACATTGGCACGCTCGACGCCGATGGATTCCTGCGCATCACGGATCGCAAGAAAGAATTGTTCAAAACATCCGGCGGCAAGTACGTCGCGCCGCAACCTATCGAGCAGCGTCTGAAGCAGTCGCGCTTCGTCAATCAAGTGGTGCTCGTCGGCAACGGTCGCAAGTTTCCCGCCGCGCTGATTGTTCCGAACTGGGAGCAACTCCGCTCGTATGCACAGCTTAAAAACCTCGACCTGAAAACGCCCGCCGACTTCATCCGCCACCCACGCATCATCGACATCGTGCAGCGCCAAGTCGACGCGCTCTGCGATGGATTATCGAACTACGAGCGCGTCAAAAAAGTCGCCCTGCTCGAACACGAGATGACCATCGAGGGCGGCGAACTAACCCCGACGATGAAAGTCAAACGGCGCATCGTCGACGAAAAGTACCGAGACGTCATCGACCGGCTCTACGCAGATGAAAGATGAAGGACTCTTGAAGGGATGAGGGGGTGAGGGATGAAAATTAACTCCTTCTCCGTTTGCGTCTGATGTTCTTCAGCCTCTTTTTTCGCTTCTCTGAAAGAAGCTTGTTTCATGCCGGGTACGAGTCGAAGCCGAACAACTGATGGCCGTGTTCGTCAACACCGTTAAGGATAAAGACATCAACAACGAAAACCATCTGCCTTTCCCTTCATCCCTCATCCCTCATCCACATCTCTACCGTCCATTCGCGAATGACGCGGCTCATCTCGTCTAACTTCCCTTCGAAAAAATGGCCGGCGCCGGGGACAACCGCGACGCGTGAGTGCGCTTCGGCGGGGAGTTGATCGGCCAACTGCTGTAACTTTCCGGCATCGCCGAACTCGTCGCACTCGCCGTGGACGAGCAGCAACGGCTTGCGGCAGGCGATCAGGAATGTGAAGTCATACATGCTGAGAGGCGTGCCGATGCCGATCAGATTGGCGACGCGCGAATCCGCGATTCCGACTTCGAGACCGACCCGCGCGCCAAACGAAAACCCGGCGAGCGTGACGGGCAGATTCGGATAGGTGTTTGTTAAGTAGTCGAGCGCAGCACGTGCGTCATCCTGTTCGCCGCGCGCATGGTCGTGCGTGCCGGTGCTCTGGCCGACGCCGCGAAAGTTGATGCGGAGCGCGACGAGGCCGGCATCGTTCAAAGCGCGCGCCGCGCGAAAGACTACTTTGGTGTGCATCGTGCCGCCGTGCAGCGGGTGTGGGTGCAGCACAAGCGCGACGCCGTGCGCAGAGAGTGAAGATTCTCCGGCGGCGGCGCTCGGCTCCTTCAGGATCGCTTCGAGGCGACCGTGCTCAACAGGGATGAAAAGGTTGCCGACCGGATACAAATTAAACGTCCGCCTTCAGGTCGTATTTTTCAGAGACGAAACACGAGACTAGCAGAATTATTTCGCGCGGGCGAACCGCCCCAACCGTCGCCGCGGACGAGGCGGCAGGTCGAAAGCCAAAGATGTTGTGCGCCTCCGCCGTAATATATTTTGATATATTTGTATCCGTCACCAACCGTCAGGACAACAACCTGGCGGCGCGTGATTTAACAAGTGGGACAAGTAGGTGACGAAAGCGGTTCAATCAACGGCGGGCGTGATCCGAGATCATCGCCGCACGCGTCAGGCGCCGCTTTCGCATCGACGCTTTGAAAGGATAATGGACGATGCTGACAGGCTCTCTGACACCGGGCGGGTTCAATCGGCCCGCCGCCTTTTTCCGCAACACATTTGCCAGCCGGTTCTCGGCACACGACGAAGCGCCGTTGCCGCCGGACCGGACGCCGCTCGCCGACGACATCTCGGCTGAGGGTCCACGTCGACCGCGGGCGTTGGTCGTTGACGACGCGCCCGACGTGACGGAGATGATCGCAATGCTGCTGCGATACACCGGATACGATGTGGCGGCGGTGTTCTCTGCGCCCGACGCGCTGGAGAAGGCGCGCCGTGAAGATTTTGACGTCGTGGTGTCGGACATCGGGATGCCGGGGATGAGCGGGTACGAGTTGGCGATGGCACTCCGGTCGCTCGACAACTATGTCTCGGTGCCGCTGATTGCGGTGACCGGTTTCGCGATGTACGATGATCGTGAGCGCGCGCTCGAATCAGGGTTCGACGCCTTTTTGACGAAGCCGATCAACCCGATGGACCTCATCGATCTTATTAAGCAATTGCGAAGCTGAACCTGACGGGTGCTGCCGCCCACCGCAGATACATTCACTAACTCATAGCGGACTGCCCCCCTCAACCCGCATTCTTATGGAGCGCGCCGACGAAAAGAAAGAACCGGAACTGTCGCCTTCGCGCGACGCCAAAGACCCGTACCGCGCGCTGTTTGAGAACAACCCGCAGCCGATGTGGGTCTATGCAGTGGATACACACGCCTTCCTCGACGTCAACGACGCCGCCATCAAACATTACGGCTATACCCGCGAAGAATTCCTTCGCATGACAATTCTTGACATCCGCCCCGCCGAATACATTCCGGCGCTACTCGAAGTATCGGCGGGTCCATTACGCGGACTCATCCATCTCGGAACGTGGAGCCACCGCAAAAAAGACGGCACGCTCATTCTAGTCGACATCGCGTCGCACTCGATTGACCTCGCCGGTCGACCGGCGCGCCTCGTGCTGATCACCGACATCACCGAACGGCAGATCGTCGAAGAGGCCCTGCGCGTCGCCGAGCAGCGCGCGATCACCGAGTACGAGCGACTGCTCGACCGCCTGGCATCGCTGTCGCAAACATTCGGCACGGCCCGCGGCCTCCACGCCATCTTCCATGCGTTGCGCGAGTTCGCGATGGCGTCGACGCCGTGCATCGGTATCTTCATCTCGCTCCATGACCCGCACAGTAACGAGCGCACCGCGGTCTATGCATGGAGCGAAGGAGAAGAGGTGGATTGGACGACGCTGCCGCCGCTGCCAGTCACCGACAGTCCGCACAGCCGCGCGGTAGCGACCGGACAAATCGTCATCGAAGATGATTACCTGACGGCGGTCGCAAACCAACCGACCGTCGATGTCGGTTTCGATGCGGACGTTCGGCGACCACGTTCGTCGCTTGCAGTGCCGATGAATTTCATGGGCCGGACGCTCGGCGCCATCGAGGTGCAGAGCGCGGAGGCGGCAGCGTTCAAGCCGGAGCACGTCACGGCGATGCGAATGGCGGCCAACCTCGCGGCGGTTGCCATTGAGAATGTCGGGCTACTCGAACGCGAACTGGAGCGCGCCGATCAGGAAGCGGAAAGCGACAAGATACGCAGCATCGGGCAACTCGCAGCGGGCGTCGCGCACGACTTCAACAACTCGCTGGCCGCCATCCTCGGACGCACGCAATTGCTGCTGCGCGCCGTGACCATCGACAAGCAGCGGCGCGACCTTGAAGTGATCGAGACCGCGGCGCTCGACGCCGCCGAGACGGTGCGCCGCATCCAGACGTTCGCGCGACGCGCGCCGGGCGAGCGCATCCCCGGCGTGTCCATCGGGCGGCTGATCAACGACGCCATTCAGTTGACACGCACCCGCTGGGAGGACGACGCCCGCGCGCAAGGGCTGCATTACGCCATTAACTTCGTGTCGACTTGTGAGGGCGTCGACGAGATCGCGGCGAACCCTTCCGAAATTCGCGAGGTGATCGTCAACCTGATCTTCAACGCGCTCGACGCGATGCCCTCCGGCGGCAGCATCAACTTTCGCGTCAGCCGGGACGCCAGCTTCGTCGTGGTCGAGGTCAGCGACACCGGCGAGGGTATCCCCGACGCGCTCTCCGAACGTATCTTCGAACCGTTCTTTACGACCAAAGGGCCGCAAGGCTCCGGCCTCGGCCTCGCCGTCAGCTACGGCATCATCCAGCGCCACGCCGGCACGATTGATGTCCGCAGCCAGGCCGGTCGCGGCGCAACATTCATTATTCGCTTTCCGCAGACGCATGAGGACGCATGGCCGTCGATGCCCGCCGCCCAGAGTGCCGGGTTGCCGCCGCGCCGGGTGCTCATCGTCGAGGACGAAGAGACGGTGCGCGAAGTGCTCGGCGAGATACTTACCGAATTGGGCCAGCACGTGACGATGGTTGCCGGCGCCGCCGAAGCATTGCAGGTGCTCAACGACAACGGCCGGTTCGACGTGATGATTACCGACCTTGCGATGCCCGGCATGGACGGGTTAACACTTGCCGCCGAGGTCCGCCGCCGCGCCCCCGGCACACTCATTGTGCTCGTCACCGGCTACGGCCAGTCGATTCCCGGCGGCACGCCCTCGCCTTCGCTGATCGACGCCAGCATTGACAAACCGTTTCAGGTCTCTGACCTTGAAGCGAAACTCTTCGAGCTTTATGCCGCCGGCCCGGCCCGTTGATGATGACCATCGGTTACAACCGCTTCGGACAGGATGCTGACTCTCACTTCATCTTCGTGTCCGAACTCTTCAGACCCGTACCGCGGAAGAATTCCAGTAAGGAGAAACGCATGTTCCGTAGTTTGATTAAAGCAGGACTCGTTTTGTGTTCTTTGATTCTGACCGCCACCGCCGTTACTGCGCAGAGCGGTGACATCTCCGCCGAGAAGCGGGCGCTCATCAAAGAACTGTTGACCGTCACCAACGCGCGGGCAACTTCGGAGGCGGTGTTGAACCCAATCATGGACCAACAACAGCAGCAGGTCGCTAAGCTCATTTCGGAGACGTTGCTCAAACGCGACGGACACTCGCCGCCCGCCGATGAAGCATTGCGAAAGAAAACGCTAGAGAGTGCACAACGTAGCGGCGACCGCTTTAG
>JALZJL010000213.1 GCA_030859785.1 Acidobacteriota bacterium
ACTCCGCACCATCAACGGACAGCCGAGACACCACCGAGCCAGCGGAATCCTCCACCCGGTAGACCTCGACCGCCCCGGATGCCGATTTGTAGAAATCAACCACTCGCTCGCCATTGCGAACAGACAGCATGGGCGCGACCGAAACCACGGAAGTCCGCGTGCCTACGTCTGTGCTCATCTGTACCTGCCCGACTATCTACGGTGAGCTTGGCGAAGCCACGCTTCGTGATGGCTATCGCTGCTGTTGCAGCGCGACGCCTTGGTAGCTTCGTTATCATGAAGTCCTCGTCGATGGGGTTGGATGCTGCTCGCTCGACGCAGCTGAACAGCAGCGTTTGGGAGCACTCACTTTGGCCGCTCTCAGTCGAGTGCGGCCATTCCCGGCTTGAGCATGCAATAGGTGAAAGTGAATCGACAATCTTCATGTCGCGGCATGTCGGGGCGCACGTTTGAAGTTGAAGAAGGGAAGTAAAGATATGAGCAGGATGCCGAACGAAGATGTTGACGACCACACGGGTTTGGAAGACTCGTCTGACGAACCCTCTGATCTGGCGACAGCTGATGAACCCGGCGGCGCCGTGAACTTCAGTGAGAATGGTGCGACGCAGTCGGGCAGAGAGGCAGCAACCAAACCCGGTGAGGTGGATGAAGACGATGACTGGGCGGTGACAGCGGACACCGTCCCGCCGCCCGCCGTTGCGGCGACGGGTGGGCCATCGCTTCAGGTCGCTCACGGCTTTCCGCCGCCGCTCCCCGCCGCACAGGGCGGCGGGCGAGTGATGCACGTTCTGCGCCCGCACGGTCACTGGAATCAGCGCGTCGTGTTGGTGGGCGTCGTGGGTCTTGTGGTGGTCGTGCTGTTTTTGGTGAGCGGCAACTCGTCTGATCCGTTCAAAGCGAAAAGCAAGAACACACCGGGGCAAGCCGCACGTGATCTGTTCGGACCCGGCGCGGCTGAAGAAGTGAAGCCGCTCGGAACCTCGGAGAACAGTAGAGGACTGACAACGCCTGAGCTTGGCTCGCCCGGTCAAGCGGTGAATTTCGGCAACGGCGTTGCGAACGGTATGTCCGGCGCGTCAGACACGTCTCCAGGTGTGGCCGCCGGGGTGCCGCCGCAGGTGATCCCGCCCGTCGTCAGCTATGCTTCGCTCACGTCAAGCAATTCATCGCCCCGCCCCGCGACCGTGCCTTCAGACATCGCGCGTCGCGATGCGTCGATGCTCGGCGTCTCCGCTCCGGGCGCAGAAAACTCTTTCGCGGTGCGCCTGCAAGCCGGTGAGCGCGCGGAGGAGCAGGTGGCGCTCCGGGATCAGCAACCGGCGGAGGAGGGAAGTACGAGCACAACTCCGGCGCTGGCTGATGACGCGCGCCCGACTCTCCGGCGCGGGTCGCTCCTCCAGTTGGTGTTACTTGAGCCGGTGCGCTCCGGGATCGCGACATCGGTCTCGGCGCGCGTGGTCACAGATGTGCGCGACGGTCGCGGCCAGACGCTCGTCCCCGCCGGCAGCACCGCCGTCATCCTCCTCCTGCCGCAAGAGGTCAACGGTCGCGTCGTTAACGACCACGCGGGGGAGGGCTTTATCGTTCTCTCCGACGGTACTCAACTCGCTCTCAAGGGCACGATCAAAGGCGCGGACGGCTACGCGGGTCTGACCGGCAGGATGCGCAAAGTAGGTGGCAGGAGCGCCCTCGGGCGCGTCGGCGGCGCGCTGGCGCGAGCCGGCGGACGTCTCATCGGAAGTCAGACCGGCGTCAGCACATACGAAATCGAGGATGCGGTCGGCGTGAATGGTACGTACACCGCACCTTCCGCGCCGAGTTGAAGAACCTGACGCGCCCAAAACTGCTGATCATCGATGAAGTGGGTTACCTGCAACTGGACCAGCCGCATGCGAGTTTGATCTTTCAGGTCGTGAGCCAACGCTACGAGCGGCAGGGGGCGCTCATCCTGACGAGCAACAAAGCGTTTTCGGCGTGGGGCGAAGTCTTCGCGGGCGATGCCGTGATGGCCTCGGCCGCCCTGGATCGGCTGCTGCACCGCTGCACGGTGATCAACATCCGTGGTGACAGCTACCGGCTCAAAGAGAAGCGGCAAGCCTCGCAATCAGCGTATGGACAGCCGGTCGTCGAAATGGCACCGCCGGCATGAGCAAGCAACCGCCGGTGGGTCAAATCTGGATGCTTGCTAGTGGGTCACTTTCTCGGAACTCCCGCATATTTGATGACGCGGTGTTGAGCGTCGCCGCGAATCTTTGAAAATCTGTTTTCGACTCCGCTTAAACGGCGTGAAGCACTCGTTGGCGAAGTAACTCGAAGTTTGCACGGCCGTACATCGCTCGCTTAATCGTCTTGAGACGGTTGACTTGACCTTCCACTTGTCCGTTGCTCCATTCGTGGGTTAAGGCTGCTTTGACGGCAGCTAAGTCACGACGTAAGCCAGTGACGAAGCCATGCATCTCCGCCAACCCGCTCGCTGCGGCGTTCGTCATCCACCCTTCGAGAGCATCCGCTTTGCGTTCGCGAATAATTGCGATGAACCCCTGCGCGAGGCTTTGCACGAGTTTGGCGTCTGGGCACTCGTCGAGCAGCCGCGTCACAAAGGCGTGCTCATCAGGCTTACGCTTTGTCGCATCGCCGAGCAGCAACCACATCGTGCGGCGTGCCGATGGAGTCTTAATAGTCGTTACCGGCTGGCTCCGCTTTCTTCGTTGCAGTTGAAGTGGCAAGTCGTTGCGCCACCAGCGGGCGAGATAACGACACACCGCACTATAAGGCCCGCGAAAGCCTTGCGGCTGTATCTCGCGCCACAACACCGTGGCGCTATGACACCCAGACGCCCATCGTGCAGCGAGGTAATCGCCGTAAGGATCGACGATGCTGCGACGTGGCGGACGTTCTGCTTTCTCAGGAAATGATCCGGCACGCAGTAACTTCATCACCGTGTGACGTGATAGATGAAGTTCGCGGGCGACAGCGCGTGATGAGACGCCTTGCTTCCAGAGGGCAACAACTTCGGTGTAGCGCGCAAGTCGTCGTTCGCGGCTTTGCAACTTCGCTTTCTCAGGAAGCGTGAGTCGCGTCGTAGCAGCCTCAGATGCAGGGCAGACGTTGTCCTCTATGGGAGCAGCCGGCGAGGCTGTGATCGCCTTCGCTACCTGCCGCAAGACGCCGTGCTTGCGATCACAGACTCGCTGAACTGTATCACCCATGTTCTTTAAGAGATGCCAGCGGTCGGCGACTTGAGTAGCTTCGGGCGCTCCTTGCGTCGCGCCATCAGAGTAAGCGCACGCACGATCACGGCTGATGATTTCAACACCGGGATGCGCTTTCAGCCACGAGGCGAGTGTCTCGGCTTCGCGGTCAGGTAACAGATCAACCGGGCGACGACGTTCGAGGTCAACGAGGATGGTGCCGTAGCGGCAGCCACGCCTGAACGCCCAGTCATCGACGCCGAGAACGCGCGGCGTCTGTTGTTCTTCGAGTGCAGCTTGACGGATGCGACGTAGTAACGTGTCGGGGCTTGTGCTCATCCCAAGTTCAACTGCAGCGCGTGCGCCAGCTTCACCGCCGATGGCGAAGCCGATCAGTTGCAACGCATTGGTCAGCCGCGCCGTCTTGCGCGCGTAGCGAGCGACGACGGCGGGTAGTTGTTCACAGAATATACTTTGCCGGCAACGCGAGTTCGTGCAGCGAAAACGGCGCGTATGGAGTTCGAGTTTAACGGCAACACCATGCCATGGCAGGTCAGCAACTCTCCGCTCGTAGCGGCTATGAATGCGGGCGGAAGTGTGTTGGCAGCCTGGGCACGCGGCGTATCGCCCGGTGGTTTTTACGACGAGCGTCACGGCGCGAGCGTCGGAAACGATCTTCTCAAGTTGAATGGCGGTAGGGTCGGCAAGCAAAGTTGAAACGCTCATGCTGCTGTTTATAACAGCATCGCGGCGACGCTCAACAACGCGTCATCAAATGTGCGTCAGTTCCACTTTCTCATGCTTGTTGACAGTTGCTCCGGAATATGCAGATCACCGCTTTCTTCTCGTTCATCAAGAAACATCCCGGTGACGTGACGCCGTTTGACGTCAAAGCGTGGCAGGCTGAAATGCAGCGCAGCGGTGAAGGGAAGCGGGGGTTGCTTCCAGCGTCGACCTACGTTCGCACTTCTTTTCTCTCGTCGTTTTATGCGTGGGTGATGCGCCACCCCGATCTGGGTCGCTTTATCCGCGCCAACCCCGCCTTGCTCGCCCGCCCGAAAGCGCCGCGTTCGTACCAGACC
>JALZJL010000217.1 GCA_030859785.1 Acidobacteriota bacterium
TCTCAACTCATCACCCTCCATATTTCCGCACTATACCACAAGTATGAAGATGCAGGATGCCAGCAACATAACACACTATACTTTAAGTATTGACAAGGCATTGTACTTAAAGTACGATCCGGTTCATCAATCAGACATCATACAAGAGAGGAAACCGGATATGATGAACATAGACCAAAGCAGGATGCAGCAAGTGGTTCAAGAAGCGTTCGACAAGGTTTCAGGCTCGCTCAGATGGAAGACCGCTATTGTCAGAGCCAAGCAGCAGATCGAAGAAAATCCGTACATACACTTTGACGGTCGCGCTCTTTTGATTCTCTCGCCTTCCGGCGAGATATACAGCGCGAATGGTTCCTGCCAGTGCAAGGCATATGTACAGGGTCAACCATGCTGGCATCGTGCAGCGGCGAGACTCATCGAACGATACATACAGACCTCACATTAAAGACAAAACTGGATGGCCGCCTAACGCGCTTATGGCATCGTGTTTGGCAGCAACAGGAGAAGATAATGACAGAGAAGAAAACGCAGCCGCGTAGAAGCGGCTCTATCAAAAAGAAGCGTGACGGCGTGTTTCTCGTCAGTGTGTTTCTTGGGCGCGATGCTAACAGCAAACGCCAGTACCACTATAAACAAATCAAAGGCACGAAGTCAGACGCCCAAACTTACCTTAACGACATTCTACACGCTCAAGATACCGGCACATTCGTTCAACCCATCGCACTCACATTGAATGAATACCTGACGAAGTGGCTGGCGACAGCCGCACGTCCCCGCGTCTCCGAGCGCACGCACGAAGGATATGCCTACCTACTCAACCGACACATTCAGCCGGAGCTAGGCCAGCGAAAACTTCCCGACGTGCGCCCTCTGCATATTCAGAAACTCTATGCCGACATGCAGGAGTGCGGGCTATCAGCTCGCACGGTGCGCTATCTTCATGCCGTGCTTTCATCGGCTCTAAAGCAAGCTGTGCGCTGGGGTATGCTGGCGCGTAATCCGGCTGAACTTGTAGACTTGCCCCGTCAAGCGCGCAAAGAGATGCAGGCGCTTTCACCAAAAGACGCGACAGAATTTCTCAAGGCAGCCGCCGAAGATCGTTGGGGCGTACTGTTCGCATTCGCGCTGGCGACGGGTATGCGACCCGAAGAGTATCTTGGCTTGCAGTGGAAAGATGTTGACCTTGAGCGCGGCGTCGTAATTGTTAGGCGTGCCCTTATATGGCGCAGCACTGGCGGCGGATGGTATTTCGGCGAGCCAAAGACGGCGCGCAGCAGGCGTTCAATCCCCTTGCCCGCCTCAACCCTACGCGCGCTCACAGAGCATCGGCGGCAGCAAGCAGCAGAACGATTGAAGGCTGGCGCAGCTTACCAACAAAACGATCTTGTCTTCGCCACACCTGAAGGCGGGCCACTCGCATCGCGCAATCTCAAGCGGCGTCACTTCCGCCCGATCCTTGAGCGCGCCAAACTGCCGAAAGACTTCCGCCTGTACGACCTGCGTCATTCCTGCGCCACCTTGTTACTAGCGGCTGGCGAGCATCCGAAGGTTGTCAGCGAACGGCTCGGTCATGCCAGCATAACTCTCACCCTTGATGTTTATTCCCACGTCTTGCCGACGATGCAAGAGGCCGCGTCACAGAAGCTCGAAAGCCTACTTTACGGCAAGACGGGTACATCTTCCTAAGTTTGGCAGACCGCTGGCAGACCAAAAGACGAAGGGCGCCCGTAGCGGACGCCCTAAGTTGTTGATTTGAATGGTGGCCAGGGACGGAGTTGAACCGCCGACACCCTGATTTTCAGTCAGGTGCTCTACCAACTGAGCTACCTGGCCCCTCTTCTGTTGACCCCTGCCAAAGATGCGTCAGTATAAGAACACATTTGATGACTGTCAACCGAGTGTCGGGCGCGGCTGTTTTTGTCAGATAGGTCACAAAATAATCATTGACTTGGTTGTTTACGAGTGTATAATGCGTCGCGTTAAGGGCTGATTGACCTCAAAAAGGTTTCTCGGCTCGGCTGAACTAACTACCGCTTGACAACTATTTGGTGCCCGCCAGTGCCAGCTCAGACGTCGATTGTGCCCCCCACAGCCGCTCCCTCTGAGCTGGCATCGCTATTTGCGCTCGAATAGCTGTATTTCCCGCACATTTCAACCAATCCCTTTAATCCGCTTCGCGCGAGAAGCGCGTTTTTGCGCGAGAGGCGCATACAAAGTCGACAGAATCCCGCACATCCAGACTTTGACTTGCATAGTGCGCTCAATCCGGCGACTGCAAGCGAGTTTCCAACAGACTCGCCTGGTGCTGCGCTTCGGTCATCAAATCAGTCTCATTGTCGGTGGTCAGTTCCCTATCCCTTAAGACCACTCGTCCGTCGATGATGACGGTGCGGACATCGCCAGCCTGGGCTGCATAGACAAGCGCCGAGACGGGATCTGTGCGCGGCGTCAGGTGGATGCGGTTTAAGTCGATGATCGTCATGTCGGCTTGCTTGCCTGCTTCGAGGCTGCCGAGCTCGTGTGCAAGACCTAATGCCCGCGCACCTTCAATCGTTGCCATCCGAAGCACGCGCCCCGCCGGGAGTGCCTCCGATCCGGCCCTCATTTTTTGCAGCAGAGACGCGGTTCGCATTTCGGTGAACATATCGAGACGGTTGTTGCAGGGCGCCCCGTCAGCGCCAAGCGAAATGGAAATCCCGCGCGCGAGCATTTCCGTGATTGGCGCGATGCCTGAACCGAGTTTCAAGTTCGAAGACGGACAGTGCGCGACATACGTGCCGGTGCGGGCCAGCACGTCAATCTCGCTCTGATCGATGTGCACACAGTGGGCGAGAACGACGTGCGGCGCGGCGAAACCAACCGCGTTGAGGTAGTGGATGTTGCGCTGACCGGTTTCGCGCTCAACGATTTCAATCTCCGTCTGATTCTCCGAGGCGTGGGTGTGCAGCAACACGCTCCGCTCGCGCGCGAGCCTCGATATTTCGACAAGCAGTTCGCGCGTGCAACTGATCGCGAAACGCGGCGCAAAGCAACAGCGCAGGCGACCGTCCCCGCGACCGTGCCATTCTTCGAGCAAAGCGAGGGATTCGCCGATAGAAGTTTCCGTCTTTTCGCGTAACGCCGACGGGACTTCATCGCCGGCGTCCATCATGCACTTGCCGACGGTCGCGCGGAAGCCGGTCTTCTCGACGACGCGGAAGACTTCGCCGGTGTATCTGACCGTCTCCATCGTCAGCGCACACGTCGTCCCGCCCTTAATCAACTCCGCGATTCCGAGCCGCGCCGACGCCCTGACAGATGCCGGAGTGTGGGCCGCTTCCATCGGCCAAATCCGTTTCTTCAGCCAGTCGATTAGGGACAGATCATCGGCGGCGCCACGAAACAAAGTCTGGCAGAGATGCACATGCGTCTGCACGAATCCCGGCAGCACGGCGCAATCGTGCGCGTCAATCACTTCATCGACGGCGGCGTCCGCATCAATCCGTCCGACGCCGACAATGCGCCCGCCGCGCACCAACAAGTCGCCGGTCACGACGGAGTTTCGATCATCCATCGTGATGATCGTTCCGCCCTTAATCAGAATTGAATCGCTGACTGGCATAGATGAGTGCAATACTTCAGTCGAGAAGTTCGTGAACATTCAACCGGCAGATCGTAGATGTGAACCATCACGCAAGCTGTCAAGAAAAAAGCGTTCAATTGCCGGCGCGTCATGGGAGTGAAACCATCCCGCGCGCGATTGGCAATTGAACGCTTGAGGTCGTCCGAAGAAGATTCACTTCACGACCGAGGCCCTACTTCTTGTCTTTGTCTGTGGTGGCCGCAGCCTTTGACTCTTCCACCTCGCCCGCCACCGGAATGCCAAGGGCGACGCGCACTTCGTTCTCAATGCGGAACAGCAGATTGGTGTCGTCTTTCAACGACTGCTTCGAGTTTTCCCGGCCCTGACCGAGACGCTCCCCCCTGTAAGAGAACCACGCGCCGCTCTTTTCGACGACCTTGTGAACCACGGCTAGGTCAAGCACGTCGCCCTCGCGCGAGATGCCTTCGCCGTACATGATGTCGAACTCGCACTCGCGGAACGGCGGCGCCACTTTGTTCTTCACGATTTTGACTTTGGTTCGGTTACCGACGACGCGATCACCGTCCTTAATCGCGCCGATGCGCCGGATGTCAACACGCAGACTGGAATAGAATTTCAGGGCACGTCCGCCCGTGGTCGTTTCCGGCGAGCCAAACATAACGCCAATCTTCTCGCGAATCTGGTTGATGAAGATCAGAGATGTGTTCGACTGCGCGACGACGGCCGTCAGTTTGCGCAGAGCCTGCGACATCAAACGCGCCTGCAAACCGGGCAGGCTGTCACCCATCTCGCCGTCCAACTCTGCGCGCGGCACCAGCGCCGCCACCGAATCGACGACAATCACATCCACTCCGTTCGAGCGCACCAAAGCTTCGACAATCTCCAGCGCCTGCTCGCCCGAATCCGGCTGCGAGATCAATAACTGGTCGATGTTGACACCCAACTTCCCGGCGTAATCAGAGTCCATCGCGTGCTCGGCATCGATGTAGGCCGCGATGCCGCCCGCCTTCTGCGCCTCCGCCACAATATGGAGCGCAAGCGTCGTTTTGCCGGAGCTTTCGGGGCCGAAAATTTCAATCACGCGCCCGCGCGGAACCCCACCGATACCCGTCGCGGCATCAAGGCTCAGAGAGGTGGTTGAAATCGCCGGGATGTCCGAGACTTCGCGCTCACCCAGCCGCATGATCGACCCTTTGCCAAATTTCTTTTCGATGTTGAGGAGGGCCGCTTCAACCGCTTTACCGCGATCCGCGCCCGCTTTGCTGTCAGCCATTGTTCCTATCACTTTCTTCGTCCCCTTTTCTCAAGCTATATGTGTTGTCTCACCAAAACGAGGGCGAGTTTAGCACATACGGCACAAGAATGGAACAACGTTTCATGGATGCAACGATTTTAATTACCACCTTAAAAGCAGGAGGTGAGGTCGGAAAACTGAGGTGCGGATTCTACCACCGCCGCCATGATTAGTGCAGCGTTTTATCCGTGTTGTCGACCGTCGCCATCAGCCGTTACGGAGAGAGCGACACCGGCGGTAGCAAGGCACGCGCGAAGGCGCCGATGCCGTCTACGAGATCGACCGCCCCGGCTCTCCGCTCAATCTCGGCGACGAGGGCTGAACCGACGACAGCGGCATCTGCGTAGCGCCAGACTTCAGCGACCTGTTCGCTGTTTGAAATGCCGAAGCCGACGGCGATTGGCAGGTCAGTGACCCGGCGCAGGCGTCCGACGAGCTTTGCCGCCTCGCTGCTTGATTCCGCGCGCGCGCCCGTCACGCCCGCACGCGAAATAGCGTAGATGAATCCGCGCGCGCGCCGCGCAATCATCGACAGACGTGCATCGGAGGTCGTCGGGGCGGCCAAGAAGATTTGATCCAGTCCGTGCGCGGCGAGGATTGGGGCAAACTCAGACGCTTCTTCCGGCACCAGGTCGGTCACCAGCACGCCGTCGATGCCCGCCTGTTTCGCCTCCGCGGCCAGGCGCTCCATCCCGAACTGAAGCAGCGGGTTGAGGTAGCTGAACAGGACGATGGGCACGTCGGTTTCGCGTCGCGCGTCAGCGACCACGGCGAGGACATCACGAACGCCGACATGCAGGCGCAACGCGCGTTCCGAGGCTCGTTGAATTACGGGGCCGTCAGCGACCGGATCACTAAACGGCACGCCCAATTCGATCACGCTCGCGCCTACTCGTGCCAGTTCAACGATCAGTGCGCGCGTCGTCGCCAGATCAGGATCACCGGCGGTGATGAACGGAATCAAGCCGCGACGCGACACTGACTTCAGGTGTGAAAAAGTTCCAGCGATGCGGCTCAACGCGGTTCACCGTTCAAGCGGTCGGCGACCGTGTTGACATCCTTATCGCCGCGGCCCGAAAGGTTAACGATGATGTTCTGACCGGGGCCGGACTCGCGCGCAAGTTTCATCGCATATGCGACGCCGTGCGCCGATTCGAGCGCCGGAATGATGCCTTCGAGTTGCGAAAGAGTCTGGAAGGATCGAAGCGCTTCATCGTCTGAAGCCGAGACGTAGTCGACGCGCCCGGCGTCATGTAGAAAGGCGTGCTCCGGGCCGATGGATGGATAGTCGAGTCCGGCGGAAATCGAGTGGGTCGAAGCAATCTGCCCGCCCTCGTCCTGCAACACGTAGCTCATCGTCCCTTGCAACACACCGGGTCGCCCGCCGCCGCTGCCGTTGAATCGCGCCGCGTGCTGTCCGATACCGTCGCCGTTGCCGCCGGCTTCGACGCCGTACATCTTCACAGATTGGTCGGCCAGAAACGGATGAAACAAGCCGATGGAGTTTGAGCCGCCGCCGACGCACGCGACGAGCGCATCCGGCAGACGCCCGACGCGCTCAATGAACTGCGCGCGCGCCTCATGTCCGATGACGCTCTGAAAGTCGCGCACCATCAGCGGGTACGGGTGCGGGCCGAGGGCGCTGCCGAGCAAGTAATAAGTGTCTGCGACGTTCGTCACCCAGTCGCGCAGTGCTTCGTTAATCGCGTCCTTCAGCGTCCGCGAACCGCCTTCGACTTCGCGCACTTCCGCGCCCAGCAATTGCATGCGAAAAACGTTCAGACGCTGCCGCACGACATCATCCGCGCCCATGTAGACCACGCATTGCAAACCAAACAGCGCGCAGACTGTGGCCGTCGCGACGCCGTGCTGCCCGGCCCCGGTTTCCGCAATGATGCGCCGCTTGCCCATCCGACGCGCCAACAGTACCTGACCGAGCGCGTTGTTGATTTTGTGCGAGCCGGTGTGTGACAAATCTTCGCGCTTAAGATAAATGGCCGCACCGCCGGCCGCTTCGCTTAACCGCGCGGCGTGAAAGAGCGGAGTCGGGCGGCCCGAAAAATCTTTCAACAGCGCGTCAAACTCCTCTGTGAATTTTTCATCGCGCCGCGCACGCTCGTATGCTTCGGTCAATTCTTCGAGCGGTGCCATCAATGTCTCAGGCACAAAGCGCCCGCCGTAGACGCCCCAGTGTCCGCGGTCGTCGGGCTGTGAAACAGTTTTTTGATTTGAGGTGATGATTGGATTTGCTTCGGACATGAAATTCTAACCGCCCCGCCGGATGCCGGTCACGTTTATGAAATGGCGTCGGTGACGGCCACTTGGTTTCGACCGCTGCTCTTAGCCTGATAAAGCGCGACGTCACTTGCGGCGTAAAGCGCGCGCTCGGAATTGGCATGCGTCGGACAGGCGGCAACGCCGATGCTGACGGTCACGTTCCCGACCCCGTCAATCGCCTTGGTGGCAATGCTGCGCCGCAATCGTTCGGCGGCCAGCACAGCTTTCGCGCTGTCGGCCCCGGCCAGCAGCAAAGCAAACTCTTCGCCGCCGAGGCGCGCCGCAGTGTCGTTACCGCGCGTGCTTTGCGTGATAGCGTTGGCGGCATGACAGATCACGACATCTCCCGCCGGGTGCCCGAAAGTGTCGTTAATCGTTTTCAGATTGTCGATGTCAATCAGCAGCAGCGAGCACGCCACATCATAGCGTCGCCAACGCTCAACCTCATGAGAGAGGGCGAGGCGGAAGCGACGTCGATTAGACAATCCGGTTAGAAAATCCCGTTCCGCTTCGACGCGTAAATTATCCATCGACTGTTTGATCGCAATCAAATGCGCGACCCGCGCGGTGAATAGCTCGCGCTCCGCCGGTAGCTCAAAGTAATCGAAGGCTCCGAACGTGAACGCATCCCTTCGCAACTCCAACGTCGCCCCTCCGCTACCAACCAACAACAGCGGAATGCCGTCCTGCGTCTGTCCCAGCAACAGCGCCAGTTCACCGGCGCTGATCTTCTTCAACTCGACGGCAGCGACCACCAGATGCGGGCGCGAGCGCTGGATGGCGACGAGCGCTTTAGCTCCGCCCGTCACGCCGACGACCGTGAACCCGGCGCGTTCGAGTTCGGCGCCGCCGAGGTCTAACGTCGGGTCGTCAGTGATTAACAGGATGCGTCCCTGGTCGCGTGCTGATGAACCTTGACGCTCGGTCGATTTTATAAAGGCACTCATGGTGAGATGAAGATACTCATTGTGGGGCAAGCACAAGGGTCAGATGATTACTGTCAGGTTTTGATTAACTCGTATGATGTCGTGTTTTCCTTTTGAGAGTGATGTACTTTATTGAGTAGCGGCAGCCTCTGATTCAAGCCATTTTCTTTGCGCGGCGTTGACGAAGGCCCGCATCAAATGATGTTCCTTGCGCCCCGGTGCGAGTTCGACGCCGCTGCATACATCGACGGCGTATGGGTCGACGGCTTTGATGGCCGCTTCAACATTCTCCACGGTCAAGCCTCCAGCGAGAATGAGTTTCGGAACGCAATCTCGGACGCGGCGCGCTACCGCCCAGTCAAATGTCTTGCCAGTCCCACCCCGCGCCTGCTCGCAAAAAGCGTCGAGCAGAATGTAGTCTGTTAGATATTCCGCGGCCTGCTCCGTCATGAATCCCCGACCGACGCGAAGGGCCTTGATGATTTTGTATTGACCGAGGGCGTGACAGAAAGCGTGTGATTCGTCGCCGTGCAGTTGCGCCGCGCCGATCCCCGACTCGTCAATTATCTGCGCGACGGATGTGGGACTTTCCTGATTGACAAATACTCCGACGCTTAAAACCGACGACGGCAACTGCTCGATAATTCGACGCGCGCGGTGCGGAGTCAAGTAGCGTGCGCTGCCTCGATAGAAGTTAAAACCAAGCGCCCATGCCCCGGCATCAATCGCGGCCAGCGCGTCTTCAACATTACTGATGCCACATATTTTGACGCGCGTCATCGCGAGCGGAGTGGCACCGATTGTTTGCTGATGATTCGCCTCGACCTGGATATTCATCGACGCTACTGCCCTCATGACAGGGTCTCTACCGGATCGATAACAATGTCTGACGAGCTGCAGTTTGTCGCATGTCTCGCCAAACAGCAAACCAAACTTGTCAGCGATCAGCTATCAGCGTTCAGCCAGTCATGCGTCGCGCTCGTCATTCAATGGCGCGCCTGGTTCAGCGAGAGCGAATGCTCGCGCGCTAACTTTAGTTTTAGCTGATCGCTGAAAGCTGAGCGCTCCCCTATTTTTTAGTTCCGCGAATCAACTGTCGCAGAGCCTCTTCGGGATCGTCGGCACGCATCAACATTTCGCCGACGAGAAAGCCTGCGTAGCCGTGCGTTTGGAGAATCTGCATGTCGGCGCGGTTTCGCAACCCGCTTTCGCTGACCAGCAGCGCGTGCTTCGGGGCCAGCGTCGCGAGTTTGAACGATACGTCAAGGGAAACATCGAACGAGCGCAAATCGCGGTTGTTAACACCGATCAGGGTCGCGCCGCAATCAGTCGCGCGGCGCAACTCTTCGGCGGTATGAACCTCGACCAGCGCGTCCATCCCCAACTCTTCCTCGGTCAGACGGCGCAGATGCAACAGTTCTTCATCCGTGAGCGCCGCGACAATCAATAACAAGGCGTCGGCCCCGGCTTCGGCTGACTCGTAAACCTGATAGTCGTCGATGATGAAATCTTTACGCAACACCGGACGCTTGACCGCCACGCGGACGCTCCGCAAATCATCGAGCGAGCCGAGAAAGTGCGCCTCTTCGGTCAGCACCGAAATCGCCGCCGCCCCGCCTTTTTCGTAAGCCCGCGCGATTTGGTCTGGACTGGCATCCGCACGGATGCTTCCCTTCGACGGCGAAGCGCGTTTGAATTCGGCAATCACACGAATGCCGGTGCCTTTGCGCAGGTTCGCGCGGAGAGTGTAACGAGGAACATCGCGCCGCGCTTCGACGGCCTGGTCGCGAATGACTCCTTCCGGGTGTTGCTCACGAACACGCGCGATTCGTTGGCGCGTGTCCGCGATAATCGTATCGAGAAAGTTCGAGTTGCCCATCAAGAGTTGGTTGCCTTGATCAATTGATCCAGCTTACTGAGTGCCGCGCCCTCATCAATGCTCGTCGCGGCGAGACGTGCGGCATCGCGCGTGTCCTTGGCCTCGCCACCGATGAGTAGCGCCGCCGCTGCGTTGGCGATGACCAGCGACCGTGCGGCGTCGCGCCGTGACCCGTCGAGCACCCCACGGATGATGCGTGCGTTGGCCGCCGCATCGCCGCCGCGCAACGGTTCGAGCGAGGCACGCTCAAGGCCGAAGTCTTCCGGCGTCAACGCGAAGACGCGCACCTCTCCGTCGCACGCTTCGGCCACCAGAGTTTCCCCGTCGAGCGTTACTTCATCAAGTCCGTCCGAACCATTCACGACCCACGCGCGTTGTGTGCCGAGGGCACACAGCGTGCGCGCCATCGGCTCGATCAGCGCCGGGTGCCACACGCCGATCAACTGTCGCGGCGCGCCCGCCGGGTTAGTCAGCGGCCCCAGCAGATTGAATGTCGTATGCACACCGAGTTCGCGCCGCACCCCGGCGACGCGCGCCGTCGCCCCATGATAGAGCGGCGCGAACATAAAACAGATGCCGATCTCGTTCAGACACTTTTCCGAAACTTCCGGCGACGCCGTCACACCGACGCCGAGCGCCGCCAGTACGTCGGCGCTGCCGGAGCGACTAGTCGCGGCGCGGCTGCCGTGTTTGGCGACCGGAAGTCCCGCGCCCGCCGCGACGAAAGCCGCCGCCGTCGAAACGTTGAAAGTCTTGGCGCTGCTCGACCCGGTTCCAGCGGTATCGATGAAACGTTCGTGGCGCGCGTTGATCGACACCGCACGTGCTCTCATCGCCGATGCCATCCCGGCGAGTTCTTCGACGGTCTCGCCTTTGACGGCCAGCGCGACCAGCGCCGCCGCGATTTGGGCGTCGGTCGCCGCTCCGTCGAGCAGCGCGTCGAGTAGCGCGTTAGCCTCCGCACGTGCCAGATTCTGTCCACGCATCAGACGCAGCAGCAACGCCCGCAACGGAGGCGCACCCGCTTCGTCACGGCGCGGTGGCGTCGGCAAAAGCCACGCCGGGCGGTGGTGCTGCGTCTGTGATTCGGCAGGCGTCTGTGATTCGTTAGGCAATTGGGTCGGCATCGCGCGGCGGTCAACGGGTCAGCGGTTCAAGGGTTGTAGTCGACGTTTCAAACGAAGCGCGGGTTTCATCCACAGATCACAGTTTGAGAAAGTTGGCGAGTAGTTTTTTCCCTTCGGTCGTTAAAATCGATTCGGGATGAAACTGCACGCCCTCCACTTTCATGTCGCGGTGGCGCAGTCCCATGATGATACCGTCGGGGGTGGTCGCGGAAATCTCCAGACAGTCAGGCAACGTCCGGCGCTCGACGATTAGCGAATGATACCGGCCCGCGTTGAAGCGGTACTCAAGACCCTCAAAAATCGTCTTCCCATCGTGGCAAATCTCCACCGGTTTGCCGTGGACAGGCTCCGGCGCACGCACCACACGGCCGCCGAAAATCTGGCCGATGGCTTGATGACCGAGGCACACGCCAAGAATCGGCACGCGGCCCGCATAGTGTTCGATCAACTCCAGAGAGATGCCCGACTCGTCCGGCGTGCCCGGTCCCGGAGAGATTAAAATCCGCTCCGGATGCAGACGCTCCGCGACCTCTTCAACCGTCACCTCGTCGTTGCGGCGCACTTCTATTTTCGCGCCAAGCTCACCGAGATATTGGACGAGGTTGTATGTGAACGAATCGTAATTATCAATTACTAAAATCATCTGTTCGCTTGTCTCAATGATCTTCAGCCGACGCTACTGACTGATGACAATCTGCTTCGTCTTCCTCTCGATCAGCAGACGCGCTTCTTCGGTGCGCTTGTTGTCGCGCGCCCATCTCAGCGCGTCCTTGCCTTGATTGTCTTTCACGTTCGGGTCGGCGCCGCCGACGAGCAGCATCCGCACCAACTCAGTATAACCGTTCGCGGCGGCCAGCATCAGCGGCGTTCCCCCGTAACCGACGTTACGCGCGTTCGGGTCCGCGCCCCCTTCCAGAAGCGTCTGCACAACCGGCGCACGATTGTAGAAGACCGCCCACGTGAGCGCCGTTCCGACATCACGATCACTGATGTTGACATCGGCCCCGCCGTCGAGCAGCGTCCGCACAATCACCGTGTCGTTTCTCCACACCGCATACATCAACGCCGTCGAGCCGTCGGGCGATTGCGCATTCAAGTCCGGTTGTTTCGTCAGTAGAGCGCGCACCGTATCGATGGAGCCTTCGCGCACCGCACGCATCAACGCGGTCTGTCCGGCCCCATCCCGCGCGCCGGGGTCTGCGCCCGCGTCGAGCAGCGTGTTGACGATCTTCACATAGCCGTTGCGGGCCGCTGCCGTCAAAGGAGTGTCGCTGCGCTCGTTCCTGATATTCGGATTCATCCCAGCGGCGAGAAAGAGTCTCACCGCGACTAAGTCACCTTCGCCCGCGCATTCGACGAAGATCGACTCTTTGAAAAGATTGCCGCGCAGAATCAACTCGCGGCGCGCCACGTCCGGGTCCGGCGCGAAACTCTCACGCCGCAGACAGGCCGGCGCGACGCCTAACGTCAGCAGCAGCGTGACGATCAGAAGTTTACTGGCGGTCGTACTTCCGTCATCGAGAGTGTTGTCGGGAAAGACACTCAATGTCATTAAGAAAACCTTTACACTGGTTCACCTGCGATAAAGCTTCAGACAGTTTTCAGTTTTCAGTTTCTAGTTTTCAGTTTTGAACTGAAAACTGAAAACTGTCCCCTTACAGCCCTC
Source organism: Acidobacteriota bacterium (assembly GCA_030859785.1). GTDB lineage: Bacteria > Acidobacteriota > Blastocatellia > Pyrinomonadales > Pyrinomonadaceae > JACDEG01. The sequence continues at coordinate 12,753 of JALZJL010000217.1, forward strand.
GCTCCGCTAGTTCCACTGCGCGCCACAACGCCTTCGCTTTATTGATCGTCTCTTCGTACTCGCGCTCCGGCACCGAGTCGGCGACGATGCCGGCACCCGCCTGCACTTCGGCGACGCCGCCGCGCACCACCAGCGTGCGGATCGCGATGCACGAATCAAGATTATCGGCGTAATCGATGTAGAGCACAGCACCCGCATAGATGCCGCGGCGGTTCGGCTCAAGGTCGCGGATGATCTGCATCGCCCTCACCTTCGGCGCGCCCGTCACCGTCCCGGCGGGAAAGCAAGAGGCTAGCGCGTCGAAGCAGTCGGCCCCTTCTCGCAGACGCGCGCGCAGACGTGTCACCAGATGCTGCACATGCGAATAGCGCTCAACTGCCATCAATTCGTCGACCTCGACTGAGCCGTAATCGGCGACCCGACCGAGATCGTTGCGACCGAGATCAACCAGCATCGTGTGCTCCGCCACTTCCTTTTCGTCGGCGCGCATCTCTTCGCCGAGCAGCCAGTCTTCCGTCTCAGTTGCGCCGCGCCGCCGTGTACCTGCAATCGGGCGGTAATCAAGTCGCTGACCGCGGCACCGGACGAGCATTTCCGGCGACGCGCCAACCACTGCCTCATCGCCACCCATCCGCAAAAAGTACATGTATGGCGAAGGGTTCGTGGCGCGCAGAGCGCGGTAGATTTCCAAAGGTGGGGCCGTCACCCGTGTCGAGAATTTTTGCGACAGAACGGCCTGATAACAGTTGCCGGCGGCGATGTGCTCACGGATCGACTCGACGGCGCTTTCAAACTCTTCTTTCGTCCAATTCGAAGTGAACCCCGCTGTCTGTTTTTCCGCTTCCGCTGTCGCCGTCGAAGAGTCCGGCGCGGTGTGCGCGATTGGCAACCCTGTCAGCAACAACCGTTCGATCCGCTTCGTTTCAGCGAGGGCTTGTTCATAGAGCGCCTGCAAACGCGGAGTGCTGCCACGCGCTTCATCCGTCAACACCACCGAAGTGATTTCGATCTGTTGCCGCACACGGTCAAACGCAAGCACGGTGCGGTAGAACATGAACACAGCGTCGTCGCGCTCGTCTCCATTTTCGTCAACGGCATCGATCCCCGCCCGGTCATCCAACACCGGCTCGAACCAGCGCACCGCGTCGTAAGCCAGGTAGCCGACCGCGCCACCCGCCATTGGCGCCAGCCCGGCGCGCCTCGCTAACTTGCGCTGACGAAAATGGTCGCGCAGGTAATCGACGGCGCGCACATCGTTCAAAGTCTCGATAGTCTCGCCACGCTCGATGATTGTTCGATTGCCGCGACCGCGCACGACCATCTCCGGTTCAGCGCCGAGAAAAGAGTAGCGCGCGACTCGCTCGCCGCCCTCGACCGACTCCAGCAGAAAAGCGTAGCGCGCGTCACCGGCGAGGCGCATCAACGCGCCCACCGGCGTCTGCAAATCTGCGAGCACCGTTCTGACGACCGGAACGACGTTGCCACGCTCCGTCTCGCGCGCGAACTCGGTAAACGATGCGGGTTGAAGATCAATCATGACTATTGCGGATTGCGGATTATTAAGATCGGAGAATGCGGGTCGAGAAATAAGTTGTCTTTCTTCATCCCTCATCCTTCATCCTTGATTATTCAGCCAGTGTCCACCATCGACGGCGATGACGGCACCATTAATGAAGCTGGCGGCGTCGGAGCAGATGAAGACGGCGCAGTGCTCGATGTCCTTAATCAATCCGAAGCGGCCAAGCGGGACGCGACGCAGCAGACGCGCTTTGATCTCCGGCGGGACGAGTCGCTTCATTCCCTCTGTGTCTTCTATCGGCCCCGGCGCAATGGCGTTGACGCGGATGCCGTAAGCGCCCCACTCGACCGCGAGGTTGCGCGTCAGCGCGTCGACGCCCGCCTTGGCCGCCGACACGTGGAGTTGTCGCGGCGTCCCGCCGTAATGAAGCGTCGCGCTGATATTCAGGATGCTGCCGCGATTCTTCTTCAATTCGGCGAACGCCGCGCGACAGACATTGAACGTGCCCTTCAGGTCGATGTCAACGACCGTGCCGAATCCGTTCGGCGAAAGCTCTTCTGCGGGACAGAGGAAGTTACCGGCGGCGCCGTTGACCACGACATCAATGCGCCCGTAGGCTTCGACGGTCGCCGCGATGGCACGTTCGATCTGTGCATAATCGCGCACGTCGGCGGGCACGGCCAGCGCCTCGCCGCCATGTTCGCGAATCAGCGCCGCGGCGGGTTCGAGATGTTCGGCGCTGCGACTGACGAGCGCGACGCGAGCGCCGGCCTCGGTGAGCGCGCGGGCCACACCGCCGGTGACGCCCGTCCCGCCGCCGGTCACCAAAGCCACGCGCCCTTTCAACAGCCCGTCGGCGAAGTAACTATTGTTCATTCGATCCCTCACGCCGCCCGCAGCGCCTCCTGCAAAGTGAACCGTCCTTCGTAGAGCGCCTTCCCGACGATCACGCTGTCGACGCCGCAATGTCGCGCCGCCTTCAGTTCCGTGATGTCGGTGAGCGACGAGACGCCACCCGAAGCCGTCACGCGCAAGCCCGATTCGCGCCCAATCATACACGTCTGCTCAATGTTGACACCACCGAGCATTCCATCGCGGGCGATGTCAGTGTAGACGATGCGATCCACGCCGGCATCAGCGACGCGAAGCGCCAAATCAAGCGCCGTCAGCTTGCCCTCGCGCTCCCAGCCATGCGTCATCACCTGGCCCTGCCGCGCGTCGATTCCGACGCAGATACGAAAGCCGAAAAGCTGCACAAACTTTTCGAGCGTCTCCGGCGACTCAGCGGCCAGCGTCCCGATCACCACCTGCGCGGCTCCGAACTCGATCATCTGTTGCACGTCGCTGACAGAGCGCAGGCCCCCGCCAAACTGCACCGGAATCTTTGCCGCGCGAATGATCTTGCGCGCCACCTTGCGGTTCTGCGAATTCGCGTCGGCGAACGCGCCGTCCAAATCGACGACATGAATCATCCGCGCCCCGGCGTCGACAAAACCCTCGGCAATTGCGACCGGATCGCTGTCATAAACCTTCACATCCTGCTTGCGCCCCTGGGTGAGACGAACGCACCGTCCGTCCTTCAAATCAATGGCGGGAATAATCAGCATCGTTCAGAATTGTCTACTACAGGAAAAAAATGCGCCTGCTGTTCGAGAATGAAATCCATCTTCCATCGGGCTTCATCGTCAGTCATGAGGCTTCTCGAAAAGTAAAGAAATCCGTTTGTTTAGAGGCGGGCTACGCCCGCCATTGCCCGTGACATTTAACCATGCACCGGCGGGCGCGAGCCAAGCATCTCAACATGGCAATTGGTTTTTGCAAAAGGCTTATTTCCTTCGTCCTTTCTACGGCCTCTTTTTTCCCGGCGAAGCGTCGGGCGCGGGTGCAGCGTCATCTTCATCGCCAGTGGTCGCGGCGTTGGGTGTGATCGGCAACGGGGCCGGCTCGCCGTTTTCGCCGGTGGCCTCGCGACCCGTTTGCAAGGTGATGTCGGCGACGCCCTGCTGGGCTTCTTCGTTGTCGGGATTGTGGCGCAGAGCGTTCTGATAATCGCGCTCCGCTTCGCGCAAGTTACCCGCCTGCCGCTGCGCCAGCGCGCGACGCACGTAGGACTGGGAAAGCGCGTCGGCGAGCGTGTCATCGGACGGACTCTTCTCCGCTTGCTTCTCCAGGTCCGCAATCTCGGCGTCGTAGCTTGATGGATCGACTGGCGCGCCAGCAGGGCCTTCATTCACACGCTTCGTCGCCGGCACGCTCGAAGAGTTGGTGCTGCTCGTCCCGCCGGCGATGGAATCAGCAGCGGGCTGGGCCGACCTGTTACACGCGCCGAATGTAATTGCACACAACGCCACGCACAGCGCCCTACACAAGTCTCCACGGAAGGGCCATCGGGTATGAATTCTTTTTGACACTGTTCAACTTCCTTCGATGAAGGGCCGGGACTGTACGATGTAGAGCTGCCCGCCCATATAGACCCACTCGATGTCCTGCTCGCGCCCGCCGAAGATTCTCTTGACGGATGTTGCAGCGCGTGCCAGGCGTCGCACCATCGCGTCCGTCAACACCGCGCGCTCGCCGATGATCGGCACCTCTTTCAAGCCACCGCTTTCGTCAAACGTCAGCAGACTCTCTTCGTCGGAGCGCGTCAGCACGCGGACGGAGTTGCTACGCGAGCGAAAGATAACCTGTTCGGCAATTCTCTTTCCACCGTCGACGACTTTGCTGCCGAGGCCACGCTTGGCGCTGATATAGATGGCGCCGCGGTTGTCTCGGTCGTAAGGGTCGGTGGTAATCATCACGCCCGCGCTGTCGGCGTTGATTCCTTCCTGGATGAGCACTGCCATGAAGACTTTCGCGTGGTCGATTCCGGCACGCTCGCGCGCTTCGTAAGCTTCAAAATTCCACAGCGACGCCCAGACGGTTTTAATCGCTTCGGCCAACTGCGACTCGCCGCGCACGTTCTGCACGGTCGAGTACAGTCCGGCGCCGTTGAAGTTCGGCAAGTCCTCGGCGTTCGACGAACTGCGCACAAACACGCCTCTGTCGGCAAACTCGGCACGCACACGCTTCAGGACTGCCACGCGGAGTTCGTCGCTCAGTTCGCCGCGCCGGATGCGCTCGCGTAATTCCACAAGGCGCGCGCGGCGGTACGCCGGGTCGTGGACGAAACGCTGATCGTTCATCATCTCGTAGATCGAATCTTCGAGCTTGTTCTCTTTGATGAACTGATCGTAGTAAAAGATTGGAATCGTGAATCCCTGCGGCACGACGATGCCGCTCACACGTGCGCCCACAACCTGGCCGAGATTCGCCGACTTCGCGCCGTAGACCCCGGCCATCACCGCGCGTTGCTCGCTCAAACCGGCGAGTCGCTTGATCGACAGATTAAAGCGCGGCGTCATCACGTCGAGTCGCGCGGCGAGGCGCTTTTGATACTCGTCCAACTGATTAACGTCGGCGCGCTTGATCGTGTACTTATCGCGTGCTGTTTCGAACGTCACCCACCACCCGTCATACTGTTTCAAAAGCTGGTGCGCGTTTTTGATGTAAGCGTTCGGCACGCCCCACGACTTCGCTAACAGGTTGACGTGCGAAAGCGGCGTCGACGGTTGCGCGATGATGATGCCGGCCACTGACGGGATGTTGAGCGGCACTTCATTGAGTACCAAAATTTCATTCGAGCCGATCTCGACGTGCTCATCCAGCTTGTCGATGATGTGGATGCGTCCGATGCCGCGCGCGACATTCAGCGCCTGATACTCCTGTTCGCGCGCCAGGTCACTCTGCAAAATGCGCTCAAGCTTTTCGATGCCGGCGGAAGCCTCTTCCTGCCGCAGCGAATTCGGCTTGTACGCGACGCGCTCGAAGAACGTTCGGTTGATGACATCGGACGTGAGCTTAATCTGCGCGGCGGATATCAGGTCGCCCTCCCAAAATTCGAAAGTCCAACGTCGCAGAGGAGTCTGGTACGCGACCGTGCCGAGGATGAATCGGCGATTCGGCTTCAGATAGTTGTTTTCGAAAAACTCGCGCCCTCGTTCAAGCGACAGATATGTGCCGTTGACGAAGTCTTTATGAAAGCGGTAACGCTTCGAGTTGACGTAGTAAATTCGGTTGTCGCTCTGACGGTCGATCACGAACATGATATGCGGCAACGCGTACGGTGTATCTGTGTAGACACGCGACAGCGGCTCGAATTCGGTGCGCGTCGTGAGCGCCGGCAGCGAGCGCGGTCCGGCCGGAGACTTCGTTCCACGCGCCGCGTTCCCGACGGTCTTCTGGGCGACATCACTAACACTCGTCGCGCCCACGAGCACCGACGATGGCACCAGCAACACTAATAACAACCCCGCCCCAAATAAGCGCCGCGCCAGCTCAATCAAAATGGATTTCATGAGAACTTTCATTTTCCGCCCGCCGAGATTTCAGCGAGCACTGCCGCGCCCTCGCGCCGCAGCAATTCTATCAGATCATCGATGTGTCGCCGCTCGGTCAAAAAGCTGTTGATGTTGACGCGGAGGGCGCGCCGTCGATGCAGCACGGTCGTCGACAGCCACGCTTTGCCGCTGCGTTCGACACGCTGTTGCAGCGCCTTCTGCATCGCGTCGTGCGCCGCGTCGTCCGCCCCTGACAGCGCCTCCGGCGCAAAGCGAAAACAGCAGACCGCGGTCTCCACCTTACCGAGCAGCACGAACTCGCTCAAGTCGCCGAGGCGCTGCGCGAAGTAGCAAGTCAATTCGATCTGGCGCTCGATGATCGCGGCGTATCCGCGGACGCCGAGACGCTTCAACGCCATCCACACTTTCAGCGCGTTGAAGCGGCGCGTGCCGAGTTGACCGTAGCGAAAGAAATCGTACTCGACATCGTCGCCGCCACGTTCTTCACTGAGGTACTCCGGCGTGATGTCGAATGCATCGCGCAGCACGCGCCCGCCCTCTCGCACCAGCACCGCCCCACACGCAAACGGAACGAACATCCACTTATGCGGGTCGACGGTCACTGAGTCGGCGCGGGCGATGCCGCTCAGACGCGCGCGATGCTGTTCTGAAAACGCGAGCGCGCCACCATACGCCGCGTCGACGTGAAACCACAAATTGTACTCAGCCGCGCAATCGGCCAACTCGTCCAGCGCATCGACGGCGCCGGTGGATGTCGCTCCGGCGGCGCCCGCGATGCACAGCGGCACGGCGCCGTTTTCCACATCACGCGCAATTGCTTCGCGGAGCGCATCGATGCGGATATGAAATCGTTTATCAGTCGGAACCTTGCGCAGGTTCCGTCGCCCCAAACCGAGGATGTCGACGCTCTTCTCCAGAGAGTAATGAGACTGCTCGGAGGCGTAGACGACGAGGTTCGTCGCGGGTGATGCTGTCGCCACGATGCCGTGGTCGCGCGCGCCATCGAGCTTGCGGTCGCGCGCACATTTCAGCGCGATCAGGTTGGCTTCGGAGCCGCCACTCGTTAATGTCCCGTAACTCTCTGCGCCGTAACCGATCAATTCGCACAGCCAGCGCAGCACACGCGCCTCGACGACGCTGGCCGAAGGACTGTTGCGCCACGCCGCCCCGTTTTGATTAATCGCCGAGGCGAGCGCATCAGCCCACACCGCGATGGGCAGCGGCGTCGGGTTGAACAGTCCGTAATAGCGCGGGCTGGGAATGTTCATCGTGTGCGGCATCACATCGCGCCGGAAAGTCTCGATGATACTCTTTGCGTCAACTCCATTGAGCGGTAGCGGCTCGTCAAACAGCGCGTGCAGATCAATTGGCGGTGCCGTCGAGCACACCCGCACATTGTCGAGATCACGCACATACTCGCTGATGATTTCAATCACGGCCTGTCCCAGTTGCCGGTGCTCATGTTCTAAAGTTTCGCTCAACTGATTTACCATCTGAATTACAATCCGGCCCCGCACGCCATGTGCAGGGAATGTTTCTTTCGTTATTTTCGTGACGGACGATGATTGAGATGAGAGATCAAACACCCACTCAGGCCACAGAGTTTATGAGCGCGCTGATTGCCGACGCGCCACGGTTTGAGGTCGAGATTAATGCGGCGACCGCGACGTTGCTCGGCGATTACTATGCGTTGATGACGGTCTGGAATCCGCGCCTTCACCTGGTCGCGCCCTGCACCGCGTCGGAGTTTGCGGTGCGCCACGTGCTCGAATCGCTCGCTGCCGTGCCGCACATCCCGCTCGACTCTCACGTGATCGACGTCGGTTCCGGCGGCGGGCTACCGATCATTCCCTGTCTCGTCGCGCGGACTGACATCACGGCGACCCTCTTCGAATCATCGCCGAAGAAAACCGTTTTTCTGCGCGAAGCCCTGCGGCGCGTTAATCTTTACCACCGTGCGTACGTCGTCGCCGAACGCTTTGAGCGCGCCACACCGCCCGCTGGTGCCCGTGTGGTGATGTGTCGCGCCCTCGACCGCTTCGGCGAGATGTTCGACAAAATCATGTCGTGGTCGCCGCCCAACAGCACGCTGCTACTCTTCGGTGGGCACGCGCTCCGCGAACAGCTTGAACGTGCCGCGCTCAACTACACGCCGGTGCATCTCCCGGACTCCGCGCAACGCTTTCTGTTCGTCGTCAGACGCGACTGACGCAGAAGTCTATCGGCACGAGGGCTGAAGAACAGCAGCATCGTGACCAGCTTTCACTTTTGCCTTTTTACCTGTTGCCTCCTTTCACGGACGGCGGCAGAAACAGCAACGAGGTGAGACTAACATATGCCTCTCACCTCGTGACTGTCGATTAGGGAATCGCTTCCGGTTTTTAGGGAACGACGTTGATGCCGATCAATTGTTGACCAGTGATGACGAACTCGGCAGGCGGCAATTCTTTCTCGTTGATGGCCGAAAGAACGGTCGGCGTGTGACCGCCGGAACTGCGCTCGCTGTTCAGCGTCGCGACGAATGACGGCGGCAGGTTCGGCATCTCGTCGGTGCCGATGACCGCGCCCGACGTAATGCGGAATAGCTTGACGTAGAGTCGGTCGTTCTTCTTGATTTTGTTGATCGCGCCGACGAGTTGACCGAGGTCTTTCGGGACCAGCCCCTGTGCGGCGGCAGCCTGTTGCAGCGCGCCACCGTCGCCGACAAACAGCACCAACTGGCCGGGCGGCACGTCCGCCGGAATCTGAACCGGGATGCGCTGCACGACCTGCCCGCCGGAGTCTGTGCGGATGAAGGCGTGAACCTCGACGGTCTCGCCACGGCGGACTTCGTTGCGGTCAAGAGCGATGCGGTCGAGCGTGCCCTGGAGGCGCTCGTCAGTCGAAGTGATGTCGAGCGTAATCGCGCCCAACTCGACGTTATCGAAACCGCTGGACAGTAGCGCGGCGATTGGCGTGGCGACCGAGCCGGCGGCTTGCAGACCCGCGTTCGATGAAGAGAAGCGCCGTTCGAGGCGAATCGTCTCCTGACCCTTCACGTCAATCTGTCCGCGAACGCTGATCGTTGCTTCGCCGACGCTGCGTTCGCTCGAAGTGATCGTGCTGTAGATGGTCAGGTTCAACAGGAGCGGCGTCAGGAATTTATCGTTCGCCACTTCGTAGGTGAATTTTTCGGTGCGATCACGGCTGGTGTGAAGATTGATCGTGACCGGAATCATGCGCGGCGCACGCTTCAACTGGCCGAAGATGCCGGTCGCACGATCCTGCGAAACAGCTCCAACCATCTGGCCGGGGACGGCAAGCTTAAACGAATTGAGCGTGCTTGGAATAACCGTCACGACCGTTGATTCGGTCATCGGCATTTCCGACGCGCCGAGGCTGAGGAACGGATGGCCGAAGGCGTAAATCTTGTCGCCGTCGCGATGCGTCACCGTGCCCGACGCCGCTATCGAAAAGTCGCCGCGCACCAACTGCACGCTGACTGATGTGCCCGGCGCGAGCGTCTTTTCAGTCACCATGCCGAGCGGCGTGATCGGTGACGCGCCCCCGATTCCTGATACCGGCAGCAAGCCGTTGCCTTGAAGATGTGGGGTGAACAGCGCCAGCGCGTCCGGCGAGATGCCGGTGAAGACAACCGGCGTCGCGATGGGGGCAAACTGTTGGCCGAGCAACGCGGCGAGCGGCGACCCGGTGGCGACGGGGGCGACAAATGGGGTCGCCGCGACTTTCCCCTTCGGCATTTCCGGTGTCCAATCGGTAGCGGCTAGTTGTGCGAAAGTGATGGTGCGCGGTGCGCGTCTGAAGGTTGAAGCGGTGGTGACGCCACCGTTCATCCCGCCGCCGCGCTCGAAGATGTCGATCATCTGTTTGATTGGCGTGATTCCGGCAATCGGCTCTTTTGAAAACGGGAAGCTGAATGCAATCGCGCCGATCAACTTACCGTCAATGTAGACAGGTGAGCCGGACATCCCGGCAAAGACGCTGGTGCGCTGCACGTTTTCGCCTGACAGGCGAACGATAATCATCGACTGGCGTGGCGCCGGATAGCCGGGCACGACGCCGAGAATCTCGACGCCAAAGTCCTGCGGTTCGGCCCCGCTGAAAACCGTTCGCGCCGTCCCCTTCTGTCCTGCGCGGATTTCTTCGAGCGGCATCATCGGCACTTCGGGGGCGACCGCGCTGACAGTCTTTTGTTGGGCGGAAACCGAGACTGACAACGTTAGGGCGAGTAGTATCAAGCAGCCAAAACTTCTTTTCATTAATTGACCTCGAAAAGCGGACGTGATCGGGTTTTCAAGCGGCGCAGCGGGAGTGTTGCGGGCAAGCGCGGACGAAATTGTGTTCGTAGGTTTTCGCATCCTCACCGAATTGAATATAGACGTGGCTGACAACACCGGTCAAGCAACTCTCTTCAGTGCAACGATTGACCAAGCGCCGTCCGACGCGAAATAGTGCACATTGGCATCGACGCCGCACCAATCCCTGAATCTTGTTCCGGCTGACTGAGCGTGATAAGTTCCGCCCGATCATGACCTGTACATCCGCCGCGCATATCGTCACATACTCACCAAGCTGGACGCTGATTCCGACGCACTGGTGTCGCAACACATGCGGCTATTGCGTGTTCGTCGAGCGCGCGGACGACACGGCGCAACTCGTCGCGCCGGACGCCGCTCGTTCCGAGATCAGACGCGCGCGCGCGGCGGGCGCGACCGAGTTATTGATAATGAGCGGCGAGGGCGTCGAGGAATCGGCGGCGGTCGCCGGCGCGCTGCAACGCTTTGGCTTCAATAGCTACATCGATTATCTCGTCAGCATTGCGCGGATGGCGCTTCACGAAGACCTGCTGCCGCACATCAACATCGGCAACGTCACGACGGATGAGTTGCGCGCGTTGCGAGCCGTGGTGCCGTCCATGGGGATGATGTTTGAAACGAGTGATCGCACCTTGCGCGACACCCCGGCCCACCGGCGCGCGCCGGACAAGGAACCCGCGCGGCGGCTTGAAACGCTGCACGCCGCCGGACGGGCACGCGTGCCATTCACCACCGGACTACTCGTTGGCATCGGTGAAGAGCGCTCGGCGCGCGAAGAAAGCTTACGCGCCATCGCCGAGGTACAACGCCGGTACGGACACATCCAGGAAGTCATCATTCAACCGTTCACGCCGCACGCCGGGACGTCGATGGCGGACTGCGCACCGCCGAACTTTGCCGAGATGTGCGAAACGGTCGCGTTAGCGCGGGAGATTTTGCCGCCCGAAGTCCTCGTCCAAATCCCGCCAAACATTGCGCCGCGTTTGATCGAATTAATCGAAGCGGGCGCGCGCGACCTCGGTGGCATTTCATCTGACGGTGATCGCATCAACCCATCTGAACGCTGGCTCGCGCCGTCGCACTACGCCGCACAGATCGCCCGTCACGGTTTCACTTTGCAGCCCCGACTCGCGGTCCATGAACGATGGGTCTGTTCCGCATGGCTCGCGCCGGAGACGTTAGCGACCGTCGCCCGCGTCCGCGCTCGTCTGCCACACCATTCAATGTTTGACCCACGATGAAGCAACATCAACTCATACAGCAGTGCGAACGTCGGCGACTGACATGGATTAGTCGCCGAAACTTTATCACGAGCCTGGGCGCGTGTGCCGGTCTGACCTTTGTCGGTGAACTGCCGGGCGATGTGCTGGCGACTGCGCCGAAATTTTACCGAGACCCGTTCACCCTCGGTATCGCTTCCGGCGACCCCGTACCCGACGGCATCGTGCTGTGGACGCGGCTCGCCCCCGAACCTCTGATGGGCGGCGGGATGCCTGCGAAGAAGATTTCCGTCAAGTGGCAAGTGGCGACGGACGAACACATGCAAAAAATCGTCAAGCGGGGCACTGCTTTAGCCGTGCCCGAACTGGCGCACTCCGTCCACGTCGATGTGCGCGGACTCAAACCGGCTCGTCACTATTGGTATCAATTCAAGGTCGGCTCCTCCCTCAGCCCCATCGGGCGCACGCGAACTGCTCCGGCACATGCGGCGCACGTTGATGATCTGAAATTCGCGTTCGCTTCATGCCAGCATTATGAGCATGGTTTTTACACGGCCTATCAACATATGGCGGATGAAGACCTCGATTTAGTCGTGCATCTGGGCGATTACATTTATGAGGGAGGCATCACGCCGGAGCGCGCGCGGCAGCACAACGGCCCGGAGATACAAACGCTCGCCGATTATCGCAATCGTTACGCGCTCTATAAGACGGATCCGCGTCTGCAACTTGTGCATGCGCTTTTTCCGTGGGTCGTCACGTGGGACGACCACGAAGTAGAGAATAATTACGTCGGCTCAATCAGCGAAAACAATGACCCGGTTGAAATATTCTTGCGCCGCCGCGCCGCCGCCTACCAGGCTTATTACGAACATATGCCGCTACGCCGCTCGTCTCTGCCGCAAGGGCCAGACATGCGTCTGTATCGTCGCCTGACGTTTGGCGACCTCGCCGAGTTCAGCGTCCTCGACACGCGGCAAGCCCGCACCGACCAACCGTGCGGTGATAGGTATCAACCTCCCTGCCCTGAGATATACAATCCGAAGGCGACGGTCATCGGTGCCAGGCAGGAGCATTGGCTGCTCGGCAATCTCGACCGCTCACATGCCCGTTGGAACATCATCGCGCAGCAGATCATGATGGCGCACATGGATTTCAAACCGGGTCCGGAAAAAGAGTTCGGGATGGATAAATGGAGCGGCTATGTCGCGGCGCGCAATCGCCTGCTCGGATTTTTGCACGAGCGCCGTCCATCAAATCCAATCGTTCTCAGCGGGGACATCCACAAAAACTGGGTTGCTGATTTGAAAACGAACTTCGACGATCCCAAGTCGACGATTGTTGCGACGGAGTTTGTCGGCACTTCGATCACTTCGACGGGCGACGGAACGGACACCAAGCCGGAGACCGAAGCCGTGCTGGCGGAGAATCCGCATATCAAGTTTTTCAACGATCAGCGCGGTTACGTCCGCTGTCGCCTGACGCGCGAAAGCTGGCAGAGCGATTACCGCGTCGTCGCGGCAGTGACGAAGCCGGA
>JALZJL010000232.1 GCA_030859785.1 Acidobacteriota bacterium
AAGAAGTTCAAGCTCGGAGTTTTCAATTTCGGCAAGACCGGCATCAGCCAGTTCGTCGGCAAGCACCAAGACAGGTTCACAGGCATCGCTCCTTCACGTCTCAGGATCATGCAAGCGGTCTCTGACAACGAAGGCAATCTCGAAGCGATCAACACCTGGGACAATGCTTTCCTGACCTTCGGCATCTTCCAATGGACGGTGGGCGCGGGCAGCGGCGCGGGCGAGTTGCCGTCTTTGCTCCATCGTCTGAAGCGAACGAGTCCGACGATCTTTCAACGCTACTTCGGACAGTTCGGCTTGGACGTGTCCGTCTCTGCTTCTTCGTCCGGCGCGGTGCCCGTCGGTTTCTTCACCTTAGACGGGACTCTTCTGAAAGACCCGGCGCAGAAGGAGCGTCTGCGGACGCTTGACTGGGCATATCGCTTTTGGCTTTCCGGGCACGACGGCACCGTACGGCAGATTCAAGTCGAGCACGCGATGGATCGGGTCGACCTCTTTTACCGCAATATGAAATGCGTCATCGGGGAGCGCTTCGTCTGTGACTATGTGAGTTCGGAACTAGGTGTCGCGTTGCTGCTCGACCAGCATGTCAACCGACCGGGGCACGTGCCGGGCACGCTGTCGCGAGCGGTTGCCAAATGTGTGGCGGAATTCGGCGGGGACAACCCGCAAGCATGGAAGGATGCGCAAGAACAAAGACTGCTCGACCTCTACGTCCAGTTGCGTGGCGAAACCAACATGACGGATTCAATCAAACGCGCCGACACCATCCGCAAAGCCGTCAAAACCGGTCTTGCCTCGGACCGGCGCGGTTCCTATCAAATTTAGGAGTTCCTATCAGGACTCACGCAATAACTGAAAACCAACCACGGATGAACACCGATGGACACAGATTCATTGCTCATTCTTTCCGGTTCAACTTCAATCCGTGTGCCTCACCGTGTCCATCTGTGGTCAACGTCGGGGCGATTCTGCTGTTAACGGGCGTCGGTGCCGACGAACATTTCCGCCTCAACGTGCATGAATCTCTCGCCGCGCAGACGCAAATCTTCTTCAATCGATTTCGTTAATCGATGGTTGGTTTGGCGGCTATCGCTATCTACGGGTGCGGCGATAGGTAGAACGCTTAGCAAAGCATCCCATTCAGACAAAGGAGTTACATATGACGACCATCGGTATTACCCTATCCGATCTGACCTTCCCCGCAAATCTGAAGGATGACTTTTGTAAATTCCGCCCGCTCATCAGCGTCAAATATCGGGACTCCAATGACAAAATCATGTTTGCCCGCGAGGCTCTGCCGGGCTTAGGGAAGCGTGATTACTGGGAGTGCGAAAAGGATAATAAGAATAAGCCGGATTACGTACGCCACGCTACCGAGCCGAAAGTGGACATGGATAAACTGGATATCTCTCGCCGGGAAATTACATTTAGCGACATTGATGTCAAGAAACTGGAAAGAGTCGAAGTGGAAATCTTTGACATCGACATCAAATCAGGCTTTTTGGATAAGCTGAGGGAGAATGTTCTGAAAGTTTTGCCGGTAGCAGCCGCACCATTCATCCCAGCGGCCTTGCCCATTAGCCTGATGCTCATCAAGGGTGCCATTGAAAAGGGAACCAATACGAAGGTTGCCGATCTGGAAAAAGGTCTCATTAATAAAGCGATGGGTAAAGAAGACGGGGCAGCTCGTTCATTGTGGTCTCACAGTAAGACATTGACGAGTTCAGGTCAGCAGACGGTGACCATCGACGGCGCGAGCAGCCACGGAGATTTCACGGTCACTTTGGAAATCGAAGTCACCTAAAAATTATCATGCAGCAACTACGGCGCAACCACTTTCCAGCTCACCGTATTCTCTCGCTTGATTAATTCTTCACTGACTGGCACGTCGAATTGTTTCAGCGCGTGCAAGCCGCCCTTTACCTGCGTCCCATCGTGGATCGAGCCTTGGCGGTCGCGCAGATTCCCGCCGTCATGTCCGGAGAGCATCGCGCGAATCTCCGCCACGATGGCGAGGGCGATTTCCTCCTGCGGTGAACGAGGTTTGTTCTGTCAACATAGCTGAAGTTATACTCGGCTGATGAACACTGTCGTTTCGATTCCCGATGACGTTTTCGAGAAAGTCGAAGAACGTGCTACCGCCCTCGGTATGTCGCGCGACGAGTTCTACACGGCGGCGCTGACTAAGCTCATCGTTGCAAAATCGGATGAAGAAATTACCGAAAATCTCAACCGCCTATATGCGGGTCAGCCGTCCGAACTCGATCCTGTGATTATTCAAATGCAAGC
>JALZJL010000031.1 GCA_030859785.1 Acidobacteriota bacterium
TCTTCGGCAGCTTTGTGCTCGGTGATGTCGCGGCCGACCCCGTACGCGATACCTTCCTCAACAACCGGGAAGTATGACCATGCGACCCATTTGTAAGAACCATCTTTGCAGCGCCAGCGATTTTCCAAGTTGGTAGTAGGGCGCCCGATAGCAAGGCTCGCGTATTCAGCTATCAGTGCCGACTGGTCCGCAGGATGAAGGAAAGTATAGATCGGGTTAAAAAGAAATTCCTCTGCTGTGTAACCCAGTAATCTTTCAAATGCCGGGTTAACCCGTTGGAAGAAGCCATCGAGGTTGGCTATACACAGCATGTCCATCGAGAGCGTGAAGAAACGGTCGCGCTCTCTTTCAATTTGCTTGCGCTCGGTGATGTCACGAATGTTGCATTGAATGACCTCATGGCCGTTCTCTCGATAGACGTTGCTGACAAACTCCACTTCCCGGCGCTTTCCGTCTGTGGTTTCGAGCGGTAAATCTTCGTAGCGGATATAACCTTTCTCCTGCAATTCTTGAAAAGCGTCGAGGCTGGCTTCCGCATCCTTCATCAAACCGATTTCCCAAAGTTCCTTACCGAGGAGTTCGTCGTGCGTGTAGCCCAGCAATTCCGTCATGAATGGGTTCGCGTCGGTGATTTTTCGAGCGACGTTATCGAGGATAAGTATTCCGTCGTGTGCGCTTTCAAAGAGTCGTCGATAACGAAGTTCGGAAGTCTGCAATTCTTCCTCAGCTCGCTTGTACGCGGTGACGTCGCGCGAAACCGACAATAATTGCACCGGCTTGTCGACCCCATCAAGAATCGGCGAGACGATGACGTCCCAATACTTGGGCGTGCCTTTCGCCGTGTCAGCGTAGCCGCGAAAGTTACTCGTCTCCCCCTGCTTCGCCGCCTCGACCGCGCGGCGCGCGTCTTCGTGTGAGTCGCTGCTACTCCACAAATCAGTCCAGCTCCGTCCGGCAAACTCTCCGAAGTCATCAATCTCCATCAAGCACATGCCGGGCTGGTTCATCGAGACGAGATTACCATTAAGGTCTAAGACCTTGATGCATTCGGCACTCGACTCAAGAATTCTCCGACTGAATTCCTCACTTTTACGCAGCATCATCTCTGACTGCTTGCGCTCGGTAATGTCCTTGATGGCGAGCAGGATTAACCGTCTCCGATCAACATCCTGGTGAATTTCGCTGGCACTGAGCAGCATGACCTTGCGCCCGATGCGCTCGAACTCGTGTTCAACCTCAAAGTCTTTGAATTGATTATGCGCGGGCACGATGTCTTTGAGCAGCATCCGCAGTTCGGGGATGTTCCACTGACCGTTGCCAACATCGTAAATGAATCGGTTCTCTGTCTCTTCAGGTGTGACCTTGAAAGTTTCATAGAAACAGCGGCCCGCCGTCTGCACGCGCAAATCTGCGTCGAGGATGACGAGCGGCTCACGCACCGTCTCGATGATGCTCGCGGCGTAATCGCGCGATTCTCTGATCTGCGTCTCGCTTTGTTTGAGCGCGTCGATGTCAACCAGCACGAGCACTGCGCCGTCAATCTTGTTTTCGAGAGTTTTGTAAGGTCGAATCTGCATCGAAAACCAGCGCCCGTCCGTGTCCTGTATCTCGCGCTCTAAAACGCTGACATTGCTGATCGCCTCTTCAATCAACTGCGTCAAGTCAGGAACGTTGATGTTGGGCTTGATGTCGCTGATGGGTCGCCCGATGTCAGTGGCAATCAAATTCAGCACCTTCTCTGCTGTCGGCGTGAACCGGCGGATGCGGAGGTCGTGGTCCAGCATTAGGATCGGCATCTGGACACTGCTCAGCAAATTCGTCAGGTCGCTATTGAGCCATCCCAATTCGAGGTTGCGGTTTTGCAGTTCCTGGTTGAGCGAAGTTAATTCTTCATTGCTCGACTCAAGCTCTTCTTTGGCGGTTTCCATTTCCTCATTGATGCTCTGAAACTCTTCGTTGCTCGATTGAACTTCCTCGCTCGCGGATTGAAGTTCCTCGATCACCGTTTCATGCTCTTCGATTACCGATTGCAAGTGAGCGCGCGCAGCGGCCAACTCCTGTTTCAACCGCGGCACCTGATGCTCTTCCGATTTTTGCCTCCCGCCTTGTGCCTGCTGCTTGCTGCCTCCGGTTCCGTCCGTCTCCGGCGCGGCGGTATCGAACAAAATCAGAAAATGATGTTCCCGCGCCGGATGATGATTGAGCGGGATCACCTCCACTTTGACATCCCTGAACTCTCCATCATATTTAATTCGCAAATTCTCTCTTGTGATCGAACTCTCACCCTGTTGCGCCTTGTGGATGCTGGCGCGCAATTCGACCAGCAAGTCTTCGCGCGCCAACTTCAGCAGATTGCGGGTCGGCTTGCCGTTCGATTGCTCAAGGTAAGGAGCGCTGTCCCCACGAAGTTGCAAAACTTCCATCTCCTCGTTAATCACGATGCTCGCCGGGGCGTAACGTTCGAGCATGAATTGGTCGGCTTCCCGCCGCACGTCGTATCCACCATTGGCGGAGTTGACCGGCACGCTCGCCGTTTTCGGGGCAGAATCGATTTTGTTCTGCATATGATTGCGGTTCGGAAAGCTAAAGTAATGACGCGCCGGTGCCGTTTTCTTAGAGTAGAACCGGTGCTTCTTGTCGACCGGCATAAACAGATTAGCGGACGAGCCGGTTGACTCCGAAGACCCCAGCCAGAGAAAGCCGGTCGGCTGGAGGGCGTAATGGAGTAGCGGCATCACCTGTTTCTGCAACACCGGGTCAAGATAGATCAGCAGATTGCGGCAACTGATTAAATCCATCTTGGAGAAAGGCGGATCGGCGATGACGTTCTGCCGAGCGAAAACACACATATCCCGTAGCGGCTTGCTGATCTGGTAGCCGCCGTCCGCTTCCGTAAAGAAACGGCGCAGGCGCTCCAGCGAAACATCATGCGTAATGTTCTTCGGATAGAGACCGACGCGCGCTTTGACGATGCCCGTCTCGTTGAGGTCGGTGGCGAAAATCTGAATCGGGAGATGGTCGGTCTGTTCTCCTGCAAACTCAGTGAAAGCGATAGCGATGGAGTAAGCTTCCTCGCCTGTCGAGCACCCCAACACCCAGATTCTCAGCGGCTCGTCCGACGTGCGCTGCTCGATCAACCGAGGAAAGATTTTTTCCTTTAAGACGACGAACGTTTCCGGGTGGCGGAAGAACTTGGTCACGTTGATCAGGATGTCTTGATACAGGTTCGTCACTTCTGCCGCGTTCTCGCCCAGATACCGGGCGTAATCCTCCACCCCCTCCAGTTTATTCAGAACCACGCGCCGCATGATGCGCCGGTGTAGGGTGTTGGATTTGTATAGGCTGAAGTCGACGCCGGTGGACTTTTGGAGCAGCAGCATGATTTGGTCGAAGCTGTCTGCGCCTTCCGGTTGAACTTCCGCTTCGACGACGCGGACAACAGGCGGAGCGACTTCGGCGACCACCACAGCGCCGGAGGCCACGTAAGGATGGCGGCTGATTCGCGCAATCTCTTGAGCGATGTTTTCGGGAGTAAGAACAAAGTCCATGCACCCGGAGTCAACGGCGCTCTGCGGCATACTGTCGTGCTTCGCGGACTTCGGGTCTTGAGCAAACGCGATTCCGCCCTCGGCTTTAATTGCTTCCAATCCGAGCGTGCCGTCGGAAGCGGTTCCCGACAAAATCACTCCGATGGCGCGGCTGCTTCGATCTTCCGCCAGCGAAAGCAGGAAATAGTTAATCGGCAGATGTTGCCCACTCGTCTTCTGACGAGATTGGAGTTGCAGCACGCTCCCGACAATCGCCATGTTGGTATTCGGCGGAATGACATAGACATGATCGGGTTCGACGCGTGTACCATCTGTGACCTCGCTGACAGGCATCCTCGTGGTTCTGGTAAGCAGTTCGGTCAGAAGGCTCTCATGGTTCGGATCGAGGTGCTGAACGAGGACAAAAGCCATACCAGTATCGAGCGGGAGATGTTCGAGCAACTGCGTGAACGCTTCCAGTCCGCCGGCTGAGGCTCCGATACCGACCACCGGAAACGGTTCCTTTCCGTTCTGCCCCGCTGCTACGCGGTCTATGGTGATGGCAGGCTCGGACTGAAGCCGACGAGGAGAGTTGCCCGAAGCTTGCTCCAGCAACGGTTCGTCAGCTTTTTCAACATCGGTTTTTTTAGCGGTTGCATCCGCCTCTACGTGTGGAACGAGTTTGGTCTTCTTCGACTCGGTTAGCATCGGTTTCTTCGTGGTCATGTTTGAAACAACTTCTTCGAGGATCAACGCTTGCGCATACAATCCATCGGTTCAAGGTGGAGTGTTTCTCTGACTTGTTTGTTGCGACACCCGCGCAGGGCGCCTGTACATCCTTCTCAAGCCGGCTGTGAGGGAAGACTGAGCGGCTTTAGAGGTGTATCGCTTTCGAGAAAATTTTTGGAGACGGGATCACAGGATCAACGAAAGGATGTCGCAACAAAGCAGGCCGGATTGCCCGTGCCGGTGTTACATCCTGTCAATCTTGTTAATCCTGTCTAAACTGTTTTCTTGAAATCTATAGTTATCGACTTTGGGGCTTAAGAGATGAGGGTTGGACTGCGTTTGCGTTGTGTTGAGGCTCTACTCGATTTTCGAATCGATTCTCGAAATATCTGGGACGATAATAATAATATAAATGAAAGCTGTCCAGCACAAAAGACCGCTGACCATTCAAAGGCATCATGCTTTTGCGAAGCCGGCCACCTGGTTACCCGCAGACCGCCCCACCGCTTCCATATCAGCTTGCACCATTTCGCTGACCAACTCCGGGAACGTGTAGTTTGGTTGCCAGCCGAGCACCGCGCGGGCCTTCGTTGAATCACCGACTAACAGATCGACCTCCGCCGGGCGCGTGAACCGCTCATCGATGCTGACGAAATCGCGGTAGTCCAAGTCCGCTTCGGCGAACGCGCGTTCGCAGAAGTCACGCACCGAGTGCGCCTCGCCGGTCGCCACCACGTAATCATCCGGCGCGGACTGCTGAAGCATCAGGTGCATCGCGCGCACATAGTCGGCGGCGTGCCCCCAATCACGCTGTGCATCGAGGTTACCCAGCCGCAACTCTGACGCCTGCCCGTGCTTGATGCGCGCGACGGCGCTGGTGATTTTGCGCGTCACAAACTCGAATCCGCGGCGCGGCCCTTCGTGGTTGAACAGGATACCGCTCGCGCAGAACATGCCGTAGGCCTCGCGGTAGTTGCGTGTCAGGTCGAAGCCGGCGACCTTGCTGATGCCGTAAGGCGAGCGCGGGTGAAACGGCGTCGTCTCGCGTTGCGGCGTCTCTCTAACTTTGCCGAACATTTCGGACGAGCCGGCGAAGTAGAAGCGGCACTTGGGGCGCAACTCGCGCAACGCGGCCAGCATGTAGTGTGTGCCGTTGATGTTCGTGTTCATCGTCGAGAAGCCGTCGGCGAAACTCTCCGCGACGAAACTCTGCGCGGCGAGGTGATAACACTCGTCGAAGTCGTGCCGGCTGACGATGTGAAAAATGCTCGGGTAGCTTTCCAGACTTGCGGCGTGGAGTTGAAGGCGGTCGAGCAGGTGAGCGATACGGTGGAACCGTCCGTCCGGGGCCTCCAGCGCAACGCGCCGCACCAGTCCGTGAACCTCGTATCCAAGCGCCAGCAGATGCTCCGCCAGGTAACTGCCATCCTGTCCGGTGATGCCGGTAATCAATGCTCTCTTGCTCATCTACATGTCTCCACTTATGTGGCGTCATCAAGACCCAATTTGTAACTCTATTCTGCCCCGTCAGGGGCGTTTGAAAATAGCGAGAGCAATTCATCCATTGGTATCTACACAAATCAACGGGCATTCGCCTTAGCTCCGAAGGAGCGGCATTCGATAGCCCAGCGCATCGCGCTGGATATCAAGTGCGATGTTCCTCCAAATCCTTGAAAGGGTGACAAATTAATTTCGCCCTTTCAGGGCTTGGACGATTCTATGACGCGCGACCCGGCGCGATGCGCCGGGCTATTGAATCGCGCCACTTCGTGGCGGAAAACAACTTGCCAGGTCTCCGCCATCTAAAGCTTAACCGATTGTCCGCCCCGGTTGATTGATGTCTGCGCCGCTTCGAGCAGCCGGACGACACGCGCGCCGGAGCGACCATCGGTCAGCGGCGGACGGCGCTTGGTAATTGCGTCGAGAAACTCCTGGCAGACATGGCGCAACGCCTCGGTCGAGTCGAGTTTCGGCACCCACACGTCGCCCGTCCGGTAGCTGACCAGCGTGCGGTAGGCCGTTTCTTTGTCGACGCTCAGGCTGGTGTCGGGGCTGGTCGTCACGCCCTTATCATAGACACGCACCTTTTCGGTCGGCTCAATGTCATCATAGACAACCATCTTCCGGCTGCCGGCGAGCAGCGTGCGGCGAATCTTGACTGGCGACAGCCAGTTGAAATGGAAGTGCGCGATAAATTCGTCGGCAAAGCGGAGCATCACGTAGGCGATATTTTCGATGCCCTGCTTGATGTGACAACTGCCGGTCGCGGTCACGGCTTCGGGCTGATGGTCGATAATAAAGTCCATGATCGACAAGTCGTGCGGGGCAAGGTCCCAGACGACGTTCAAGTCCTGTTGAAAGAGGCCGAGGTTGATGCGCGTCGAATCGAAATAAAGCAGTTCGCCAAGTTCGCCGCTCTCAACTATCTCTTTGATTTTGCGCACTGCGCCGGTGTACACAAATGTGTGATCGACCATCAGCGTCAGGCCGCCGCGCTCCGCCAGTTCGTTCAATTCCTCGGCCTCGCGGACGCTCGCTGTGAAAGGTTTTTCGACGAGCACCTGCTTGCCCGCCCGCAGTGCTTCGGACGCAAAACGATAGTGAGTGGCGACGGGCGTCGCGATCACGACCGCGTCAAGATGGTCGTCAGAGAGCAGGCGCGTGTAGTCGGACGACGTTTCAACGAACGGATAGCGACGCTTCATCATTGCGAGGCGCGGCGCGTCCACGTCGCACACCCAGCGCAACTCCGCCGCCTCGTTCTCGGCAAAGTTGCGCAGCAGATTCGGCCCCCAGTAGCCGCAGCCGATCACGCCGATGGTGGTTACCTTGCTCATCATTAAAACGAATCAGCCACGCGTGACACGAATCGCACGAATCAATTTATCGGCAGCCGAGTCACGCGGGGCAACAACGAGAGCGATGGTGCTGTGACATGCCTTTCCGGTCAGATATTTCATTCGTGACATTGGTGTCATTCGTGGCTCATGCTGTTGCTTGAAGGCTATAACATCTGCCGCGTGATCTGTTCGGCCACGTAAGAGATTTGCGCGTCAGTCAGTTCCGGGAACATCGGAAGCGAGAGCACGCGACCCGCCTGGCGCTCGGTTTCCGGGAAGTCACCAGCGCTGTGTCCGTGCGTGGCATATGCGGGTTGCAGATGAATCGGGACGGGATAGTGAATGCCGGTCTGCACGCCCGCCGCACTGAGCGCCTGCTGGAGTGCGTCGCGCCCGTCGACCTGTACGACGTAGAGATGGTAGATGTGGTGTGCGTACGGCATCTCGCGCGGCAACATAAGCGCGCCGCTTTCGGCCACCTCGCCGAGCAACTCCGCGTAGCGTGCGGCGTGTGCGCGACGCAGATCATTCCAGCGATCAAGATGCTTCAGCTTCACGCCGAGCACCGCTCCCTGGATGCCTTCGAGCCGAAAGTTGTAGCCGACGACATCGTGCCGGTACTTCTGTTCCGAGCCGTGGTCACGCAACAGACGCACGCGGCGAGCGACCTCCGCGTCGTCGGTTAAGACCGCGCCCCCTTCGCCGTATGCGCCGAGATTTTTTCCGGGATAGAAGCTGAAGCAGCCCGCCGCGCCGACCGCGCCGACTCTCCGTCCTTTGTACAGACTGCCGTGCGCCTGCGCGGCATCTTCAATCACCAGCAGGTCGTGTCGCGCCGCGATTTCAAAAACCGAATCGAGGTCGGCGGCCTGCCCGTAGAGATGCACCGGCATGATGGCGCGCGTGCGCGTTGTGATCGCGGCTTCAATCTTCGCGGCGTCAATCGCGTATGAGACCGGATCGGCGTCGACGAAGACCGGCTTCGCCCCGGCGGTCGAGACGCCCTCGGCAGTGGCGAAGAAGCTGTTCGCCGGGACGATCACCTCGTCGCCCGCCCCGACGCCGCAGGCCGTCATCGCCAGTTGAATGGCCGCCGTGCCGCTGTTTAAACCGACACAGAACTTCGCCCCGACATACTCGGCGAACGCCGCCTCGAACGCCTCGACCTCGCGGCCCAGGACGAACGCGGAGCTATCCAGCACGCGCCCAATTGCGCCATCAATCTCGGACTTAATTTGCCTGTACTGAATTTGCAGATCAACGAAAGGAACGTTGCGGATTGCGGATTGCGGATTGCGGATTGCGGATTGGGGCATTTGTTTACCGGCTGCGCCCGCGCGCTGTGTTGATAGACGAAACGACGATGGCGACAATTTGGTTGGCTTCTTCGAGTAGGCCGTTGACGCGCTCGTTGTTTATCTGCTCGGACTCGATGAGTAGCTCAATCCAGTAAATCGTTTCGTCGGCTTCCTCTTCTACAATACCCATCTTCGCAATGAAATCAGCCGGTGACTTTGCTCTGCACGCGGCTCGGTAGTTCGCGCCCACCGACGTGCCACATCTCAATAGCTGCTTACCAATCACTTCTGCCGTCCGCGTCTTCGGCAATGCTTCCACGAGACGGATGATTCTGAGAGCGAACGCGCGTGTCCGTTTCTTCGTCTCCTAGGCATTCATGATGCCCTCTCTCTCAAAAAACTATCGAACACGAGTTTGCGACGAACATCCCGCCTTTCAATCCGCAATTCGCAATCCGCAATCCGCAATGATTCTCGCGGGGTTGCCTGCGACGACCGTGTCCGCCGAGACGCTTTTCGTGACGACCGCGCCGGCCCCGACAATCGCGCGCTCGCCGATTTGCAGCCCGCAGAGGATGGTTGCGCCGGTGCCGATGGACGCTCCGCGTCGCACGATGGTCGGTTCAACCACCCAGTCGGCGGCGGTCTGCGGCGAGCCGTCGGGTCGGGTCGCGCGCGGAAACCGGTCGTTGACAAACTGGACGCCGTGACCGATGAAGACTTCATCCTCGATGGTCACGCCCTCGCAGATAAATGTGTGGCTTGATATTTTGCAGCGTCGCCCGACACGCGCGCCGCGCTGGATTTCGACGAACGTACCGACGCGCGTCTCGTCGCCAATCTCGCAGCCGTAGAGGTTGACGAAGTTATGAATTTGCACGTCGCGGCCCAGCCTTACATCATCGGCGATGGAACAGAACTGGCCCCGCATCAACTTGCCCCGCGCCGCTCAGCGCCCACCTCGTCCGCCGCCGTCTCCTCCTCGTCCGCGTAGTAACCCGAATAGTAGTTGTTGTAGTAGTAATCGCTCGACTCGGCTTTGACGTTATTGAGGACGATGCCGAAGATGTGCGCCCCGACGTCGTGCAGTTGCTGCTTGGCACGGCGCACCACGCCGCGAGAGCTACGGCCGCCATGCACCACCAGGATGACGCCGTCGACCAGCGTCGAAAGGATCGATGCATCTGTGAACGAGATGGTCGGCGGCGAGTCGATGACGATGTGATTAAAGCGCCCACTCAATTCCTGTAGCAGTCGCTGCATCTCGCTTGAACCCAGTAACTCCGCGGCGCTCGGCGGAATCCGCCCCGACGTCAGCACCTTCAGATTCGGCACCTTGTCGCAGGTTTGAATCAACTCGTCGAGGTTCGATTCGCCGGACAGATAGTTAGTGACGCCGCGCGTGTTGGGCAGAGCGAAGTGTGCGTGGATACGCGGACGGCGCAAATCGCAATCGACGATCAGGACTTCGACGCCGGTCTGCGCCAGCATCATCGCCGTATTGACCGCCGTCGTCGTTTTGCCTTCCGACGGCTGGCTTGACGTGACCAGCATCGTCTTTGGCGGCTGTCCGGCGGTGGACAGCAACAGTGACGTGCGCAGGTGACGGTACGCCTCCGCGACCGGCGAGCGAACATCTTCGATCAACGCGAGCGCCGTCACCTCGCTGGCCGCTCCCTTCGTCGCAAGCGCAGCAGCAGCAGTCTTGCCGCGGAGCGTCAGGCGCGCGGCGCGCGGGGCCGGGATCAGCGCGAGCGTCGGCAACTGTAAGTGACGATCCACGTCTTCGACCGTATTCAACGTGTCATCGAGGTAGTCGAGCAGGAATGCTAATCCGACCCCGGCGCCGAGCGAGAGGATAAAGGCGATCAGGATGTTGCGCCCACGCTGCGGCCCGATTGGCGACCGCGGCATGCGGGCCGGCGTCGACACCGAAACATTGTTTGAGCGATCACTCGACGTGATTTGTAATTCCTTCTGTTTCTGGTAGAGCGTGTTGTAGAACTGTTTGTTGGTTTCGAGTTGCTGGTTGAGGTTGCTCATCCCCATTTCGGCGATGCTCATCTGGTTGGCGGCACCGAGTTCCCGGCTGTACTCCTGCCGCAACTTGTTGACCTTATCGATGGACGCCTCGTAGCGCGCCCGGATCGAGTTCACGATTTCGCGCGGGGTCTTGTCGAGGTCCTGCTTGAGCCGTGCAATCTGCTCGTCGACCTTCTTCACTTCGGGCCACTCGGCGGTGTACTGCACCATCAGCGCCGAGCGCCTCTCTTCCAAATCACCGATCTTATCACGTAGCCGCTGAACGCTTTTGCTCTCGACCACTTCGGGAATCGACCAGATGTCTTTGGTGTCCATTGTGGTCTGCGCCGCCTTGAAAGCGGCGGTAAAATTTTTCAATTCGTTCTCAGCCGTCAGCAGTTGTGAACTCAGCATGCCGAGGCGCTCGGCGGTCAGATTTTGCCCCTTTGCTTCGTTGAGCGGCAAGTTGCTGCCGATCATGTAGCTGAGTCGCGCCGCTTCATTCTCTCTGATCTTGGTTTGCAGGTCGGCGATTTCTCGGGCGAGCGCCTCCGCCGCTTTGGTCGTGCCCTGCGTTTCGCGCACGTTGTCTCTGAGAATGAAGACGGCAGCCAGCGCATCGGCGACTCTCATCGCAATCTCTGGATTCGGGTGTTGGTAACGGATGTCGACCAGACTGGTCTTCTCTGTGGGATCGACGACGAGGTTAGCGCGTAAGGTATCTTCATACGGCTCCAACCGCTCCAGTTGTTCAACCGACAGCTTCTCACCGAAGTCCAACTCGCCTTCGCTGAGCACCGGAACTCCGGCCTCCATCTGGGGCGGGGGTCGCTCACCTCGGAAGGCGCGACGCAGAGCCGACAGGAAACTCCTGCTCTGTCCACCAAGAAACGCCGGATTGTTTTGCAGATCGAGCGTTAAGATGACCTGCCGCGCCAACTCCGGGTTTTCAATGAGCTTGAGTTGCGTGCTCCAGTAAGCGGGGTCGCTCGGCGCGTTGATGACTAAATCTCTCGACTGTAAGACGCTCCTATTCCGCTGCTCGATCTGAATGGTCGTCGTCGCTTCGTAGATCGACGGCAGGCGGTACATCTGAATCGCGACCAGCGACGTGACTACCACCGCCAGACTGAGGATCAGCCACTTGCGTTTCATCACCAACGCGACGTAATCGCGTAGATGGATTTCGGCGGACTGATGGGCGGGGGCCGCGGCAGCCGGCGCTGGTGCTGAATATGCCAGGTCGCGGAGCGGGCGGTCGAGTGACTCGGACGAGAGCGGCATCAAACGATTATCTTGGGACATTAGTTCTTTCGTTCCTGAAGGCAAAACTGTTCCGGGGGCTGACGTGTGCGACGGCCCCGTATGATAGCAGACACAGCAATTGAGACAAGTCGCCCGGGCGTCGGCATCATTCTCTTCGCCGCCAAATATGACTACTGACGGGCGGCAAACTCTCTGAGCGCGTCGCGCCAATCAGCTAGCGGCGCCAGCCCGACAGCTTCCGACACCAGGCAGCGCAGGCGCGAATTGCGCGGTCGCGGCGCCGGCCTGTTTAGCGTATCGGCGCGGATGCCATCGACCTTGACCCCTTCGCACCCGGCGACGGCGACGGCGACGCGCGCGAACTCGGCGAAGCTTGCGCCCGCCCCACTGTTAACGATGTGATACACGCCCGGCAGATCAAGCTCAGCGAGGTCGCGCAGTCGCGCCGCCAAATCATCCGCGTAGGTCGGTGTCCCGTACATATCTTCGATGGCCGTGAGGCGCTCGCCCCGCCGCGCTCGCTCGATCACGGTGGCGAGAAAGTTTTTCCCGCCGTGGCCGAAAATCCAGCCCGTACGGACGACTGCGGTGCGCGCGTGAGCGGCCTGCGCGGCACGCTCGCCGCAGAGTTTGGAAATCCCGTAAGTGCTGATTGGATGAGGGTCGTCGCGTTGTGTGTAGAAGCCTTCCTTGCGACCGTCGAAAACGTAGTCGGTAGAGATCGTGACGAACATCGCGCCGGCGACACGGCACGCACACGCGAGCATCTCGACGCCGCGCGCGTTGGCTTCGTAAGCACCGACCGGATCGAGTTCGCACCCATCGACGTTCGTCCACGCCGCGCAGTTGATGACCACTTCCGGGCGCTCGCGGTCGAGCACTATCTGCACGGCGGCGCGGTCGGTAATGTCCAGATTTTGACGGCCGTACGCGGACACCTCATCGCCGCGCGCGGCACAGTGCGCAGCGACGGCGCGACCGACCATCCCACCCGCGCCCGCCACTAAAATCCTCATTACCGTTCAGACCTCCGTCCCATACTGCCGCGCGTAGAATTCGCGATACTCGCCGCTACGTGCGCGCGCGACCCACTCGCTGTTATCAGTGTACCAGCAGATGGTTTTTGCCAGCCCGCTCTCCCAGGTTTCGACCGGACGCCAACCGAGTTCGGTCTCAACCTTAGTCGGGTCAATCGCGTACCGACGGTCGTGGCCGAGACGGTCTTTGACGAACCGGATCAGCGCGCGTGGATTCTTGCCAAGCGATTTCAAAACTGATTCGGCGACCTCAATATTGCGCCGCTCGTTGCGCGCCCCGATGCTATATGTCTCGCCGGCGCGTCCTTTCTGCATCGCCATCAGAATCGCGCGACAGTGGTCTTCGACATAAATCCAGTCGCGCACGTTGCGTCCATCGCCGTAGACCGGAATCGGCTCGTCGTTGATCGCATTGGAGAGCATCAGCGGCAGAAACTTTTCGGGAAATTGGCGCGGGCCGTAGTTATTTCCGCAGCGTGTGACGACGGTATCGAGCTTAAACGTGTGATGCGCGGCGCGCACCAGATGTTCGGCGGCAGCCTTCGATGCGGCGTACGGACTATTCGGCGCGAACGGAGATTCTTCGGTGAAGAAAGCGTCCTCGCCCTCCGGCAGACTGCCCATCACCTCATCGGTCGAAATCTGCACAAACCGGCGGACGCCCTTTTCGCGGGCCGCGTCGAGCAGCACCTGCGTACCCAAAATATTGGTGCGTAAGAATTCATCCGCCGAAGCGATGCTGCGGTCGACGTGCGACTCGGCGGCAAAGTTGATGATTGCATCCGTGCCCTCGTCTAGCGCGGCACGCACCGCCTCGCGGTCAGTGATGTCGCCGCGCACAAAGCGATGCCTGCCCTCGTCGACGCCGGCCAGGTTATCCATATTCCCGGCATACGTCAGGGCGTCGTAATTGAGTATCCGGATATCGGAAGTTTCGGCGAGCACCAAACGGATGAAAGCGGAACCAATAAAACCCGCGCCGCCCGTGATGAAAAGTTTAGGCATACTGTAACCGGAGATGAGGATGTTATTCGATGATGTTTAGGACTTACGCAAGAGCCATCTTAACCAGCGGGGATTTCAGTTGCTGAATCAGATATTCTGATAACTGCCCGTACTTGATTTGATAGACCGTGCGTTTAGTTTCATACGCCAGTTCTTTGAGCCTTAACCAGACCAGCAAAGAGCACGCAATATGATTGCGCTGGATGCGTGCTTTGCGACACTGGCACGATTCCAAGCCGGTGATTTGTTTGGCTTCTCTGTGCAACTGCTCAATCTTCCAACGAACGGCACACACCTGTTGCGTGTCAATCGTCGAGTCTTGAGCCGTGTCGTTGGTCACGACATAATCCGTGCGCTCGGTTGAGAACACTAACCGGAACAGTTGTAGGCGATGCCCTTTAGGGAAATCTTTGACATGGATGCTCTTGCCGTGAAGTTGTTCCTCGGCGCTCCACGAGAGTGAGTCTACTCGCTGGTAGTGGATGTGGTGAGCGTCGCCTTCGTTGACTTGCCGGTTAGCTTTGAGCGGGCAGTAAAACAACTTGCCCGCGCGCTCAATGTGCAGCATCAAGGGGCGTGTGGCGTACCAAGAGTCCATCAGCACCGTGCGAAACGGCACTTGCTTATGCTCACGGGTGTGGTCGAACATCTGGCGCATGTGGTCAAGTTTAGTCAGGCCATCGCCATCTTTGTCAAAGATGCGGTAATCAATGAGCCAGAACTGTTCGGTCTTTGGATTGACATACACGCAGGTCACGATGCCGATCCCTTTGATAATGGCGTGAGCATTGCCGCTGTACTGGCGACGCACGAGTTCAATGGCAAACGAATAGTTCTTATCAGCCACCGTGTCGTCAAAGAGTAAGTACCCATCCGGTGAAGTTACTATCGAGTTTTTGACCTGTTCCCACAGTAAGCGCGGCGTCAGTTTGTCGCCACGCAAGTAACGATTGAGTTGGTCATGACTGTACTGCTGGCTATGATCAGCAAAGTTCGTGAGCGTGTAATTGATTTGGCTACTGAGCAAATATTGGCAGTAATCAAGTCGCGTCGCTCGTTTGTTGGCAGAAATCATGCTGCCATTATCTACATCTTAGCTTTTTGCGTAAGTCCTAA
>JALZJL010000250.1 GCA_030859785.1 Acidobacteriota bacterium
ATTGGCTTTCGATCCAATAGTTCACCGCCGCAACTTTGTTAAGGAGTATCTCAATGAGCATCTTTGCTTATAAATCTATGCGCATTATGCCGTTTTTGATAATCATTTTCATTGTCATCACCTTGAAGATGTCTCTTATCTACGCGCAATCATCAACGGCAACATTGGGTGGAGCGGTGATGGATCAGAATGGCGCTGCCGTACCCGGCGCTGAAATCACGGCGATGGATCCAAGCACAGGTTTGACACGCCAAGCCACGACCACGGATGACGGCAGTTATACGTTTCCGCCGCTTCCGCCCGGTACTTATATTGTCAGGGCCCAACGCGATGGATTTGCTCCAGTCGAGATGAGCAACGTGGTCTTAAGCACCGGCGATAGTCAGGCACTGAATATCGAGTTGAAGGTTGGCGCTGTCGGCGAGACGATAACAGTGCAAGCCGACGCCGGACAGTTGCAGATACAAAGTGAATCCGGCGAGCGGTCTGACCTGGTCACTAAAACGCAACTCAAAGATTTGGCGTTGAACGGGCGCAATGTGCTCGGGCTGCTCAGAACTATTCCCGGCATCACCGGCAACGCCAGCAACGTTTCCGGTCCCGGCGGCGTTGATGATTTTCATATCAACGGCACGCGCGGCAACCAAACCGAGATCACGATTGACGGCTCGTCGAACGTCAACACCGGCTCGAACAATCAACTGCAAGTGACGATCAACCCGGACGCGGTCGAAGAAGTTAAAGTTCTCACGTCGAACTACCAAGCCGAGTACGGCAAGGCGGCGGGTGGTCAAATTCAATTCAGAACCAGAAGCGGCGGCAATCAGTATCACGGCGGCGCACGCTTCTTTCGTCGACATGACAGCTTGAACGCCAATGGATTTTTCGACAACGCCAACGGCCGCCCGCGCCAACTCTACCGCTACGATTCTTTTGGCTACGATTTTAGTGGGCCGGTAGTGCTACCGCGTTTCGGCGAAGGCGGTCCTGTACTCTTTAACGGCAAAAGCAAGTTGTTCTTTTTCTATAATCAAGAGTTCTACCAACAACTCCGGCCGAATAACGCGCGTAATTTGCGCGTCCCGACCGCCGCCGAGCGTAACGGCGATTTCTCGCAGACGACTGACGGCAATGGCAACCGCATTTTCATCGGCGACCCGTTGAAGGTGGGCGCCAATGGTCAGCGATTGCCATGCAGCGCGACGAACCAGACTGGATGTTTTACTTACCAGGGTCGCGTCAACGTGATCGACCCGGCGCGCTTCTTCCGCGACGGGCAAGCAACTCTTAATATCTATCCGCTGCCGAACACGACGGTTGGCGGCTTACAGTACAACTACAGCTCACAAATCTCGCAGGAGTTTCCGCGCCGCGAAGACATCATCCGCATCGACTACAACTTGAGCGACCGGACGCGCATCACGGGTCGTTACCTCAACAACCCTGATCGGCAGGATGCGCCATACGGCGGCTTCGCTAACGTTACTTTCAACTTCCCTTTATTCGATTACGTCAACCGGCGCGACTCCTTTAATGCGGCGTTCACGCTGCTGCACACTTTCACTCCCACATTGACGAATGAATTCATCTTCGGGCCAAGCCGTCAGTTAGCAATCTCTGATGCCGAAGACAACTTGGCAACGCGCGCCGCCAGAAACATCACCTCTCCGTTGCTCTTCTCCGGCGCGCTCGGCTCAGAGCTAATCCCGACGTATACCTACGGCGGCATCACGAATCAAACTTTTCCGACGACGGCGATCCTGCCGTTGCCGCGTCTCTTCGACAGTCACATCTACAACTTCACCGACAATCTAACGAAAGTCGCCGGTAATCACATCATCAAGGCTGGCTTCTTCTTTCAGCGCGGAACCTTTAAGGGGCAGGGTGGGCAACCAACGAACAGCAATATCAACTTCACCAGTGATGCCAACAATCCGCTGAACACCGGGCATCCGTTTGCGAACGCCCTGCTCGGCATCTACAACACATTCCAGCAAGCCGACACGGCGCTGGTGAGCGGGTCGCGCTACAACAACATCGAAACGTACGTGCAGGACACCTGGAAGGTGACACGCCGGCTGACGCTCGATCTGGGCTTGCGGCTCTCTTATCTGCCGCCGCAGTTTGATGTCGAGGGGCGGGGTGCAGTCTTCAGCCCGGAACTCTTCAATGCTGCTCATGCGCCGCGACTCTACACCCCGGTGCTGGTTGGCACGGCGCGCCGCGCTGTTGATCCCGCCAACCGTCCGGTTAACTTAACCGCAACAAACACGCTGCCATCCGCCTTTATCGGATTATTGGTGCCCGGCTCAGGCGACTCCCTCAACGGGCTCGGACTGGAAAACAACGGTTATCCGCGAGGCGGCTTCGACACTCGTGGCTTGCAAATTGGGCCGCGCTTGGGCTTTGCGATTGACCTGCTCGGCGATGGCAGCACGGTTGTGCGCGGCGGCTTCGGCATCTCATATGACCGTCTGCAATACAACGTCGTCCCGCAGGTCGCTAATCCGCTGACGGTGCGGCAACCGCAACTCTTCTACGGGCAACTCTCAGATTTAAGCAGCGCGAGCGGCGCGATTGGCCCGACCGGCGTTCAGGGGTACGCGCGTGACGGCAAAATCCCGAACGTTTACAGCTATAGTCTCGGCGTGCAACGCAACGTCGGCTTCGGTACGGTCGTTGACGTGGCTTACGTCGGCACGCTCGGTCGTCACCTCGTGCAATCGCGCAACATCAATGCCGTGCCGTACTACGCGACCTTCCGCCGCGAGAACCAAGACCCGACATTGTTGAGGTTAGACCCAACCAATCCTAACCGCGAAGCTAATCTCCCGCAGGCTTATATCGACGCGGGCTTCAATTTCAGCGGGCAGTATGCTTTGCCAGCCAACTTTCTGCGCCCGAATCGAGGCTATGGCGCGATCAACTTCCGCGAGTTTGTCGGATCGTCGAATTACCACGCGCTGCAAGCATCAGTAAAACGCCGCTTCACGAGCGGCTTGACCTTCGGCATCGCTTACACCTGGTCGAAGACGATGGTCACCGGCGATGAAGATTTTGAAGGTACTAATCCTTACAACACGCGCGCCTACAACTATCGTCTCGCCGACTTTGATCGCACGCATGTCTTTGTCGCCAACTACGTCTACGATCTGCCGCGCTTGAGTCGCTTCCTCGGCGAAAGCCCACTCGTGCGAGCGCTCTTCGACAATTATCAACTCTCCGGCATCTCGTCGTTTGGCAGCGGCGGACCCTTCGAGCTTGGCTTCAACATCAACAGCGTCAACGCCGGACAACGCATCACGGGTTCTTACGATCTGGCACCGGCTTTAAGCTTCAACGGCGATCCGCGTCAGGGCGCGCCCGACGGAATGCAACTTAACCCTGATGCCTTCGTGATCCCGCAGGTAGGCAACATCGGACCCTATCCACGAAACTACTTACGTGGTCCCTTCAACCACAATCACGACGTTTCGCTGTTCAAAAACTTTCCCTTCGGCGGTGAAAATCGTAGCCGCTACCTGCAACTGCGCCTCGAGGCCTTCAACATCTTCAATCTAGTGCGGCTCAGCGGCATCAACTCAGGCGTGACACTCGTCGTACCAAGCACAAACACGGCAGACGCAAGTGGCTACACGATAGGAAGTGCGGCGAATGGCAACGCCGTGATCTTCAACGACTACAGCCGTGCCCGCATCACCGACAACATCCGTGGCTTGCGCCCGACTGATGCCGGTCGTATCGGCGGTCAGTTTTTCGGCGAGTACAATAATGCGGGTAGCCCACGCATCCTCCAGCTTGCCGTCAAGTTGTACTTTTGATTGAGCTGTTTGGAGGACATGTGAAAAGAGAAATTGCGATAGACAAGGTATGCACGCTCTTCGTGCTGTGCGGATTGTTTCTGTTGTCCCTGACGCCCGTCTTGGGCAGGCCAACTTCCGTAGCGCAGGCGCGACCCAACATCATCTTCATTCTTGCTGATGATCTGCGAACCGGCGCGCTCAGTTGCGAGGGGCATCCGTTCGTTAAAACGCCGAACATTGACCGCCTCGCCCGCGAAGGGAAAATGTTTCGCAACGCCTTCGTGACGATCCCCGTGTGCACCCCCAGCCGCGCCAGTTACCTGACAGGTCAGTACCCGCACACGAATGGAATCATCGTTAACACCCGGTATCACGAACTCAGTCACCGGCTCATTACCTTCCCGCGCTTGCTGCAACAATCAGGTTACGAATCGGCTTACATCGGCAAGTGGCACATGGGGCAAGATGATACTCCGCGCCCCGGC
This sequence comes from Acidobacteriota bacterium, assembly GCA_030859785.1. Lineage (GTDB taxonomy): Bacteria > Acidobacteriota > Blastocatellia > Pyrinomonadales > Pyrinomonadaceae > JACDEG01. The sequence continues at coordinate 4,289 of JALZJL010000250.1, forward strand.
TTCAACCGCTGGATCAGCTTCAAAGGACAAGGCGAACGTTATGACCCGACGCTCAATGTAGACGGTAAAGAAGAGAAAGTTAAAGGCTACGCCACCGATATTCTCACCGATTATGCCGTCGAGTTCATCAAGCGCGAGCGCGCCAAACCGTTCAGCCTCTACCTCGCGCCGAATGCGGTACATGGGCCGTTCATCCCAGCCGAGCGGCATAAACAGTTGTTCGCCGATCAACCGATTAAACGCGCGCCGAGCGCCACGGATCAAGGCGTCGGCAAACCGGCGATCAAAGGCGTCTTCACATTTCTCCAGGATGATGAAAAGATTCGCAATCAACTACGAATGCTCATCGCACTTGATGAAGGCGTCGGACGACTACTCAAGGCGCTCGAAGAAACAGAGCAATTAGACAACACGCTCATCATCTTCACGAGCGACCACGGCTACTTCTGGGGCGAGCACGGTCTCGGAGAGAAGCGCCTTGCTTACGAAGAATCGATTCGCGTTCCGCTGCTGATGCGCTATCCGAAACTTATCAAGGCAGGCACGACGAGCGAGCAGTTTGCCTTAAGCATCGACATCGCCCCGACGCTGCTTGAAGTCGCCGGAGCGCCGGTGCCGAAAGATATTCAGGGGCGTTCACTCGTCCCTTTGCTGAAGGGCAGCTCAAGGGGTTGGCGCAAGTCGATTCTCACGGAGTTCTACGAAGAGAAAGGTACAAAGCTGCCGCGCATTCCGGGTTGGCAGTCGGTGCGCACCGAGCAGTGGAAGTACATCCGCTATCACGAGCGCGAAGGATTTGATGAGTTATACAACTTGAAAGCGGACCCTTTCGAGATGAAGAACCTGATCACTGAGCCGAGCGCACAAGCAGCGCTCAAAATGATGAAGGCTGAACTGGAAAAGCTGCTTGCGAGCTATCAGAATGCCGCACTTGTTCTGCAAGGAGATTCAGTAAATTGATTATGAAACGCCAGCACGCCGCCATGCTTTCCGCGATTCTTTTAGCCGCGCAGTTAATCCAACCCGCCTTGGCCGGGGCGCAAACAACAACGACGATCCGCATTGACCCGCGACAACAGCGCGGCTCCGTTTCACCGCTGATCTACGGCACGAACCATCGCTTCTTCGCGAACGGCGTCGGGATGTGGGATCCTGCGAATAAGCGTGTTTTTCCGGGCTTTGACAAAACTTACGACGAAACTGGTCTTCGCAGCTTGCGTTACCCGGCTGGCACAGCCGGACACTTCTTCGAGTGGAAAAAGGCGATTGGACCCGTCGAGCAACGAGGGTTGATGCACCGCATCAGCGGGCAGCAAGTCTTCAGCAAAGGCGAGCGCGTCACGTTTGGCATCGACGAAGCCGCGCGCTGGAGCGAAGCGCACGGCAACGCGCTCGTCTACATGTACGGCATTGCCAACAGCAACGCCCGTGAAGCTGCCGACCTGATCGAGTATCTCAATGCTCCGACTGGCACGAATCCGAACGGCGGCACGGCGTGGGCTGAAGTGCGAGCAAAGAACGGCCGACCGAAGCCATACAACATTCGCTACTTCGAGATTGCTAACGAGATGGACGGACCCAGTCAGAAGTTCTGGCTGCCGCACATCACGACCGCGCAAAAGGACGAAGCCGCGAAACTCGCCTCCAAAAATCTCGAAGACAAGAGAGCATCTTACGCCCGCGAGTATTGCTTCGGCGGGGTGGCAGCTTTCACGAAACAGCCGGTGAAGCTGCCGGAGGATTACCGCGATGATGCGGCTAAGAGCGACGGGCAACCCAACCAGATCAAGCAGGTGAGGTATTTCCCGGTCGAACCCGGATCAGACCACGTGTTTGTTGACGACGAAGCTTGGCTGCGTGTCCCGGACGTCCGGGTAGAGCAGGGTGGAAACGTTTACCAAATCAACAGTGAGGCAGGGCAGATCATCTTCGGCGACGGCAAAACGGGTGCGATACCGCCACAAGGCAAACAGGTAACGGTGAGCTACCGAGCAAAGCGTGACGGCTTCGTTGATTACTACCGTGAGATGAAGAAGGTCGATCCAAGTATTAAAGTCTATGCCGGTTACGAATCTAAACGGATTATCCACGAACTGGGAGCAACGCACCCTTATGACGGCATTGTGGTTCACTCATACGCTGCACCGTGGAACTTCCCTAAACGCACGTTTGCGCCGAACGACTTTTCACATCGTCTGATGCTCGGGGCTGAAGAGCGTGCGGCTGAACTGGTGGAGTACCAGACGGAGATGCGCCGCACCGTCGGCGGCAAGCGTGCCGAAGACATGCACGTGGTCGTGACCGAGTACGGCGCGCTCCGGCTAACGGACACGCAAGCCGAACCGAAATCCAATTACGTCAGGTCGCTCGAACAAGGTCTCTATGTCGGGCAACTGTTGCTCGGCTTCATGCGGATGGGGATGCCGTTCGCGCACAAGCACAGCACAATCAGCGACGCCGACGGTGTGATCGGTCCGGCACCCGACTTCATCCCGACCGCAACGGCGCGCGTCTTCCAAACGTTCACACATATGTTCGGAGACCGCCTTGTTGCCGTCGAAACGGAAGGCAATCCAACAAGAGCCACAGCGGACGATCACAAGCTGGCGAAACTCGATATGGAAGCGAGCACCGACAAAGAGGGCAACGTTTATCTGATAGTCATCAACCGTGACGCAGTAGATGCAGTTCCGTCTACCATAGATGTTGCGGGACGGTCGATTCAGGGAGAGGCGGGCATCTGGACGGTCGATGCCGCGAGCTTCTCGGCATTTAATACCGTTGAGAACCCTGATGCGGTGCGGCTCAGGAAAGAGAGCAAGCGTGCTTCCGGTAAACCATTCAAGCACGTCTTTCCGGCGCACTCACTGACGGC
>JALZJL010000252.1 GCA_030859785.1 Acidobacteriota bacterium
GGAGACTCCTTCGGTTTGTGGTTTGGTGAAGGACAAAGCCGAAAGAGTTTTCCAGATGCTGGCCGCGCGTCAAGCCCGCCACTACTTTTTCAGATTTTCAAAGATCCTTTTTCTTGAAGTCTATAGATTGCCAAATAATGCAATGGCAATGCAATGCAATTGCAACCGTCGGCAGATTGTGGATGTGTACTATTTGCCCCTCAGCAGTTGATCCTTCTGGGGAGTAAAGCTACAGGCAGGCCACGCTTGTCGTGACCGGAATTAAGGGCGTTTGGCTAGGGGGAGCCGGATGCCCTTTCTTTTTTTGACTTGTCGTTGCCTCTCAGAGGTCAGGTTGTGTCATGGGCCCAAAATTGATGTTGTCTCATTCGAGTGAATTCACGCACAACAGAACCAACAGGCGTTAAGCAGTTATCAGTATGAAGCAGCGCGGAACTTCTTTAGAAAACGATTGATCTCGTCGAAAGCATTCCCCAGAGTTTTCTTGTCGGCCAGATAAACCATTCTGAAATATCCATCCTGCGGGTCGGCTCCGAATCCGGAACCGTGAACGACCAGAATGCCGGTCTCCTCTAAAAGCCTGAGCACGAAACTCTCATCGGTCTCACCTAGCAAGTCTTCGACTTTAATCATCAAATAAAACGCCGCATCAGGTACGGTGCAACTTAGCCCTGCCGTCTCTCGCACGAAATGCACCGCTGCGTCACGTCTGCTTTTGATTTCCGAAAGAAAACTTCTTTGGAAAGCGGTGTCGCCTTCAAGTGCTGGTTGGACGGCGTATTGTGTGATCGTCGGCGAACACAGGCGACCGTCGGCGAGAGTGGTGACCGCTGGAACTAGATTACCCATCTGCTCGGCGTGCGTGAACCGCATCCAGCCCACGCGCCAACCGGGTATGAGGTGCGTCTTTGAAAGACTTTCCAGCGTCACCACCGGCAGACCCATCGCTTCAGCAATCACTGACGCTGACCACGGTTGTTCGGCAAAGCAAAGCTCGCGATAAACCTCGTCGGAGATGACCAGCAGTTTTCGCTCGTGGGCGATTTGCAGAAGCTCGGCGGTCACGGCATCAGGAGTGACGGAACCCGTCGGGTTATTCGGGTTGATTAAGACCAGCGCCCTGGTGCGCGAGTTTATCAGCGGCAGCAGAGAGTCCGTCGACAATTGCCACCCCGCCTCCCCGTCCAGTTTGTAATATTGAGGCACGGCCCCCAACCTGTTAAGAATCGCCGCGTAGATCGGATAGCCGGGTGCGGGCAACAGCACTTCGTCCCCGACGTTAACTAATGCCGACAGCAAAAGGTCCGCCGCTTCGGACGCGCCCGATGTCATGAAAACATCTCTGGCCGTGGTGGGTGCTCCGAGTGCAGTTGCATAAGCGGCGACGGCGGTTCGCGCCACGGGAAGTCCGGCGGAGTGCGTGTAGCCGGTGAAGTTATCTCGCGCCGCACGAGCGACTGCTTCGATGACGTGTTGCGGAGGTCGAAATCCGTGACTCTGCGGGTCGCCGATGTTGAGGTATAACACCTCGCGTCCGAGTCGCTCCTGAACCTCGGCGGCACGCGCTAGATTGCGAATCGCGTAATGAAAATTCTCCGTCCTATTTGAACCGACTATCATCAGTTATTCCTTCCGTTCAAACTGCGCTCCAAAGCAGTCACTTCGCAGTTGTTTTTAATCACCCCGCTTTTAACGCGCTTAATAGCCCTATAAAATCGCCGCTTGTGTCTTGACCTTATCCGACAGTATAGTGTACAAGCCATCCGTTATGTTGTCGGAGAGGTTGATCGTCGCGTGATGGATGCAGCGCACACGCCAAGAGGTTAGACAGTAACAAATCTCAAAGAAAACGGGCTATACCAGTCCACGCAGAAGTATTGCACCAAGGTGGGGTGAGGACAATGGCAACTGTAGCGAAAAAAGAAAACAAAGTCGAGCGGGTCAAACGCGAGCGCGACGCACTCGATTGCTTTGATGATCTGCTGGCTTACGCGCGCAACGGGTTCGCCGGCATTCCTGAAGACGACCTTGACGTGCGCCTTCGCTGGTACGGACTCTACACGCAGCGGCCTGCCGAAGATGGCTATTTCATGCTGCGAATAAAAATCCCGAACGGGACGCTGCATCCGGAACAACTCGAAACCATCGGGCAACTCTCCGTCCGCTACGCACAGGACACCGCCGACGCGACTACGCGCCAGGATATTCAGTTACATTACGTCAGGATCGAAGATGTGCCGGCGATATTTTCAGCGCTTGATAATGTCGGACTGACGACGAGCGGAGCATGCGGCGATATCACGCGGAACGTGACCGGTTGCCCGCTGGCAGGTATCGACCGTGAAGAGTTCATCGATGCCGAACCTCTCGTCGAAAAGGTTCATCAACATTTTCTCAACAACCGTGAGTTCTCCAACCTGCCGCGAAAGTTCAAGATCACCATCTCCGGTTGCTCTCTGTACTGCACCGGTCATGAAATTAACGACATCGGTCTAGTGGCGTTGCAGCGCCCCGGTGGTGAAGTAGCGTTTGATCTGTGGGTCGGTGGCGGACTCGGCGCTAAAGAGCGTTTCGCAGATCGGTTAGGCATTCACTTAACACCCGACGAGGTGGTCGAAGTCTGCCATCACGTGTGCGGGATTTTCCGTGACCACGGCAATCGCGATTCGAGGGCGCGCGCACGTCTCAAGTTTTTGCTGGCCGAGTGGGGGCCGGCGCGATTCCGCGAAGAGCTCGAACGGCGTGTGGGCCGCAAACTTACCGACGGAGATGCGCCGCGCGTGCCTGCCAGTTCCAACAGCGCTCACATCGGGATTCACGCTCAGCAGCAAGCAGGGCTGTATTACGTCGGAGCCGCGACCACCCGTGGGCGGCTGAGTGGTCAGAGTTTAATCGCGCTCGCTGCGCTGATGAGAAAGCACAGCGCATCCCGCGTGCGCCTGACGACGACACAGAACCTCACCGTTCTGGATGTGCCTGAGAGTGAATGTCAGGCGCTGGCTTCGGCTCTGACGAAACTCGACCTCCACGTCGCGCCCTCGGTCTTTCGCACCGGAACGCTGGCCTGCACCGGCAAGCGTTTCTGTAAGCTCGCGGTCACTGAAACGAAAGATCGAGCCTCGGAATTGATCGCGCATCTCGAAGAGACGCTCCCGGAATTCAACGCCCCGTTTCGCATCAGCGTCACCGGTTGCCCGAATAGTTGCGCTCACTATCAAGTGTGCGACGTCGGTTTCGTCGGCGACCAGATTACGACGCCGGAAGGGAAGCGTGAAGCATATCGCGTGTATCTCGGCGGACACCTCGGCGACGATTATGTCTTTGGCCGTGAGCTTGACCGCAAGGTGCCGGCAGATGACATTAAGTTTTACGTCGAGCGTTTGGCGCGCGCATATCTTGAACGACGCGCCGACTCCGACGAAGCTTTCCCGGTATTCATCGCGCGTCACAGTGCACAGGAATTAGAGGTGTTGGCATGAACGAATCTAAGCGGCGTGCGGTTCTCGTCGTCGGCCACGGTAGCCGCCGCGAAGAAGCGAACGAAGACGTGCGGACCGCCGCGCGGCGAATTGGAGAGCGCGGAGGCTTTGATCTGATCGAAGCGGCGTTTCTCGAAATCACGAGTCCGAACATCAGCGAGGGCTTCACACAATTAGTCGAGCGTGGTGCGCAACACATCATTGTGCATCCGTACTTTCTGTCGCCGGGTCGACATACGCGCGGTGACATTCCCGTCGACGTGCGCGAAGCCGCCGCGAGACATCCCGGCGTCAGCTTTCAGATAACCGAACCGCTCTGCGCTCACCGTCTGGTGATTGATGCTTCCATCGAGCGCATCCGTGAGACTGAGGATGAAGAGACTTTCATCGCGCGGGAATTGTCGGCAGCACAACCTGGCAAGGTCTACATCGTCGGGGCCGGCCCGGGCGACCCCTCGCTGCTGACGATCAAAGCGCGTGATTTGATTTCAGCATGTGATGTGATCGTTTATGACTACCTGGTTAACCCGGCCATACTGAGTTTCGCGAATGACAGCACTGCGAAAATCTATGTCGGCAAAGTAGGCGGCGGGCGGCAGACTCCGCAAGATGAAATCAACGATTTACTCATCACTCATGCGCGCGCCGGCAGAAACGTCGTGCGATTAAAGGGCGGTGACCCATTCATCTTCGGGCGTGGCGGTGAGGAGTGCGAGGCGTTGCGCGAAGCCGGGATTTCTTACGAAGTCGTCCCCGGAATAAGCTCTGTTTTGAGCGTGCCGGCCTACGCCGGAATCCCTCTGACACATCGCTCGCTCGCATCATCGGTGACGATTTTGACCGGGACAAACGCTGGCGACGTGAGAACTTGTGAACACAAGGCCGGGCTTTACGCGGCGGACACGCTGGTGATTTTGATGGGCATGAGTCGGTTGGCGGAGATTGCCGCGGAGTTGATCGACGCCGGGCGCGACGCCGAAACACCGGTCGCCGTCATCCGCCGCGGCACATACGAAATTCAGCAAACCGTCGTCGGGACGCTCAGCACCATCGCAGAAGACGTTGAAAGCGCCAGACTGCGTGCGCCGGCGGTGATCGTCGTCGGCGAAGTTGTCAGACTGCGCGAGAGTCTGAAGTGGTTTGCAGAGCAAGAGGTGTGCGTCTCTGATTTTAACTGCGCTTACTTCGAATCACCCGTCACGATCAGCAATCTTGAGGGAGCACTGTTATGAGTTGCATGGTTGAAGCGATTAGTCTGAGCACACCGGACGAAGTGCTCAAGGAACTATCAGATGAATTCGAGAGTTGTTCACCGCAGGAAGTGCTTCGTTGGGCGCTCGCCGAGTTCGGGCACGATGTCGCCTTAGCCACCGGCTTCGGCGCGGAAGGATGTGTGTTGGTGGACATGCTGGCCCGCATCGATTCGCGTGCTCGCATCTTTTACCTCGACACCGACGTGCTGTTTCCAGAAACATATGAATTGCGCGACCATCTTGTGGCGCGATACGGCGTCAGCTTTGAGCGCAACGCGACGCCGTTGACACTCGATGCGCAAGCCGCGCGACACGGCGATAAACTCTGGGAATCAAATCCGAACAAGTGTTGCCAAATGCGCAAGATCGAGCCGTTGAAAACAGCTCTGTCCGGACTTACGGCATGGATGACGGCGATTCGACGCGACCAGTCACCGGCTCGTGCGCGAGCCGGCATCGTGGAGCGCGACGCTAAGTTCGGCATCCTGAAAATCAATCCGCTCGCTGCCTGGTCATCGCGCGACGTGTGGAATTACATCTTCAAACACGATGTCCCTTATAACCCTCTGCACGACCTCGGATACACATCCATCGGGTGCCAGCCATGTACGACGCCAATCGCCGCTGATGAAGACCCGCGCGCCGGGCGTTGGCGCGGCAAGTGCAAAACCGAATGCGGGTTGCATCAGTGAAGCGGGGACAAAAGCGTATGAAGGCGTCGGTGAATCACGGTCAATTGATTCTTCTGCAATGTCGGGCGCACTTCAGATTTTCATGCGTGGTGATGATGCCGTAAATCACGTTGGCTGACGTCAAAGACTCGTCGGATAATGTTGGACTTCAATGAATCTACCCCGGTGTCGAACTTGAACTCATTGTGGCGCGCGTCGTAGAGTGACGGCATGAGCGAACATCAATCAACGGGGTCGGAACACCAATCAATTAAAGTCGAGTTGCCGCGCAATCTCTTTCGCGGTCAGGTTGCCATCGTCACCGGGGGGTCACGCGGCATCGGACGCGAAACGACAATCAGACTCGCCGAAGCCGGTGCTAAGGTCGTCATCAGCTATTTGAGCAACGAGCAGGCGGCTGAGGAAGTCGTCAGCGCGTGCGCTGCGTTCGACGCCGAGGCAATCGCCGTGCGGGGCGACGTGAGTGATCTGCGCCAAGCGAGCGCGCTTGCCGAAGCGACGCTGGCGCGATTTGGGCGTATCGACTTGTTGGTGGCGAACGCCGGAATTTGGGAAGGAGCACCGGTCGAAGAGATTTCCGAGGAACTGTGGGACAAGGTGATCGGCACCAACTTGAAAGGCACCTGGGCGCCGTGCCGGGCCGTCGTTCCGGAGATGAAAAAACAGGGACGCGGTTCTATCGTGATCGTTAGCTCGACGGCGGGGCAGCGCGGCGAGTCCGGATACTCGAATTACGCGGCGTCGAAAGGCGGACAAATCAGCTTTACCAAATCTCTCGCTGTCGAACTCGCGCCGACGATCCGCGTGAACTGCGTCGCGCCGGGTTGGGTCGACACCGAGTTGAATAATTCAGTCTTCGGCGATACAACATACAAGCAGCAAGTGACAGATGCCGTGCCGTTGCGCCGGATTGCGACCGCTGATGACGTGGCTTTAGCGATCATCTTTCTCGCATCCGATTGGTCCCGGCACATCACCGGCGAAATCCTGAACGTCAATGGCGGGGCCGTCCTCTGCGGCTGAATCGGCACACCACTTTGACGCTTGCGTCGTGAAAAAGAATCCGACCGACACACGCCAGACGTTACCAACCTACGCCAGTCGCCCAACTGCAGATTCGACCGACGACCGGCATTATGGCCGGAAACGGTCGCAGTCGATGTTGTACTTCAACACCTTGTAACCGATGATGCGCTCGGTCGTGTCGAGCAGCTTGGCAGCTTTCTTGCGGTTGCCGCGCGTGGATTTCAACGCGTCCTGGATGATGTCGCGCTCGAACGCCTCAATCGCCGATGCGAGCGTAAGCCGCGTGATCGTGCCCGACCCTTCGGCGGTTTGCAGCGTCGGCGGTAAGTGATGCCCGTGAACCACGTTGGTTTCGCAGACCAGCACTGCGCGCTCGACGGTGTTCTCCAATTCGCGCACGTTGCCCGGCCAATGATAGGAAGTCAGCATGTCGATGGCCGGCGTCGAGATACGTTTGATCGGCTTGCTGTGTTCACGCGCATACTTTTCAAGAAAGTGATCGGCCAGCAGCAGGATATCCGTCTTTCGTTCCCTGAGTGGTGGCATGAAAATCGTGAAGACATTCAGACGGTAATAAAGGTCTTCGCGAAATTGCCCTTCGGCGATTGAGCGTTCAAGGTCTTTATTGGTTGCAACAATCAGACGCACGTTGACCTTGATCGTCTCTGTTCCACCGAGACGTTCGAACTCGCGTTCCTGAAGCACACGGAGCAACTTGATCTGAGTCGATAAATTCAGGTCGCCAATCTCATCTAAGAAAAGCGTCCCGCCATCGGCCAACTCAAACCGCCCCTTCTTCCGAACCTGCGCGCCGGTAAACGCACCCTTTTCATAGCCGAACAACTCCGACTCGATCAGGGTCTCCGGCAGCGCCCCGCAATTCACTTTGATAAAAGGCTTGTTGGCCCGCAGCGAATTATAATGAATGGCATGGGCGATCAACTCTTTGCCGGTGCCGGACTCGCCACGCAGCAGAGCCGTCGTGTTGCTCCGCGCAACTTGCGTCACCTGCTCATAAACCTGCCGCAACGGACTCGAATTGCCGATGATGTGGCTGAAGTCATAACGCTCACGCAATTCCTGTTTGAGGTGAATATTTTCATCGAGCAGACGCTGTTTGTCGGCTTCGATTAAGTGCTTGACCTTGAACGCCTGAGCGACCATCGAAGCGACGATGGAGAGGAACTTGGTCATCATCTCGAGGTCACCGGACGGGTCGTACTTGATGTACGCCCAGAGCACACCGATGGGTTTGCGGTGGATCGTGACGGGAACGCAGATACAACTCATCTCATGGCTCATCGAGACGCTCTTGCGCCGCTGGCCGTTACTCCGCTCATTGAGCAGCGGCTCGCGGCTGACCTGCGGAACTACGACCGGCTTGGCACTCAGCGCGACGCGCCCGAAGACGCCTTCGCCGAGCCGGTAATTAGCGCGGCGTACCACGTCTTCCTTGAATCCGTGCGATGCCTCGACGCAAAGTTCTTGGGTCTCCGCATCGAGCAGCATGATCGTGCTGTGCAGCATCTTGTGATGACGCCACAGCTTTTCCAGTACGCAATGCAAAGCGTGTTTCAAGTCGTGAGTACCGGCAAGCGATTGCCCGACATCAAGCAACGTCGACAACTTCCGCGCCTCAAAAGTGACGCCCGAATCAACGTGTCCTGAGGCATTGTGGCGCATAGCGTTTGGGTTTGATCGGGTGAGCTTGGTCAGTGTCATACAAATCTTAAACCATTAGTCCGCCTGGATGCGGCAGCGTCAACCGGTGATTTGAAGCGTATCCACTTGTCATTCATGTCCTTCACCATATCGGTGAAACACGTTACCCGGCGCCGCGAAAAGTCGAATCGTAGAGACATTAGCCAGTTAAGTCAAAATTATTAAATTAATAGTTTGATAAATATTACACGTTGAAGTGTCATCACTGATGGAATTAAGCCTGACTACATTAATGTATCTAACCTGGTCTAAAACGACAAAATCGTCATCAATCTAAACTTCAAGTAGCCAGCAACAATGGGTTTTCAGCGAAGAAGCGAAAAAGATGGATACATTCATTTGTTGACGACCCGACCATCATCTGCTGTTGATCCAAAGATGAAGTGGTGTTGACTGAACGAATCCTCACTTCCGAATCCTCACTTCAACGGTCGACTGGGCGCTGGGCAGGGTAACAATTTTGTAGCCTATTAATGAGCTTCCTACATAATTGTTATTCACTCTAGTGGGCACTTTGCACACAAGAGGCTGCTTGATGCCACACCAATTGATCAGTTGATGGCAAATCCTTTGAGATCTCGCAATGTAATGAGTGAGTGAGTGCAGTAACTACTCGGTGGCATCAAAATTGTAATGACGATAGTGGTATTTAAAAGACGCGAGCGGGCAGAAGTCTTAATTGATATCCAAGTGCGAAAGAGTCTCATTGCTAGTCGTGGCTAACGCGCGATGGGTCTTCGCGTAGTTCTCAAAACTCTTTCGCGAAATGCGCCCCACCTGTAATTATCCGGCATGCCGGGCGCACGTCTTAATTCAACTTAAAATTTTAAGGAGTCGAAAATGATTCAGACAGTTCCAATAGAGACGTGTGTCAGCCGAGCGCCACATCGGTATTTCACCATGCTCACCAAAAACGGGGACACACTGCGCGCCTGCTTGTCCACGGCTTTTATGCTGCTGCTGCTGGCGTCGTTGCCGTTAGTCGTTCTGGCGGGTGACCCGACGGGCGCGACCTCCGGCACGGCTGCGAACATCACAGCCGCCACCGCCGGCGAGCCTACGACAGCAGAAGTCGCAAACGATGTGGGCAAGACCAAGATCGCAATTAATTATGTTTGGGTGTTGGTCGCGGCATTTCTGGTGATGTTCATGCAGGCCGGGTTCGCCCTCGCCGAAACCGGATTTACGCGAGCGAAAAATGCGGCGCACACGATGGCGATGAATCTGATGTGCTACCCGCTCGGCATAATCGGCTTTTGGTCTTGCGGGTTCGCGCTGATGATGGGCGGTTACGGCGCCATTGCGCTGCTCGGAGGCGGAGCGGTGTTAACTGAACCGCTGAGCATCGACGTCTTTGGAAAGACGTTGAATATCATCGGAACCAAAGGTTTTTTCCTAAGCGGTGATACCTATGACGTGAGCGTCTTCGGACTGTTTATTTTCATGGTCGTCTTTTTGGACACGGCGGTGACGATTCCAACCGGCGCTCTGGCAGAGCGATGGAAGTGGGGATCATTCATGATTTTCTGCCTGTTCATGTCGATGTTTGCCTTCCCGGTATTTGGCAACTGGGTGTGGGGCGGTGGTTGGCTCGCTCAACTCGGATCACAGTTCGGACTCGGAAACGGGCACGTCGACTTCGCGGGTTCTTCCGTGGTGCATATGGTCGGTGGCGTGGCCGCTTTAGCCGGGGCGATTGTGCTCGGCCCGCGCATCGGTAAGTACACCAAAGACGGTAAGGTCAACGCGATGCCCGGTCATAACATTCCGATGGCGATTCTTGGCGTATTCATTCTGGCGTTTGGTTGGTTCGGATTTAACGCGGGTTCGACGCTGGCCGGAACAGACTTTCGCATCTCGGTGATTGCGGTCAACACGATGCTCGCCTCGGCAGCGGGCGCTGTTGCCGCGATGACTGTCGCGATGTTCTGGTTTGGGAAGCCCGACGTGACGCTGACGGCGAACGGCATGCTCGCTGGTCTAGTCGCGGTCACGGCACCATGCGCGTTTGTGACGAGCGTCGGGGCGGTCATCATCGGCACCATTGGCGGAGTGTTGCTCGTCGTCGGCGTCTACGTGATAGAGCACAAACTGAAGATCGATGATCCCGTCGGAGCAATCAGTGTGCATGGCATCAACGGGGCGTGGGGTGTGCTGTCAGTGGGGTTGTTCGCCGATGGGACATACGGCGCGGGACTGAACGGCGTCGCGACTCCGGTCATTGGATTGTTATACGGCGGCAGCGCCAGTCAACTCTACGCGCAAATGATCGGCACGCTGACCTGTCTCGTGTTCACGTTCGTGTCGTTCTTCGCTTTCTTCAAGGTCGTCGGGTTGCTGGTCGGCAACCGCGTCTCAGCACAAGTCGAGATCGAAGGTTTAGATTTGCACGAAGTCGGCGTCCTCGCTTACCCGGAGATGAGCCGCAGTCCGTCGCTCTCCGGCGCGCCTGTGTATTCAGAAGAAGGGCCGATAAGGCCTGAGAAGGGGCGGACGCCGGAAGCGAGTCTCGCTTAAAGTGATGTGAGCGCGCGACGCATCAGGCCCTTGGATACCACTCTTTATTCAGAGACGGAACGGAGATTGAATGATAATAACAACAAATGTAAGATCGACCATGAAGGTGCTTGGCGTCCTTGCCGCAATAATCTTCATCGGCACACAGACGGCCTTCGCCCAGTCTACCATCTGGAACATCCCGTCGACCGACGTGGTCGCGCCGGGTGACATCTACTTCGAGTTCGACTTCCTGACGCACCCCGAATCGCACAATGACGGCGGGTTCCAGGCCTACGTGCCGCGAGCGGTCGTCGGCGTTGCGAAGGGCGTCGAAGTCGGAGTCAATGTTTCGTTCCTCGACAATGCGACTTCAGATCAGGCCGTCTACGCCTCGCCGAACATTAAGTGGCAGTTCTATAACGGCGAAGAGAATGGTGTCGCGGCTTCGGTCGGAGGGTTGCTCTACACACCCATCGCCAACCGCGGGGGTGCCGACACCTTCGGCTTGATCTATACAACGGTCAGTAAAAAAGTCTCAGGAACTTACGGGCCGCGTCTGACCGGCGGTGCCTACGGACTGCCGGGCCTGGCCGACGGAGCCGGAACGAAAGGCGGCGCGATACTTGGTTACGAGCAACCGCTGCATGCGAAGGTCAGTTTCGTCAACGACTGGTTGAGCGGAAAAAATGCTTTCGGTTATGTGACCACCGGGCTGTCGTTCACGTTACCGAAACGCAGTCTGCTGAACGTCGGCTACAGCATCGGCAATCAGGGTGCGGGGAACAACGCCATCTTCATTTACTTCGGCAAGACGTTCTGATAGCGCGCCGAATCAACTTCTCTTCCAAGTAACAGGAAAGGAGGACACCGCCGAGTTAACTTAGAGAAATAATATAGTCTATCGGGAGTTTCCATCGTTGCTACCGCTGGTTGCCGAACTTAAACAGTTCGGCAACCAGTTGTGGCGTTTAAGGCAGGGCTAACGCATCTTAATTTTTCAAATGGAAGAGGTTGTGGCATTTTCTCTATCAGCTTTTAGACTGCATAGAGGAAATGTTGATGAGCGAAGCACAAGTCACGACTTTATTTGAGCATCTG
>JALZJL010000307.1 GCA_030859785.1 Acidobacteriota bacterium
GAGAAGGGAACTGGGGCGTCGGAATGAACGTCGCTTTAACATCCTCACGGGCGTCAAATTCGCCATAAAGAAAGCGCATGATTGTGCTCTTACCCATCCCAGCATCTGCCAGCAAAGCCACAAGCCCCTGCCTACGATTAATAGTGCCCCGCGCTTGATAGAGCACAGCTTTGAGGTTTGGTGTAATGAAAAGCGAATTGGGATTTGGAGAAATGCTAAAAGGGTCGGTGATCTTCATTCAAAGGCTTATATCATGGCCTTATTATTTGAAACAATGCTAATTTCGAAATAATTCTCAAAAAGTCTGTTCGATATAGAGCGGTTCAGGTGTCAGTGTACGGGAAAAGCTTAAGCTAAACCGTTGGTTTTAATGAACCGTAATCCCGTACATTCGAACGGGAACCGCTCTAAGAAACTCCTCGAAAGCGGAAAGACACATACTAATTTTCGGCTAAGAAAAAAAGCATCGTCCGCTGTATGTTCGGCGAATGCCACTTAGCTCCTGGAAAAGCCAACAGAAACTTACTTTTGATAACCCGATGCCATCCTTGGGTGAAGCCTATGCATACCTCCCAAACCATCTCCACTGCAACGCCAGTTATCTGCTGGCGGACATCCTACTCAGCACCACGTCACTGTTCTCACCCGAAGTTGCCCTCGCTCCTCCTTGTTCCGCGAATAGATCAGGCTGGCACACTGGCACTTGCTCGATGTGCTCGACTTTCACGGTCGATCAAATTCAATAATGATATTGGGATCTATTTCTTTAAGTGGTCAAGGCGCTTGCGGACGAAGATCATTCTGTGGGTGAGCCTGCATAGCAATGAATTTTTCAATCGGGTTTTGCTGATGGGAGAGCATGCAAGTATGTGGAGATGCAAAAGCAGAAATTTAACCGGAGCGCTTGTTTCACAAACCAGATATTACATTCAGTTTGTGCCAGATTGAAAGGTAATATCGATTGTTAAATTAATGTCTAGTCACACAAAAGCACCATTTGTGGAGCCTCAAAGAGATGTGACAATCGATTGAAAATTAAGGCGATGTATCGACGGTTAAGGGCAATGCACCTCGCTCAAACTTTCTCCTGATCCTCGTCCGGCTCGCCGTCTGTGATCGGCTCTGTACCGCCCAACGCTATCTCGCCTGATTTTCCGGCTCCCATATTGCCGCCGGTGTTGACAACAGTACCACCTGATGCCTCGGCTTTATCTCGGAGTGTCTCTTGTTTCTTTTTGTCTTTTGCTTTGTCTTTTTCGTCTGCCATTGAAGCCCACCTTTCAGTTGGTTGAAGTATGACGAATGTAGACTGTTATCTACCCGCCGGTAAAAAAAACCGAACCTCACTGCTTCCGGTTCTTCATGTGAAGGTCCGCGAAAGTGATGAACTGTTCCCAGTCATAAGCCGTGACATCATGTTTGCCGGGTCGGATGTGATAGCCGATGGTGCTCATCACAGGCTGGCTGATGCCGGGCATCTGCGCCGCCGTCATCCCGTCGGTATTAAGTAAGCGGTAGACGGGAGCGGAGTGCTTGGCTCCGAGAAACTCGCCGCGCGGATCCGCCCATAAATCCTCCGCCGCGCTCGCGACATAGACCGGACGCGGCGCGATCAACGCGATCAGCATGTGTTGGTCGACCGGCAATTCGTCCTCGCGTTTGTTGTACTGCTTGAAGTTGGTGGAGAACCAATGCGGAAAGCTGGTGTTAATACGTTCGGTTGTTTCGCCGAACTTTCGACGCGCGAGAGCCGCGCCGCCTTCGCCCGATTCGTTCGAGATGACGAGCGCGAAACGTTCGTCGAGCGCGCCGGCCCACAGCGCCGCTTTACCGATTCGCGAATGACCTGTCAATGCCACGCGCCGGCTGTCAATCTCCCGGTCGGTCTCGAAATAGTCCATCGCCCGGCTCAGGCCCCACGCCCACGCACCAATCGCGCCCCACTCGTCCGGCGCGGGTTTCGTCTGGCCCGCTTTGTAGAACAACGGATGTACTCCGTTCTTAAAATCATCGTCAAAGTCCGGGTCAAGGTCGCCGTAGTAGATGGTTGCGAGGGCGTAGCCGCGTTCGATAACGCGCTCGACTTGCCAACGCGCGGCGTGCGTCCCTCGTGAACTTTCGGTCGCGCGGTTATCGACGACGCCCATCTCCTTTGAGTTTTGCACCCACGCTTTGGTCAGCGAGATTCCTGGGTCAGCGTGAATCGATTGATTGCCGAAAAAATTCATCCCGACGAACAGAGGCCGTGGCTGCGACTGGTTGTTCGGCAGATAGATCAGGATGTCCATCTTCGGGCCGTCGCTCTTCTCGGTGAAATAGACGGTGACTTCTTTGCGAGTCGCCTTTCCATCGAGCGCCTTTTTGTCAACCGACTTCGTCTCGAAGCGCATCCCGGCTGGTCTGCCCGGCATTCTGCCATAGACGTGTTGCTCAAAGAGCCTGATGATTTCCGGGCGACGCTTTTGCCGCCACGTTCGTGCGTCTCTGACCTTCGTACCATCTGACAGTGTGAGCGGGTCGGGCAGAGTGTACGGCGGTACTTTGGATTCGTCGTAATTGAATCCCGGCTGTTGAGCGCTCGCCGCTTCGACGACGCATACCATCAACACAATCAAGAGAGTCCCGCAGAAGAGGAGGTTTGAGTTATTCAACATGGTTAGTGTCTCTATGGTCATGATGCAAATGACAATTGTTTGCTAAATCGAACCTGACAAGATTGGGACAAAGTAGCACAGACTTTAGTCTGTGTTGGGGCGCAGACACAGAACTTATGTCTGTGCTACGACGCTGCCGCGTGCGCCATTGTTGGGTGGTCTGATTTAGGACGACTTTGTAACCTTGTCACCCTGCGCTTGCGAACATCATGTGTGCAAAAAGCGCCCGCTTCAATCTCGTTTCGACTCGACTTCGTGGTCAACCTCAGCGGCCCGGCGTGACGAGGCTGGCGCTGATTGTGCGTCTATTTGTCGTCGACCTTCGCGGCGCAGTTTGAAGCCCTTGTAAAGAAGCGCGACCGCAACCCACACCAGGATGACAACGAGCGGGTAAACGAGCAGGCGAGGGAAGAACGCGAAGAGCAAGGCCGCCACCAGCAGCACCGTGCCGGTTGTCATCATGATGTTGGCTTCGACTGGCTCCAGCACGCGCCGATTTGTGAACGCCGCGCCGATGGCGTTGCCAATGCGAATCGCTCCTGCCGCCGCGCGCCCGACGCTGCCGCCGCCGCTCGTTAACACCGGATGCGTGTGGCGTGGCTCGCCCGGTGCGCGCAATTTGTGTCTCGTGTCGAGGACGATTTCCGTCGCGTTCGTCAAATCCTGCATGTACATCTCTTCCATCGCCAGCGCGAAAGGAACATCTTCGACCACCGCATCCAACTCGCAATTGCCGAACCAGCTCGCGATGTTGAGGTTGGTCGAACCGACGCGCGCCCAACGTCCGTCGGCGACCGCTGTCTTCGCGTGCAGCATCGTTCCGTTCCACTCAAAGACTCTGACTCCGGCTTCCAGCAGCGGTCGATAGCCCGCCCGCGACAGTGGTCTCAGTATCGGAATGTCCGTCCCGTTCGGCACCAGCAGACGCACGTCGACGCCGTCGCGGGCCGCCGCGCGCAGAGCTTGGACGAAGGGCGTCGTTGCGGCGTAGTAAGCATCCGTCAGCCACAATCTCTGTCGCGCGAGAGCCGTGATGAGATGATCGAGGCGAAACATACCGGCGGTTGCCGGGATGCTCGCCACGACCCGCAGCGCAGTGTCGCCCGCTGGGCTGAATGTCTCATGGTTGATTAGCTCGTGTTCGGGAATCGACGAGCCGATCATGGTCCAGACTTGAGCGAACGCCGCTTCGATGTCGGCGACCGCCGGGCCGCGCACCTCGACGCCGGTGTCGCGCCACGGGTCAATCCGCTTACTCGGGTCGCCGACCCACATCCGCCCGACGCAGAGGCCGGTGATGAAACCGACGCGCCCATCAACCGCAATCATCTTGCGATGGTCGCGACTGATCCAACCGAGCGGGCTATCGAGACGCGGCGGGTTGTAGCATCTGACTTCGACGCCGCTGGCGCGTAAGTGATTCCAGAACCGGCGCGAAGTCTTACCGAGGCCGCCCATCCAATCGTAAATCAGCCGCACGCGCACACCCTCACGCGCCTTCGCAATCAGCGCGTCGGCGAACTCGCGTCCGGTGTCATCTTCGTGAATGATGTAGCTTTCAAAGTGAATGTGATGCCGCGCCGTGGCAATCGCCTCGAGCCACGCCGGGTAATTCTCGCGCGCGTCTTTAAGCAGACGAACATCATTGCCTTCGATCAGAGGCGCACCGGCGGCGCGTGAAAACGCCTGGTCAGCGAGGGCGCGCACGGCAGGCGTACTCGCTCGTTCGCTTCGTTCGAGTCGTGCTGCTGGTGTCGCGTTCATCGCTCCTCGTTTCAGATCAAGTATGGGCAAAGGTGAATGCTCGCGCGAACATTCGCCGTTTGATTTCGGTTGCTACACCCCTTGCTATTGTTGGAGCCTTCGCGTCCACGCGACCAGACTCTGAAGTTGCTGGCGGATGAAATCTTTCGTCGTCTCGTCGGTTAAATTTCCTTCCGCATCGAACCGCTTGGCGGCGTTGCCGATCATTACTTCAGGCTGATTAAGGGCGAACACATTCAGGTAGACGAACATCTTTCGCAGATCATACTGCGCGCGCGCCGTACCGAGGGCCCCGACTGAAGCACCCATGATCGCCGCCGGTTTGCCGTCCCATGAATTATCTCCGTAGGGACGCGACGCCCAGTCAATGGCGTTCTTCAACACCCCCGGAACCGAGTAGTTATATTCCGGCGTCACGATCAGAATCGCGTCCACTTCACGAAGCAGCCGCTTTAACTCCGCGACTTTGGGCGGCAACTGCTGCTCATCATCCTGATTGTAGATGGGAATACCATCAAGCTCGAAGACTTCGAGCGTCGCGCCTTCGGGCACAAACTGCTGTGCCGCTCGTAAAGCAGCGCGGTTGTATGATTCGCGGCGCAGGCTGCCGGCGATTCCGAGAATACGAATGGGATCGTTCATGTCTGTTCTCCTCTTGTTTGAATGTTTTTCAGTTTAATGATGATAGGTTGTTAATAAGCTTGAGCGTTCGCGCCGCCTACCGCGCGCAAATCCCACACTTCGCCACAGGTTTATGCAATGTTCTCTGTCTCTGCTGACGAGGAAGATTCGGTGAGCAAGGCTTTCAAGTCAAGCCGCCGCTTCCCGTAACCGCCGCCGGCGGTATAATGACCGCACGAATATGAGTAAAAAACTGCCGATCAATATCGCCGCGCGTAACGCCGTCTGGGTCTACGACGCTTTAGTCGCGCCCCGCTTCGCCGGCGCACCGAGCATCATGGAATCGAAACGTTCGCACGAAATTCCCGACTTTGACGCACTGCCCGAAGGTGCCAACGTCGCCGTCGAAGTATACGGCGGAGCATTCACGCTGAGACTCGACGGCGAACTGCGCCGCGTCTACGTCCGCCGGTTTGAATACGTCTCGTTCACTTCGGAAAGGGATGTCCGCAGCGCTTTTCTGACCTTATGGCGCGAAGTCGAAGAGTTAGAGTCAGCGGCGGAAGTCGGGCGCGTGGCCGGGGAGTGGCTGGAGAGAAGGAAGCAAAAGTAAACAGCTCAAGTGACAGGACAACACCAGGCAATTGCGGATTGCGGACTGAAGAAATAAGAAGAAGCCCAGTCTGCTCTTCATCTGCTAATCCGCAATCATCTCGTCACCCGTCACGTTTGAGAATTTACCAGTTAACCCGTCAGACGAAAGGAACCACATTGACACTCAAATCATTCAGTCATCAACGAACACTATCCTTCACGGTCGCCGTCGTGCTGCTGATGGTTGCGGCACAGAGCGCGCCGGTGGTATTCACGGTGGAGCGTTCCGTTGCTGCGCAGGAGCGCGTCGGGCAGGTACAAGTGCGCGTCTCGACGAACCGCGACGACTGGACATATCAACCAGGCGAATCGGTTAAGTTCAGGATTGCTGTAGTGCGCGATGGGCACGTGTTGAAGGGCGTTCGGGTGCGCTACCGCGTCGGCCCTGAGTTGATGCCGCCGACGATTGAGCAGACGGCGACGCTCGATGCCGAGGGCATCACCGTCGACGCCGGCACGATGAGCGAACCGGGATTCCTGCGTTGCGTGGCAACGGTCGAAGTGGACGGGAAAACTTATCGCGGGTTGGCGACAGCAGGCTTCAAGCCCGAAGCGATTTCACCGACGACGGAAAACCCCGCGGACTTCGACGCTTTCTGGAGCGCCGGCAAAGAGGCGCTCGCCAAACTGCCGTCCGACGCAAAGCTGACACTACTGCCCGACTACAGCACGCCGACCGTCAACGTCTACCATGTCAGTCTGCAATCGGTCGGCGCTGACATCAACATCCCCAACAACACCAGCCGGGTTTACGGCATCCTGTGCGAACCAAAAGCTGATGGCAAGTACCCGGCTTTGCTCAGCGTGCCGGGGGCCGGGGTGCGCCCGTATCGCGGTTTGATCGACTTGGCGGAGAAGGGAATCATCACTTTCCAAATCGGCATTCACGGCATCCCGGTCACGCAAGACCCACTTCTGTACACGTCGCTCTCGTCAGCCGCGCTCGCCGGCTATCCGACATTTAATCTCGACAACCGAGAGCGATATTACTACCGGCGCGTCTATCTCGGATGTGTCCGCGCCAACGATTTTCTGACGAGCCTGCCGAAGTACGACGGCACGCATCTGGCCGTCACCGGGGGCAGTCAGGGTGGCGCGCTGACAATCGTCACAGCGGCCCTCGACCCACGTGTCAAAGCGCTCGCGGCCATCTACCCGGCGCTCTCTGACATGACCGGCTATCTACGGAATCGGGCGGGCGGCTGGCCGCACATGTTCCGCGTCGCCGGGGCGAATTCGCATCGCACAAAAGAAAAAATCGAAACGTCGCATTACTACGATGTTGTCAACTTCGCACGCCGCCTGAAAGTTCCCGGCCTCTATTCATGGGGTTACAACGACGAGACGTGCCCACCGACTTCGATGTACTCGGCGTACAACGTCATCAACGCCCCGAAGCAGTTGCTGCTCGCCCTTGAGACCGGGCACAACACGACGCCCGAACAGCAAGAGCGCATCAATCGCTGGCTCGAAACGTACCTCAAGAAGGGATGATGGATGAGGGCGGAGAGATGAAGCCAGGAATACAGAACACGGAGCGTCGAAGATCAGGGGCGGCTTGTTTCCCGCTGTGAGCTGTGTGCTGCATTCTGTCTTCTTGATTTCATTCATCCCTCATCCTTCATCCCTCAGGAGTCCCTTCTCCGGGACTTTCTTCGCCGTGCAGTGCGGCAGTGGGTGCGCCGGCCTCTGCCGCTGCGTTCTCGATTTCGGCATTGACTTTGCCGCCGATCAGAAACGCCGCGCCGGTCAGATAGAACCACAGCATCAGTATGATGACCGCGCCGAGTGAACCATATGTCACGCTGTAGCTATTGAAATAACTCAAGTAGATGCGAAAGCAGAACGAGACGAACAGCCAGAGGGCAACACCCACCACTGAGCCGGGAGTAACCCAGTACCATTGTTTGTAGTCGCGATTTGGCGCGAAGTAATAAATCAAGGCGAAGCTGAACAGCACAAACGCGAGGACAATCGGCCATTGCACCACGCTCCACGCGACCATGAAGGCGTCGCCCAATCCGAAGCGATTCGCTAACCCTTCGCCAATCACGCCGCCGTACAGCATGAGTGAGAGAGCAGAGATAATCAGCAGCGCGAGCGCGATGGTCAGGCCGACCGATAAAAGACGGACTTTCCACCACGAGCGTCTCTCCCGGATGCCGTAAGCGGCGTTCAGTGTTTCGCTAATCGCCCCCATCCCGTAGGACGCGAACCACAGTGCCGCCAGTAATCCAAACGACAGCTTCCCACCGTCAGCGTCTTTGTTGATCTCATTGATGGTGGTGTAAATCAACTCTGAAGCCGAGCGCGGCGCGACGCGACCGAGGTAGCTGAGCAGACTCCGGCGCAGTTCGGTTCCCGCGTCCGCGAAGTAGCCGAGCATCGCCGTCATAAACAGTAGCAGCGGAAACAGTGCGAGCAGAAAATAGTAAGACAACGCCGCCGCACGTGTGAACAGATCACTATCGTAAACCTCACACCAGATGCGCCGTCCCATCTCGCGCCACGTCATCCCGCCCAGGTTCCAAATCGTTGCGATGTCCTTTTTCTCTGCCGAGTCCATAAGGTCATGAAACTTAACATTGGCGGGAGCGTGTTGCATAGCCGCGTGCATCATCGAATCGAAGTCACATTCAGCAGTCGTGGAATCGCTTGTCACTCCCTTCAGTTGAAGCACAGCAAAACACAAAGCGTGTCGGAGAGATTCACTTCTCCGACACGCTTTAACCGCTTCAGGCGAATGATGGGTTCGTGATG
>JALZJL010000311.1 GCA_030859785.1 Acidobacteriota bacterium
ATTTCGCGGGCTTGAAGCGGAGCGTGAATGTCGAGTACGGTGTTGCCGGACGCTGGCGCGAGTCGCTGTTGTTCGTCGCGCCATTCCCTTCGCATAAGTGGATTACGGACGTTGAAAAAGCGCGTCACTATGGAGAGATTCGCGCGCTGCTTGACGGGCGGTTGCCAACTCCGGTGGAAACCATTAAAGTCATTTTCCGATAGTTTTCATCCGCCATCTTTTGACAATTTATCAGACTTCGGGCTCCGCACAACGTTTGCCTTGCGAACCCCGCCAGGCCGGGAACGGAGCAACGGTAGCAGCGGCGGCGTGTGTTGCGGGTCAGTCCGGAGTCTGGCCACTTCGAGAGCAAGGATGAAGGCGGGGGGATGAAGGATGAAAGTAATGATTTTCCTTCATCCCTCCGCCTTCATCCTTCATCCTTGCTTTTATGTCCTACCAAGTTATCGCCCGCAAGTGGCGCCCGCAAACATTTGAGGAAGTGACGGGGCAGGAGCCGATCACGCGCACGCTCCGGAGCGCGATTGAGCATGACCGCCTGCACCACGCCTATCTTTTCTCCGGCGCGCGTGGCGTCGGCAAGACAACCACCGCGCGTCTCTTAGCCAAAGCACTCAACTGCCACCGCGCCGACCGCCCGACGCCGACGCCCTGCGCCATTACCGACCCGCAGGCATGCGCGTCGTGCCGCGAAGTCGCTGAGGGCCGCTCGATTGATGTGATGGAGATCGACGCGGCCTCGAACACCGGCGTCGATAATGTTCGCGAAGCGATCATCAACAATGTCGCCGTCCACCCGGCGCGCGACCGCTATAAAGTCTTTATCATTGACGAGGTTCACATGCTCTCCGGCGCGGCCTTCAATGCGTTGTTGAAGACGCTCGAAGAGCCGCCGCCGCGCGTCGCATTTATCATGGCGACGACCGAGGCGCACAAACTCCCCGACACGATCCTGTCGCGCTGCCAGCAGTTCGAGTTCCGCACCATCGCCACCGCGAAAATCGCCGAGCGCCTCCGCCTCATTGCGAGCGCCGAACAGATCGAAGTTTCTGATGACGCGCTACGAGAAATCGCACGCGCCGGCGAAGGCTCGATGCGTGACGCACAGTCGGCGTTCGATCAGGTGATTAGTTTCAGCGGCGGCGCGATTGAGGTCGATGATGTCGAGGTCGCGCTCGGGCTGGCCGGCGCGGAGTTGCGCATGCGCGTGACGCGGGCGATTGCCGACGGGTCAACGGCGGAGGTGCTCGCCGTGGTGGACAGTTTAGAGACGCGCGGTCACGACCTGCGCAACTTCTGCCGCGACCTGCTCGCGCACCTGCGTCATCTGCTGGTCGTCAAAGTGGCGGGCGAAGCGGTCGGGCTGGCTGATGCCACCGAGAGCGAGCGGCGCGAGATGAAGGATGCGGCAGCGACATTCTCGGAGTCTGATCTGGTGCGTTTCTTCCACAGCGTGACGGAGACCGAGAAGCATCTGCGCGAGAGTGCGCACCCGCGTTATCAATTGGAGATCGGCCTCGTCAAGTTAATCGAGATGCGTCGTCTGGCGCCGCTCGGTCAGATCATCGACCGTCTCGCCGCGCTCGAAGAATCAATGCGCACCGGCAAGGCTCCGCCTGCCGCGTCGAACACCGGCTCAAGCGCGCCGCCCGCCGTCGGCAGTAGTAGTAAAGGCGGCAGCGCGTCGTCGCGTCCCGGCAACAACAGTCCCACGGGCGACGCGGCGTCGGCGGCAAGTAAGGCCGGTGCTTCAGCGGCGCGGAAAATCGACGGCGGCAGCATTAGCGCGACGACAGGTGGTGGCCGCGTTCCCCACGCGGATGAAGTTCCGTTCCCGCTCAGCAGCA
Organism: Acidobacteriota bacterium; assembly: GCA_030859785.1. Taxonomy (GTDB): domain Bacteria; phylum Acidobacteriota; class Blastocatellia; order Pyrinomonadales; family Pyrinomonadaceae; genus JACDEG01. The sequence goes on from JALZJL010000311.1 coordinate 1,848, forward strand.
ATTTGACGCCGCCGATTCCTTCGGCGAAACCCGAAGCGCCGATGGTGGCACCGCGTCGCACCGCGTCGTCACAATTGTCATCGCCGGCATCTTCATCATTGACATCTTCACCATCGTCTCCACTGTTGCCGTCACAGTTGTCATCATCATCATCAACGTCGTCATCGACGCCGCTGCCAGCGAGTCTCAAACTCGTGCCGCCAGCGGCCATCGAAACAGCGCCGACGCCGCAAGCGCCGTCCTTCTTTGATCAGCCGCCCGCGCCGCCGGAAGACTATTTCGGGCGGCGCATCCCGGCGTCAGCGGCGGGCGCTACGACTGCTGCTGCGACTGCGGCGTCGCCCGCGTTCATCAACGACACAGTAGTGCCCGCTCCATCAACTTCGGGCGGGGACGCTTCCGCCACAGGCGACGAGATTGAGCGCATCAAGAGCGCGCTTGATGACCGGCGGCGGCCACTGCTCGGGGCCGCTCTGGACAGCGCACGCACGGCGCGTATTGACGGCGATGATCTGTACGTCGTCTACACACCCGACCACAAGCACCTGCGCGATAGTCTGTTGAAGCCGGACAACGCGAAGATTCTGCGCGAGGTCTGCCGCGAAGCCGTCGGGCGCGACCTCGGTCTGCGGGTCGTCGTCAAAACCGCTGGCGAGAGTGACGATGTGCCGTTCACCAAAGAGGACAACAGCCGGCGCGAGAAGGCGGAACTGCGCGCCCTCGTTGAAAAGCATCCGATGGTGCAGGAGATGCTGCGCACCTTTCGCGCCGAGATCATTGATGTCGGTCGCGTCGCCCCGGATGCACTGGCAGAAATGGAAAAACCCGCTGACAAAAGCGGCTCTTGACGCCGCACGGCGCGCGAGAACAAAGCGCGTCATCGATGCGTATAGCAACATCACGGAGGTAATAAAAGAAACATGCGCGACCCTTTGCTGGCAGGCATCCTCAGTTTGCTGATTCCCGGAGTCGGTCAAATCTACAACGGGCGAATCATCATCGGTATCTTGTGGCTGATCTTAACGGGTGTGTCATGGGTTGGCTCAGCCGGGTTACTCGGTTGGGTCGTCCGCTTGATCGCCGCCTACTGCGCTTATTCATACGCGAAAGATCATCCCGTCCGCGTGTAACGGTGAGACAGCTTCAAGCAACACCAATTCGATTCAACTAAAACAAAAAGACGCCGCGAGGATTATTCCTCGCGGCGTCTTTTGCGATTAAAGTTCGCGGCACTGTCGCACCTCACAATGTCGGATTGGGTTTTCTGACTGGGGGGGGCGGGACGGCGCGTGGGATGTCATCGTCGAAGCCGGGGAGCGCGGGCGATGGTTCCGGTGTTGACAGTTTAGGAAGGGGTGTTTTGCCGCGCAACACCGGTAGGATTCCGGGCTTCGGGTTGCTGACGGTGGCAATGCCTGCGATGCGCTTCAGAATTGCGCCGCCGCGACCCGCGACCCACGCTGCAGTGCCTCCGCGATATGCCACCGCGAACAGAGACGCGCTGGTAATTGTCGGCTGCGTCACCCACGTCTGGCCGCCGTCTTTAGTCTGGAGCACGCGCCCCTGTTCGCCCGCAACCAGCGCCTGGTCGCGCCTCGGCGCAGCCACTGCGTAGAGGTTGATGGCGACGCCGCTCTCTTGATCCTGCCATGTCGCGCCGCCATCGTCGGTGCGCAGGATCAGCCCCTGCTCGCCGACGACGTAGCCGCGCGTGCGGTCGGCAAAGTGAATTGCGTTGAGCCACTCTTTAGCGTTCACCTCGACGAACCGCCACGTTTCGCCGGCGTCTTCGGTGCGGAGCATGGTGCCGCTTGAGCCGACGGCGACAGCACGTTGCTCGTCAACGAAGGCAGCGTCTTCGAGTAGCGCCAACGACCGCGACGGCTTTTGCTGCCACGTCTCGCCGCCATCCGCTGTGATGAGGATGACGCCCCGCGCGCCGACCGCGATACCACGCTTCAAATCAAAGAAGTGAATGCCGAACAAATCCTCTCTGACCGGCGTCGTGATCTGTGACCAGGTGACTCCGCCGGTTTCAGAGAGCAGCACCGTACCCCCCTCGCCGACCGCCCAGCCGTGTCGCCGGTCCGCGAAATAAATTTGGTGCAGGCGCACCGTGACGCCCGACGGTCGCGCCGTCCAACTCTTGCCGCCGGAGTTGGTGGCGAGAATGCGTCCACGCGCGCCGACCGCCCAGCCGCGCTCGTCATCGAGAAAGAAGATGTCAGAGAGGTCGTCCCGCCCGCCTTCGGTCAGACGCCGCCATGCCAGTCCGCCATCGTCGGTGCGCAGGATCAAGCCATCGCGACCCGCCGCCCAACCAGTGTTCTCGTCGGCGAAGTGCAGCGTCGTCAGACGCGGGTTCGTTCTGATGCTGACTGGAAACCACAGCGCGCCGCCGTTCGCGGTCGTCAGCACCTGACCTTCGTTTCCGACCGCCCATCCGTGATCCGCATCGGCGAAGTAGACCGCGAGCAGGTCGGTGCGCAACGTCACCTCGACACGCGCCCATGTCTCGCCGCCATCGATGGTACGCAGCACAAATCCGCCGTAGCCGACTGCGACTGCCGTCGGCGTCAACCCCGCGAACGCCACGCCGGTCAAAGACAACTCGGTCGCGGTCGGCTGAATTTTCCACGTCGCGCCGCCGTCTTTAGTCATCAGCAGCGTCCCGCGCTCGCCGACCGCGATGCCCGTCTGGTCGTCGCTAAACGCGACCGAGAAAAGATGAGTGTTGACGCCGGAGTTCTGCGCCGTCCATGTCTTGGCGCCGTCGCTTGTGGTAATGATCTGGCCGTAACTGCCGACCGCCCAGCCGCGCATCGCGTCGTTCGTCAACGTCACGCTGTAGAGATGGTCGCGCACCCCTGTCGCGCGTAGCATCCAGCGTTCGCCGCCGTTCGTGGTCGTCAGCACAGCGCCGCGCGAGCCGACCGCGATGGCCGTCTCCTTGTCCTTCACAAAGAGTGCGTAGATGGTCGTCGTGGCGGGCGACTTTTGTTCGTCCCAACTGAACCCGCCGTCGACAGTGCGCAGGATCACGCCGCCTTCACCGACCGCCCATCCGTGCATTTTGTCCGCTGCGAAGCGCACCGCCTGGATCGCGTTCCCCTGCGGCAGAGGATTCTGCCACAACCAGCGGCGCGTCTGCGCAAACGCGCCGCCAGCGGACACACCGATGATTATTAGCATCATCGTGAGCGCGCTTCGGCGGAGGCGTGAGGCAGTAGTAAGCGGCATTGGGAAAAGTGCGAATGAAATTGCGAACGTCAGTTAATTGAAAAGTTAACGGGGGCACAGACCGATGATCTTTCTGATGGCGTGTCTCCTTTGATTCCGTTGCCGTTCGTGGTGATGAACTATGCCTTGTGAGTGACGTCGTTCATCGCTTCGGATGCTTCGCGCAGCACGTCTTCGTCGACACGACCAAACTCGGCGATGCGTCGTGCGGCGCCGTCGACGGCTTCCTGCGCGATATGGCCGGCGTGCCCTTTGATCCACTGCCACTTAATCTGATGCGCATTGACCGCTTTGTCGAGCCGCGCCCACCATTCATGATTCGACTTACGCCGGAAGCGACCCATCATCGTCTCGACGACGTAACGGGAATCGGTGTGGACGGACACGCGGCACGGCTCAGTCAACTGTTCAAGGCCGAGCGCGGCGGCGGCAATCTCCGCTTGCTGGTTCGTCGCCGTTCCGAGGTACAACCCGAACGCGCGCCACACGTCGCGATAGCCGAGCAGCGCCACCGCCGCCGCCCGTGTCTCCGCTTGCCCATTGCCCAGACTCGACCCGTCACAGAAAATCGACACCGATTTTAGCGATGTGTCAGGGGCCGGGGGCCGGGGGTTGGAGTGAGGCGCGTCGACGGCTCCCAATTCCTTCCCCTTCTTATTCATCTCTCATCCCTCCGCCCTCATCCCTTATTTATCACGCTGCTTCTTCAACAACTCGCGCGATGGTGATGACATGATCGACCGACTCTTCGAATGTGTCGTCGTGCGAGATGACGAAGAGTTGATCGAAGTGGCGCACCTGCCCGATTTGCTGCGCGAGTCGCTCGCGGCGCTCGGCGTCCATGTTGACGGTCGGCTCGTCGAAAAATGCGATGCGAATGTCCGAGAGTTGTTTCAGTAGCGCGAGCCGGACGGCCATCGCCGCAACCATCTGCTCGCCGCCCGACAGATTCATGAACGGTCGCTCGTAGCCGCCCTCTTCCAAAATAATCTCGTAGTCCTTTGACCACCTCAGAGCGCGCCCGCCCTCACCGGTGATCTCTCGGAAGAGTTGGTTTGCCTCAATCGAGATGTTGTACAGATAGCTCTCCGTCACCAGCGGGCCGGCTTGTTTGAGGATGTCGCGCACAAAGTCGGTTGCCTCGTGGACTTCTTCGAGCCGCTCTTTCGCGCGGAATTCGTCGCGCATTCGTTCACGCACTTCATCAAGCAACGCGATTTCTTCAGCAAGTTTTGCTTCGCGTTCGCGCGCCGCTTCCAGTTGCGCGGCGGTCGCGGCGGCGCGCTCGCGGGCCAGCGACAACTGACCGCGTTCGGTGTTGTGGCGCTCGCGTTGGTACGAGTCGACGGCTTCGGCATGTGCGGCGCGCGCTTCTTCTGCGTCCGCCGCACTTTCCGCCGCACTTTCCGCCGCGCTCAGAGCCTCCGCCTCGCGCGTGGAAAGCGTCGCCGCCAGTGCCGCGCTTTCGATATGTTCGCGGTAAGCCCCGGCTGTCCGGTCGCGCGTCGCCGTGATACTCGCCCAGTTCACGTCAAGCCCACTGAAACGTTCCAACTGTTCGTCGAGCGCACTCTGCTGCGCCTGTAAAACGTCGAGCGCGGAAAGCGCGCTTTGCGCATCCTGCACGAGAGCCGGTTCGCGCTCTGCTTCCACGCGCAACGCGGCGGCGCGTCCGCGTGGGTCTTCGAGCGCGCGCAGACGCTGTTCCGTTTCTTTGATGTCGGCGGCCAACGAATCAACGCCGCTGGCGACGGCAGCAATCTCTTCGCGTTCCTCGCGCTTGCGCTTGCCTTCCTCTTCGATCTCTCTGAGTCGTGCGCGCAACGGCTCAAGCTCGGCGTGGCGCTTCACCTCTTCACGCGCGGTCTTCAGCCCGAGATCGATGCCGGTCATCTCGGCCTGTAGCTTTTCAAGTAACCCTGCGCTCGCTTCCGGTTGCTCCGCCAGATCGCGGTCAAGGCTCGTCATCGCTGCCTCGCGTTCGGCGAGTAGTTCGCGCTCGTGTGTCAGTCGCGTCCGCTCGCGCTCAAGCTGCGCCACGGCGGTGGCAGCGGCGCGGGCCGCGCGGACGGTCTCGACGATTCGCACGCCCTCCTTTTCAATCTCGGCCAGCGCGGCGGTGTTAACGCTTAATTGATCGGTGAAGTAGCCGTCGAGCGTCTGACCTTCGCCGATGTTCAAGCAGCGCTCGGAGAGAATCGGGCACAGTCCGCCTTTGACTTCGGCGCGCATCTTTTCATCATGTGCGATTTCGGCGCGGAGTCGTGCCGCCTGGCCGGTCAGTTCGCGTTCGCGCGATTCGAGATGGTCGGCATCACACGCCCCTGCCGCACCCTGTTCGAGCACGCGCACTTCGCGCTCAAGCGATGCGACGCCGCGGCGTAGACGTTCGATTTCGCGGGTCAACTCAACGCTTTGCCGCCCGATGTGCTTTTTCGCCGTCAAAGCATTCTCGACTCGGCTCAACTCGATCTCGGCGTGTAAGCGGTCGCTCTCAAGTCGTTCGACCTTCTCCGGCGCGCCCTCGGCGCTCTCCGCCGCACGCGCACGCTCGCGCGTGCGCGTGTGCTGTGCGCGCAAACTCGTCAACTCGCGGTCGAAGCGCACCAGTCGCTCGCCCGCGGCGCGCGATTGCGCGTGCAGATCACGCAGACGCTCGCGCTCACGTTCTAACTCTTCCTGCGCGCTAATCTCCGCTTCCGTCTTGACCAGCGAAGCGCGGGCGCGCGCCGCGCGTTCAAGCGCTTCTTCGATTCGGCGCACGTCCATCTCGGCGCTGACGACGGCGCGTGCGGCACGCTCCGCTTCAACGCGCAGCCGGTCGCGTTCGGCGCGCTCCGTTTCGAGCAGACGCAGACCGTCGAGCGCTTCGAGGTGCGCGCGGTATTCGCCTTCGGTCGCGCGCCGTCGCTCACTCGCGCGGCGCGCCGCTTCAACCTCGGTTTGCAGATCGCGTTGACGGCGGACGGCAGCGTCGCGTTCGACAGCGAGGCGGTCGGCGCGCGCGCGCGTCTCATTCACGCGCCGCTCGGCCTCGTCCATCTCCGCGACCAGGCGGGCGCGCGCTTCGGCTTCGACTTGCAGCGCGGTGAGCGTTTCGCTCAGAACCTGCGCGCGCTCCTGTGCGGTTTGGTGATCGGCGGTGAACTCGTCGTAGCGGGCGAGTTGCCCTTCAGCCCCGGCGATGCGCTCGCGCGCCTCAGCCACGCGGTCACGAATCAGCGTGATCGTGTCGCGCAGGCGTTCAGCGCCGTCGCGGTACTCTTCGACTTTCAACAGGCGGTCGAACGCCGCTTTGCGTTTGACGGGGGTCAGCAGGAAATCTGCCGTGAACGTGCCCTGCGGAACGCCGATGGAGGATTTGAAGAGTGTTGGCAAATCGGTCCCCGGCTCGACGCCGAGGTGAAGGTTAAGAAACGCGCGCACATCGTTCTTCTTTTCGACGAGTCGCACGCCGAGCGCCGGGTCGTAGACGTAATAGCCCTGCCCTGTGTCGCGATAGATCGTGTACTGCCGTCCGTCGAGGTCGCTCTCAAACGTGACGCGCACCCAACCCTTCTTCGCGCCGCGCCGCAGAAAGTCGTCCTTGCTGTACTCCAGCGTGTCGAACAACGTCCACGCAATCGCTTCAAGAATCGTCGTCTTGCCCGCGCCGTTCGCACCCACAATCGCGGTCGTGCCGCGCTCGAAGTCATACTCCGCGCGGTCGTAAGATTTGATGTTCTCCAGTTCAACTCGTGTGACGTGCATCGTTATCTGTTTGACTCAAAAGTGACAGGTGACAGGGAAAGCAAACATTATGCGGCTGGCGGAATTCTTTCCTGGAACCAAAGGACTTCCTCATTCGCCACTCAGAAGATTATCGCAAAGTTGCCATCATCAGTCTTCATCTTGTCA
>JALZJL010000314.1 GCA_030859785.1 Acidobacteriota bacterium
TGGGAACAACAACGTAATAGAACCAAGGAAACTATCGATTGGGGGTTCTCGATCACGGATGCGCGCGACAAACTGAAACGTCTTTATCCAACTAATTTATTGCGATGAAACACTAGCTTTCACAATACCTCACTCCTTAGCTCGACTTTATCCATCACGCGGCATAGCAAACCGCGTCGGTTAGGCGCTCGAACAATGAGCGCGGAGTTTTTATAACGTCGGCTTCTGCATTCGACCCTGAAAAATGTCAGTACGCCCACAAACATCTACGAACCAAAGCTATCGTATCCGAGAAAGTCGGTCGCTCTTTGGTGTACCACGCCGCCGTGCGGTTGACTCTTGTTTCCGTCTCAATCAGGGTGTTGGTTAGCTCCGTCACCAACGAGGAAAGTGCCATCAAGGCAGGCGTGGTGCGTGCAAACGCCAAAATTAATCCGCAGCCACTCGCTGCGAAACATCAGTGAGTAATTAGTTTGTTCGAAGTTTAAGTTAACAAGCTTTTGCCGCGCCAGGAGCGTCCACGGTTTTTGCCACATACGCGAAATATGACGCTAACTTAAACAATCTGAATGACGATGGTTACCCTTACTCTTCAAGATAAAAGGAGAATCCTTATGTACTTGACTCTAAGGCACTCAGCCAAACACCTCTTCCACTTCTATTTAGCGATAATGTGTACATTTGTGATTGCAAGTTCGCCGATCGCTCAAGAGTCTCGCGGTTTGATCACCGGACTCGTCACCGACCCGAGCGGCGCGGCGCTGCCGGGCGCAAACATCACCGTGACGAGCATGGCGACCAACACGCCGACTTCGACGACCAGCAACGAAGAAGGCAACTACACCGTGCCGTTCCTTCAGCCCGGCCAGTACACGGTGACGGCTGAAGCCAGCGGGTTCAAGCGACTCATGCAGCAGAACGTCGAGGTGCGCGTTGGCGACAGAGTGTCGCTCGATTTGCAGCTTGAGGCCGGCGGCGTGGAGGAGACGATCACGGTGACGGGCGAAACGACGCCGCTGTTGAACACCGCTTCGGCGACCGCCGGGCAGGTGATTGACCGTCGCCGCGTTTCGGAGTTGCCGCTGGCAGACGGCAACCCGGTGACGCTCGTCCGGCTCGCGCCGGGTGTGGCGCTCACCGGCACTGCATTCAGTAGTGGCTCAGCACTAAGCAACTCCGGTCCATCAAGCTTCAGAGTAAATGGTGCGCCCGCGGGCAGCAACGAGTTTTCGCTTGACGGCTCGCCAAACACGGCGGACCCTTCAGGCGAGGGCTTGAGAATCGGCCTCCAGCCGCCGACCGACGCCGTGCAGGAATTCAAAGTGGTGACGGCGAGCTTCGACGCATCGCAAGGACACACGACGGGCGGCAGCGTCGACTTTGCAATTCGGAGCGGGCAGAACAGAGTGTTCGGTACGCTCTACGAGTTCGTCCGCAACGACGCGCTCGCAGCCAATGGTTTTTTTCTCAACCGTAGCCCGTTTGAACTGGACGAGAACGGCAAGTCGAAGCGTGAGTCGCGCCGCTACAACCGCTATGGCGGGACTGTCGGCGGTCCGATTGTTCTGCCGCGCTTTGGCGAAGGTGGACCAGCCGTTTACAACGGGCGCGACAAGTCGTTCTTCTTTGTCTCTTATGAGGGCATCCGCACCGTCACGCCATCATTTGAAACGCTCACTCTGCCGACTGCCCAGCAGCGTCTCGGCGACTTCTCTAATTTACCGGCGGGACAATTCGTTTACGACCCGGCGACCGCGCGACAGACGGGGGCGCGCATTGTGCGCACACCTATTCAATGTAACGGTCGCGTCAACGTCATCTGCCCGGAGCGCATTAGCCCGATTGCGCGCTCTTACCTTTCGTTGCTGCCGCCAACGAACCTGCCCGGCACTGAAGGCAACTTCTCCGGTAATGGTCGCCCCTTCAACACGTACTACGTCTTTGTTACGCGCGTTGACCACAGCTTTAACGATAGACATAAAGTCTTTGTCCGCTATTCGGAAAGCGACCGCGCGGAGATTGACGAGAACTCTCTCGGCATCAACAACGGCGTACGAGCCAATGGACGTTTCGGCACGCGCGCCAATCGCGGCGGCGTCATCGACTACGTTTGGACGGTCACGCCAACGACCATCTTCAACCTGCGCGCCGGTTACACGCGCTTCATACAAGATCGCTTCGCGCTCGCGGATTTCGACACCTCTGCAGGGGCACTCGGCTTTCCGCCGAGCACCACCGCGTTCTTTGTAGGCGGATCGTTGCCGCAGCTTAACATCAGCGGTTTCTCGGCGCCGAGCGAGCCGACTGGATTCTTCACGGCCAATCGCACTCCTTCCGTGCAGCCGACCTTGACCAAGGTTGCTGGCAACCACACGCTGCGCTTCGGCTACGACTTCCGCGTCTATCAAGAGAACCGCATCGAGCAGGAGTTTAAGACGGGGATTTACAACTTCAATAACGAGTTCACGCGCGTCAACGACCAGAATCCCTCGATCCCGGCGGATGTGAACCGCGCGCAATCGCTCGCCGCGTTTCTGCTCGGGCAGCCAACGGGCGGTTCTTTGCCGCGCAACATCGCACGCGCCAGCCAGAGTCTCTATCACGGCATCTTCTTCCAAGACGATTGGAAGGCGACACGCAATCTCACGTTGAATCTCGGCCTGCGTTACGAATACGACGAACCGACGACCGAGCGCTACAACCGCAACACGCGCGGCTTCGATTTCACCACGCCCAGCCCGGTGGAGGCCGCCGCGCGCGCCGCCTACGCCGCCGCTTATGCCACCAATCCGAGCATCTCGCCCATCACGCCGGACAACTTCCGCGTGCGTGGCGGACTGCTTTTTGTCGATGAGAACAATCGCGGCTTCTTCGATGGCGACAAGAATAACTTTCAGCCGCGTCTCGGTTTCGCTTACAAGTTGGACGACAAAACGGTTTTGCGCGGTGGCTTTGCGATCTACACCCTTCCGGCCATTCTGGATGGAATCAACGCGCCGACATTCGCCGCCAGCACGCCATTCATCGCGACAGCGAACACCGGGTTAAGCTTTATCGGCAGCCTCGCCGATCCATTTCCGAG
>JALZJL010000333.1 GCA_030859785.1 Acidobacteriota bacterium
TCATCACTACGTTGCGCCAGCAAGGACGTGACGTGCTTGACTATCTGACCGCCGCGTGTGCTTCAGCGATGCACAACGGTGCTTCAATCTGCCTGCTGCCGGACTCTTCTTAGCCCAAACCAACTGAACGGTTACAAGCAAACTCTCTACGTCTTATCGCGTGGCGAACAGCGAATTTGGCCGTCATGAGCAAATCGAAAGTCAGCACTTCACCGTCTCACTGGATGAGGGACGACGGGTGCGGTTCGACGCCGGTGAGTTTTGTCATCTCAATCATGACTAGCCAACGGAGATTTTAACGATGGCAGTCGAATTCGCACCAGAGGCCCCACAAGTGCTAGCCGCTTTGCCGCCAACAGCCTTGTGGGTGAAGCTCAAACACACATGGCTCAACCTCGCCAACGTCACATTTATTGAAGATGGCGATTTCTGCCTGAAGGTTTACTTCCGCCTCGACTACGATGCATATTTACGGCAACCGGCGCTTCACAGAGGGTATGGCGAAAGATTGTATCTGATTGGCGAAGAGGCCGCGGAGCTTCGCAGCTTTCTGCACCAGCACGGGCTGATGCTGACACCGCCCGTACCGCCGAAGCCAACGGACGAATGGTGACCAATGCGGCCGTGTTGTTAGGGGTGGTTTGAGCGACCGTTTGCAGTGCGCTGTCGCCTCTGATGATGATTGGTTGGCTCTCATCTGGCATCCGTCTTTAATCCCCTAAGCATCAGCTAGCGCGTGCTATAATCGTCTTGTAAATAGCAGTCACGTAGAGGTTTCAGCTATGAGTCAGAGAGTTACGGCAATTTACGAAAATGGCGTGCTCCGTCCGCTCGCACCGCTCGACATCCCGGAGCACACGCAAGTCGAGTTTGAGATTGATGTTGAAGCTGCCACTACGTCTGACCCGCGTGCCGCTCATGCCCAATCCGTGCGAACGACACTCAGGCGAGCCGGGGTCAGTGCATCACCGCTGTCGCTACCGAACGCAACATCCGAAAGACTCTCCGCCGAAAGACGCGACGAACTAGCGCAGATGTTTGCCAGTGATCGTCCGCTCGCCGACCTTATCAGCGAAGATCGCGAGGAGCGATAAGGCAAGTGTCCGCCGCTAAGCCGATAGGCACTTTCCTGCCAGCTTCCTACTACGCTGACAGCAGCGTGCTCGTTAAACGCCATGTCCGAGAGATCGGCACCCGTTGGTTTCGCCAACTCGCTGATCCGCCAGCAGCCAACGTCATCATCACCGCACAGCTTAGCATCGTTGAAGTATATAGTGCTCTCAATCGTCGTCGCCGTGAGTTGAGCATCAGCGCCGCTGACTACATGACGATTGCTGGCGAGTTCGCCACCGTTGTCAAAGATGAATACGAGATGATGCCGCTCTCGCCTGTGGTGATAGATCGAGCTCGTTTGCTGCTTGAACGCCACAGTTTGCGTGCGGGTGACGCCATTCAACTTGCTTCCGCTTTGCTTACCAACGACAAGTTGCAGGCGGCAAGCTTTCCGCCCGCTACCTTCTTAACAGCGGATGATCGTTTGCTTGTCGCCGCGCAAGCCGAGAGTTTAACCACAGATGATCCGCGCCTGCATCCATGACTCATCGCTAACACTCACACCGCATCTTGCTGAGGGACGCCAACGTCTCACGTTGCTCGTCTTCATCCGGGTCATTCTCCCATGACTCCATCAACCGAACGACTGAGTACGCGTCAAGCGGTTTAAGAATGATGTTAGTCGGAGAGGGATCAGTTAGATTGCGGTCGTCACAAGAGGCTGTTCAAAAAGCTGTGTGCTAACGCTTTAACCCCAATCGCTGGCGGCTCGGCACTCCGAATGGGGCTTTGAGCGACAGTCGTCGCAGCACTGCCGGCCCTTCTTCAACTCCATCTCAGAGAGCATCCTCATGTTCCTCTCGAAAAAACGTTTACCGGCCCGGCCGCATGATCGTCAATCCGGCGGGGCGGCGTGCCGATGAATTTCGTCAACCAACGGGGGCGCGGCGTTGTCTGAGTATCGCTTCAAGTATTAACGCGCGCTTGTACTCGGCGAGAATTCGGCGCACATAGTTTTGCGTTTCCTGATACGGCGGCACCCGCCGACCATAGCGATCCACCGCTCCTTCACCGGCGTTGTAGGCGGCAAGCACCAATTCCAATCGATTGCGCCCATAACGATTCGTCAGCCACGCCAAGTAACGGCAGCCACCCTCGATGGCTTGCTGCGGATCATATGGATTCCACACCCCGAAGCGTCCGGCCGTCCCGCGCACCATCTGCATCAATCCGTGCGCGCATGGCCGCCCGTTCTTATAGCTCGTCGCATTCGGGCGAAACGCCGACTCTTGCCGCATGACTTCCAAGACCAGCATCGGCGGAAGACCGTACTTGCGCGCCGTCTCGACAATCTGCCGTGCGACGGATGGCGTCAGGTTTGTACGCTGACTCGCCTCAGACGTAGCTGTGCAAATTAGGAGGCATAGGATTGATAGGGGTATTCGTCGGATCATCTCTTTTGCTCATCTCGGGCGCAATCACCGAAGCACTTTAAAAGTTTAGCGCGCCGGTCTCCTCCCACTCCCGCGCTTTCTCTGTTGCCAGTTTGACCAACCGCTTGTTGGCTTCACGCAAGCGTTTTAATTCCTGCTCGCCCTTCACCACGTCGCCGCGCGTCCATTCAATTACTTCAGTGCTCAACTCCGCACATCCGACGTGCGCGAGCGTTGCCGCCCATTCAATGCCTTCCGACAACGAAATCTTCTTATCCCAGTTGTCCGCCCGCAGACAATGCAAGTAGATCGCTACCTGGCGTCGCAAGTTGTCATTTAACCCTGGCACAGCAGAGCGCAGAATCTTCTCCATTCGGACCGCGTCAGGGTGCTCCAAACTCATCAACTTTGACCTCCGTCTGAGTGGTGCGGAGAGGGATTCGCGTAGTTGCCCTTCACCTGCGTTTGAAGTGAAGCCAATCAAAATCGGAGGCAGCTCGTCGCGTCTTTTGATCACATCCCGCGACTCGTTGATGGTAATTCGCTGATCGACTGTGACGCCTAACAGGGCGGCTTCTAACTGCGAACCTTCGGGTATCTTGTCGATCTCGTCAAACACAACCATCACCAGTTGCGCCTCACTGATCAGAGCGCGCGCCATCTTGCCGGGGATTAAATGCTCTCTGTCCCACCAATTAACGCTACGCTTTTCGCGCCGCGCCTGCGCCGCTTCCCACCGCTGAGCCAGCTTGTTCCATGTGTACAACACTTCGCCAGCGCCGACTTGCTCGTAGCATTGGATCCAATAAAGCTCCGCGCCTGAGACCGTTGCGACGCGCTTTAGAAGCTCCGACTTGCCGCTGCCAGGTTCGCCTTCAAGGATCAACGGGCCGCGCCTCATGTGGAACCAGTTCGCGACATCAAACGCCTCTTGGAGCGCGACCTGATGCCCGACGTCCGCAAGTTGCGCCTGGAACAGACGCGCCACATTGAGGTTGATTTGTTCTTTAATTGATGGATCGCTCACGGTAAGAAAGCCTTCGGCGCATCTTTGCGGGCGGCACGAGCTACCCCGTCGTTCATCAGCACCACCGTCGGCAGCATCGTTACCTCTCCCGCAAAGTCGTTCCAATCCTCGGCGCTGATCGCCCGTACCGGATAATTGATCCCAAGTTTCTCTCGCCAAACGGCCGCGCGCTCCGGCGTGTCTTCAACGAAGGCAACCACTTGATTGCCGGGGAGACGGCCGCCTACCCGCAGCGTCTTGAGACTCACGGCAACGCGGTCACAATCAGCGCAGTTCGTGCTTGCGAGCAGCACAATGCGGCCGCCTTGATGAATGTTAAGCCGCTTGGCCGCCTCAAATCGGCGCGTCGCAGTGCTTCCTAAAAACGCTTGCGGGCGCTCCCATCCGCCATTGTTGTGGCGGCGTTGGGCGATGCATGTGCCGACAAACAACGCGCCGGCAGCGATCGCGATAACGGTTATAGTTGTAAAGATTTTTCGCGTCATTCCAGCCTCCTGAAAATCTTTCCCGAGGCGGTCGCCGTTACCATCACGTCATTTGCGGCGGCGATCGCCACCAACCGATCATCTTGGGTGCGCGGCGTGTAGTCGTCAGTCTCACCGATTAGTTCCCGCTCCCAACCCTGCGCGCCGTTCGTAGACTTCAACAGCAGCGGCACGCCGATTCGTTCACCCGTCGCATAAACCACTCGCCCCGTGCTAACGATTCCGGTCAAAGCATCGGGGCTGCCGGCGCTCACGTCGGTTATTTGCCAGCGTGGTTTACCCATTGTTCGCTCGTAAACGCCACCCGCCCCAACCGCTAGTGCACCATCCGCATTATGCGTTGTGACGCCGTAGAGCGCCGCCTCACCCGCGTATTCCGCCTTCCAGGTGAGTCCCTCGTCTTCACTTGTCCCGATGAATCCATAGTCGCCAACGACAACGATCTGCTTTCCTGCGCGGCTTGCTCCGTACAGAGTTAATTCCTCCGCTTCCTTGATACGTGAGAAATTCCATCTGTTAACGCCCTGCATGACCGCGACCATCCCGCCGCCACCAACCAGTACCGAGCCGTCGGATGAAGCACCGGCGACGCCTCCAAACACGCCTTCTACTTTTCCCCAGATGCCGGTGTCTGACCACTCATAAATAGTCGTGTAACGTGATTCGTCCGTGCCGCATCCGACGATGATTGACTCGCCCGCGAACACGGCGACGCTTGGTATCTCGCCCGCTTCGATGGGCGGGCTCTGCCCAATCCGCCAACTCGCGCCACCGTCTGCTGATGTGAGCAGCGTTCCATTTGAAGCGACGGCCACCCCACGCGTTCCGTCATCGTTTAGATCAAGCCACATCAAATCCGGCACTAAGGGTTGCTTGACCGCTTCCCATTTCGCTTGCCTGTCAAATGTTTCCTCAACTTGAATCGGAGGTGTTTCCGGGTGCTTGAACAGGCGCGGGCCGAACACCCACACGGACATGACGAGTGCGCCAACGGCGAGCGGCCAAGACTTCAGCCAGCGTTGTTTCAGTCGTTCGCCGAGCGGTACGTCCGGTTGTTCCGAGTTAACGTTGTCTTCGTTTTCCATCTTTTGCCTTCGCGGGTTAACTTCCGCATTCACTCCCACGGCATCCGCCCGTCGGCTGTCCTAATTGGTACAAGTGTTGAATCTTCCTGATCCACGCTCCGAATGATGCCTCGCCGATTGTCGCCGGCATGACGTGAAAGTGCGGCGGATCACGTCTCCCTAACCAAATGAAATCGTGCGTTCCCATGATCTGTACGATGCGCCCCGCATCACGTCGACTGCTCATTCCCGAGACATCGACCGCGCTTCCCGCCTCATGTGGTGAACTGCCGGGACGCGCCTTCAAGTTCGGGCCGGGGTTGACGTTTCTTTGTTGGCAGGTCGTCCGTAAAGCCCAAGTGAAGCTGAGAGGCGCTAACCCTTCCTCGGCCAGGTGGTTGATAGCTCCGATCATTCGACGGGCCACCCTGCGATCCAGCGCGGGCGTCTTGCCGCCGCCGACTCCGTTCAATCGCACGCAGACCAACTCCGCGCTCCCGCTGTCCAGCTCTTCAATGTTGTTTGCTTTCGTGTGGCTTTGCCCGTCGTGCCCGAGCGGAATGTTGGGTCGATTGCCGTTGATGTGAGCGATGCTTCCCTGCCCTTGTGTGCCCGCGCCAATGGTGCCGTTCGTTACTCCTACCCACAGGAAAACTACTAAGCCGAAGTACAGGACGATGACAACCAGCAGACAGATCAGCACCATTAACAGTATGCCGCCGCGCTCGTTGCTGATAGCGACGGCCACCACTCTAGAACCCGCAATGCTTCGGTTGCTACGGAGCCGTTTCATCAATAGTACAAATCCGTTCCAGGCGAATAGTGAGGGCAACGTCCAGCCCTTCGCTGACTTTTTCGAGCGGATTTAACAGACTACCTTCCGCATCTTTAGCAATAACGATTCGACGTGAATCGGGTGGGTTCTTGATACGTCCCCTTAATTCTTCAAACGTCATTTTTTAATTTCACATCCCCACCACAAAAGTGAACACCGTACCCTCTTTAGCAACTACCTCGCGCGAATAACTATTCAAGGCCCCCCCGCGCTCCGCCATCGCTTGCTCTGCCTCAATCGCTACTCTACCGCCGAGCGCGCCCATGCTGCCCGAGGCCATCCGTGCCGCACCTCGCAACCCCCTCGCGACTAAGTTCGGCCCGCCCCGCTGACCTTTGATCTCTCCGCGTATCCCCGGCCGCCCGTCCGCGCCTAACACCGACCCCTGCACCTCAATCGCTCTGCTGCCGACAACCAACACGCCGCTGCGCGAGGTGTTGAGCGTCAACCGCCCGTGAAACTCGTCAGCCGCAAATGGCAATCTGCCTTGCGTGCCGGCAGGAATAACGATCTTGCCCGCCGCGTCCCGCACCGGAGTTGTCACCACCACCTTGACAAAGGATGCTAGTCCGCTCGCCGCCGGTCGTAGCAACCGCATCGCTATCTCCGTGCCCACGGGTAGTGGTGAATTGCTCGTTGAGTCTTGGTCGCCTTCCGGCTCCTCAGTCTTGCCTGTCATAGGGAGGGGATCTCCCGCCACTCCCTGTGACAGCCCCGAAGGCTTTGCCCCCACCGGCGCACCGGGGTTTCCTTCATGAAGCTGCGCACCGAACTTGCTATCTGCTTGGTAGGCAAACGGTGAAGCATCTTCTTCCTTGATTGCCCTCTCAGCCACGGGCGCGTGGGGAGCTGCTGTCTCGCTCGGCACGTAAGGTCTCAAGGGCGGGGCAGAGTACGTTGGCGGCGCCGTGGAGGGGCCGAACGGTGTTCCCTGCGGCGAGGCTTGCGGGTATGCGCCACCTAAAGGCGGGACGTTGCCGGGTGCTACTTCGGGCGGACCTGTCCGGTCACTCCCGATCCCGATGCTGCTCCGGCGCGGCGTCGGTGTTGCCTGTGCTACGTCTTTCCTCTTCCCCGTGGCTGATTGTGGTTGTGCGTACCATGCCCACAGAAAGACTATGGCGCCAACGATGATGCAAACCGTGAGCGCGAGATTGCGATTCGTGCGCCCGTGCGGTTTGAGCTTGTGCCGCAACCAGTTAGCGGCCGTCGGTCTAGACTCCTGCGCTTCTTGTGGTGTGGGTGCTTGCCGGGGCGCGCGCGGCTCTTCAACTCGTTGATCCATCATTCTGCACCCCCGGTTTTAATCGTACCGCCCGTCACATGGAATACTATGCTGTCGGTTGCTTTCGCCCCGCTTACCCACAGGCTGACACGCGCCGACTTATCTGGAAAGATGTCACCGTTCGGCGCGTGCATCAACGTTCTGCCTTCGCCGCTGACGCTGACGCCGTCCAACTTCCTTGGCACCTTCCCCGTGTTCCGCAACTCATAGACGAGCCACGTGGCGCCCTCCGCCTCAACCCTCGCCAGTTGCTGCAACCTCATGCCTGCCGTGTTGATGGCGCGCCCCTTCTTTCCCTTGAGTGGAAGCTTTGCCATACCCGCCAGCGCCTCGACACGTCCCTGCTCCTCACCTTCACCTCTTGCCTCAGTCGCGCGCTGCTCAGCCTTGACCCGTGCCGACTCCGCCCCCGCGACTTGGTTCCGCGCGCGCTCCACATCGCTCAATAACTCTGTCACCTTCTCTTCGAGTTTCCGCTTCGCCGCCTCCGCCGCTGATGTCCTGATATGCACCTCGCCGTGAAAGTCTCCCGGTTTAACTCCATGCGCGGGATGAACCACCTTGACGAAGAAACTTGCCCGTCCCGCGTCCGTCTCAATGACAACGTTAGTCGTGAGTCCGGTGAGCGCTTTCGTGGGCCGCAAGTAAACGACATGGCCGGGATAATCCTCGTCCGATTTCTCATAGCCTAATTGCTCGAACAACCCACTCTTGAGGCCGACCGGCTTCTCCATGTCAAAGATCAGCATGGTTGTACCGCCCACCGCGCACTGGATCACCGTCTCCGGGTTTGACTCGGGCGTAATGTCCAATCGGAAAGGCAGTCGCGCGGGCCCACTGGCTTGATCATCAACTCGCTTGCTGCTTGTCTTTGGGCGCTTCGTGTGACGCTTGCGCGGTGCCGCCTCAAGCGAGACAAACGTGAGCGCGAAGATCATCAGCAGCGCCAATATAATGCGTGGCAGTCTCAATGTAGACCTACGGCATGGTTGGGTTGGCATTGTCATCCGCCTTTCCGGGAGCTTTCCATTCGTTAATGTCGGCCACTTGTAACCCAAGCGGATTCACTTCGGTCACGTTCGTCGGGATCAAGCGCACGTGGTATGAGAATGGCCGCGGCTGAGTGATCCCGGTCTCTCCATACGTGACCCTGAAGACTCCCGCCACCAACACGTCATAGCGACTGACGGGCGCTCCGACGTAGTCAACGGGGAAGTCTTCCTTGGTCATCAGTCGCCAGTTATCCGCCTTTACTTCCATCTCGATATTGATCCGCGACTCCTCGATGCGCCGGATGTCGGGTTCGATACGCTCCTTGAAATACTCACGCATTTGCGGCGCCATGATCGTTTTCGCCTCCGCGAAGTTGCGTCTAATGTTTTGCGAGTCCGAGCCCATCAAGAGACGCACGATCTTCGCTGCCGCATAGAGGATTTGTTCATCAAGCGGGCCGGTCTCAAAGGTCATCACGGTTGTCTTGCCCGAAGGCTCGACGCGCGTGACGACGGCCGGCTGGTTGATCAAAGCCATGCGTTCCCGGTGCGAGGTAATGGTGTGAATGCTGATCATCACGAGCGCGAAGAGCAGGATGAATGTCAGTAGTGAGATCATCCACCGCTCGTTGCCGCGCACGGTCGGGGCGTGCCCGGAAGTGATTCTGTTGACACGTTCCTTGATGTGCCCTTCACGGCCGGCTCTGGCCTCGGTCGTTGTTTGTATCGTCTCAATGCTCACTGTCAATTGCCTTTCGTTCTGATCACGCTGGTCGGTCTGCTGGCGGGCAAACGGCTTGTTACTGCGGCTCGCCCGCCGCCACTGCTGCCGTTCCCGCCGCCGCCGCGCGGACCCATCGGTGCTACCGCGGGCGTGGCTCCGGTTCCGCCTCCACCACTACTGCCGAATCTACGTCCCGCCTGTTGCAGCGCTCCGCTAACGCTTGAGAAGCCAGCCATCCCCGCCGCCGCGCCCGCCATGCCGGCGCCGGCCGACGCTGCTGTTTTCGCTACGCCCGCCATCTGATCCGCTCCGCTTGAGAAGGCGTGCCCCATCATCGACGTGAAGTGACTCATCGGCAGCAGTGCCCGCGCGACGGGAAAGATAGCGAAGTAAATCACCGTGAAGCCGAGCGCCATCGCAATACTTTCGAAGTGATTGCTGAGCGTCAGTCTTCCTTGAATCATCTCAAGCTGCGGCGTAAAGAATCCGTCGCCCGTGCGCACCATAAAGGCGCAGACGGCCATCAACACCTGGCAGAAGGAGATTTGAAAGAGCGAGGCGATGTATGCTCCAAGAACTCGCTCACCCATGTACGGCAGCGCCCCGAACGCGATTAAGATCGGCGACACGCCGAAGAGAACGATCACGGCCAAGCGCCACAAGAGCATCGTCACAATCACGGCGACGTGAAAGAGGATGGTTGCCGCCGCCAGGAATATCTGCGTCAGCATCGCCGTCCCCGGTGTCAGCGAGGCGGTGATGGCGGCGAGCTTCTCGTACCACCTTCGGTAGAAGGGCGCCGCGTTCTGTCGCTCCGTCTCTTCACGCTCCGCCGCCTCTCTATACTCCTGATTGAGGCGGTCAATCTCGGACTGTGGAAACAATCTGTTGGCCGCGTAGTTGCCAACGCTCAAGGCAGGCCCGAACACATACTGGGCGTTGAAGGACAGTAGCGCCACCACGATAAACATCTGCGTGACAATGCGGATCGGGTTGATGTGCTCGGTGAACGCGCCGATCATGTAGAGAAGAAAAGAGACGGTGAGAATCAGCGGTAATAGTTCGCGGCCGACACCTCTTGATTGCTGGTATAGCCCCCACGCCTGTTGTGCCCCTTGCGTCGGGATATAACTGTAGGGCACGCCGGGAATGTTGCCGAGGTCAAGGGGCTGAAGCAGCAGCAGCATGGAAGCGAGCATTAGTATCTTCCGTGTCGATCATAACTGTGATAGTAGCGGGCGGGCGCCGCCACGCATCGGCAGAGTATGCCGATCACTTCAAAGACAACCGCACAGGCCGCCCCGGTAACCATCATTACTCTTAGTAGTAACCTCATCATTACTGGACTCCTGCCGCGTCTTGCGGTCGTGCCGGGGAGAAGTAAATTGAACCCATCAGTTGCAATCTGTCCTCGCGGTCTTGCAACCTATTGCGCTCCGCCGTTCCCGCGATCTGTGCCTGCAACCCGAGTTGATGCCAAACCAGACGGTTGCCCTGATTAGTCGTTTGAATCGCTAGCAAGTCTGCGTCCGCCCGCTCCGACTCAAGTAGCGTCATGTAGCGCTCAAGATCGCCGGGCGGCAACGTCCCTGAATTGATGTCGGCGCGCAACTTGTGGATGTTCTGCTGCTTCTCATTCAGCGCCTTGTAGAGATCACCCGCATACATTGATGCGGTTGCCATCTCCCGGTGCGCGGCTTCCACACTAATCCCGTTTGTGGTCACCGGCACATCGCCGTAAACGGTTTCAAGGTTGTCTCGTAACTTCAGCCAGATCTGCCTACTCGTCCTGTTGTTATCAAGCGTCCGTCGTAGTTCGTCGAGCGCTTGGGCGGCGACCACCGTCTGATTCACCTTTTTGAACTCGTCCGTTTGCCACCCGCCCCATTCGGTCGGCGTTGAGGTGCGGCTCAGACTCTCTGTGATATTGCCGGGTAACTTTCCGAGTGCCGCCCGCCATTTGCCGTCAATGATCTTCCGGTACTGATCGAACTCGGTAAATTGATCAGCCCACTTGATCTGATTGTCGATTTGCCGTTGGAGTCTTTCGAGTTGTTCAAGCATGTGTACCGCCTGATCAACCCAGCCGGCCGCCGTCACTGCCTCGTGGATCGGGTCATAGACGATCTGCGGAATACCGAACTGCGCAACGGCGGTCGTGCCGGTGGCGAGCACGAGGGCTAAGCTCAGGAGGGGGTGACGTTTCTTTCTTGCCGGTTCCGTCATGGGAAGTCTCAAAAAACCCGTAGAAAAATCGTATCAGTTATCGATCAGGCTCTGGTCCGCCGCGTTCATGAGCGCCGCTTGCTCCTGCACTTCCGCCCGTGGTTCCAACTCAAGCGCACGGCGCACACGCTCCGGTACGGCGATGCCCGCTTCCTCTAAGTAGCTAAGCGCGTCGGTCGCCGCAAACTTCTCTTGCCCCGTTGATGCTTCCATGAACAACCTTCCATCAACCGCCCCATACCTCAGTCGGATGCGCCCGACCACCGTCGGCGAGATCAAGGCACAATCCCGGTACTCCTCCGAACCTTGCTTGAGGCTTGCCACCATCCGCGCTTGACCCTCGGTGAGATCGAACACCCGGCGGCAGACGGCGGCCGGCATCGGAAATAGATATTTGACTTCACAGTTGTGGGCTAAGGATTTTAGTTGCGGGTGCGTGAAATCCTCCGGGTGCTGGCTGCCCGCCGTCACGTGCGTGTTGTACTTGCCCGCCGTGCGGATCACGTCCTCGACCGCTGCCGCCAGCACCGGCCACCTGGTCATCGCCTGCACCTCATCAATGTGGAGGAACGTCCCCACCATTTGATCCTGCGCGAAGAGGTAGCGATCCATCATCATCTGCACCGCCATCGTTCCGATGAGGAGCAGCGTCGGATCATTCTTCGCGTGCCTGAAATCAAAGTAGACGAGCGGGACGTGTCGTAGATCCAGCGCCTCACGGTCGCTGTTGAGGAAGTGCCCCAGGCTTGATTGAGAAGCAAACTCCGAGAGCCGCGCCGCTAAGTCTCTCCCGATCTCGCGGTCTTCCTTACGGGGCGAGTGAGCCGTGCGGATAAACGTGTCCATCGTCGGCACGCCGCCGATCGTATTGCGGTACGCCCTGCTCACGACGTCGCTCAGGTAAACTTTGTACAAAGGCGGTAAGCTGACCTCGGTCGTCTTCTTCGGATCGAGGCAGAGCACTTCGAGAATCTGCTGCACCGTGCGCTGGCGATCGCGCGGCAAGCCTTCGGGTGTCAGAGCTTCAGGGGCGAATCGTTCCCACAGCTTCGGCCGGATGTCGAACAATCCGAAATCCTTGGTGGTGTTCGGATCGGTCGCATCGAAATGGACGCCGCCGAATAGTTCCGTGAGCCGCTTGCCGCTCGCGCGGTAGTCGATGACCATGCCACGGCGACCGCGCGTTAATGATTCTCGCGCAGTTGGTTCATCAGCACGCTCTTGCCGCTCCGGGTCCTGCCGCAGACGAGCGTCTGATTAGCCCCGTGACGCCGCGTTGTTTGATCGTAGTAGAGCACACCGCCATCGGGACGCTGAAATAAGATGGTCGCCTCTTCGCGCGGTAAGCCTGACGGCCCTCCTGTCCAGCCTGAGAGGTATGCCGCCCCCGCGCTCCTCATGGGTTGTGTCCTTCCGTCCGTATGCGGTGCGCAAGGCAGTGTCGACAGGTTCTGGAGGAGCGTCCCCGAGTTGTCAAAGATCGCTTCTATGCCGCCCGCCAGCCGGAGCTCGGTGATGACGGTATCGCACCGCTGCCGCAGGGTCTCCTCGTCAGGTGCGTAAACGCTGACGCCGAAACCGAACGATCCGAGCAGTTCGTTTTGCTCGCGGATCAACCTTTGCACATCCTGGGCGTCCGCCATTCTCATCTGCTCATCGCGGTTGACGCGCTTGGCGTCGGCGTTGTTCCAGATGAAGCGGTCCTCGATTTTGTCCGCCTTCGCCGCCCACTTCAACCACTTCTCCGCGCGGTAGTGGGTCGCCACTTCAACGTCAAAGGTTAGATCGGCACTGCGTAGGAAGCGCTCGAGTGTCGTCGCCACCAAAGGCTTCGGGAGTCCGTGCATGCTGAGCGTCGCCGCATAGGTGCGCCCGTACCGCAGGATGTCGTTTCGTACATCCACGGGTGACAGGCAGATCAGTTCCCGCGGGCGAGATTCCTCGTCACAGTCATACTCGGGGCAGGGGTGGCCCGCGCGTGCCCGCTCCGGATTCAACCGCTCGTAGGCCATCCGCATTACTTCGCGCGTGACGCCGGGGTTGCCTTCCTCGTAGTCAAGCACAAGACCGCCCGCGTCTCTGAAGAACTGCGCGAACTTGTCTCTCGCACGGCGCACATCATCACGTACGCGCTCATACTCGCTCCACTCGTAATCGATGAAGGCGTTGGCGCGCCCCAGTTCCCTGAGCTTCACTTTGACGCGCTTGTGCAGTGGGGCTTGCCGCCCGATGTAGACCCACGTGCGGCGCGTGCGGAGCCGTGATTCTTTCATCTCCGCGGCGAGGTGCTTCAGGCGTGCCGGGTAGATCGTTCCGACCACATCACTCAATGCGGGCGGCGCTTCCCTCATCAGTTTGAGAGGAACATCGAACGGTGCCGGGTCGCCCACGCTCAAGCGGTTGATTGTTTGCACCCACGTGCCGACGGGCAATCCGGCGTAGCAGATGTTGAGTTGTTCGCCGAGCGCGTTTGTGTCGGCATCGGACACGCAGTCGGTGGAAGGGAGCAGCACCTCACCGCCCGTCCACAGATACCCGTCGGCAGTCTCGACGATGCCGTCGGCGGCGTAGAAGTCGCGGTAGCGTAGTTGTGGACTGAAGGCCGCGTACGCCCCACGCTCGTCCGTGATCCACGCCGAACCCTTGCGCCCCAGTGTGGCGATGTGGTTCGCAACGCGGGTGATGGGGGCATGCTTCCACTCAACCCAGGTGAGCGCGCCGAGTGCGACCAGCGGTCCGATCAAGTCCATGTGTTTAGCTACGCTTTCTGAAACCTTTGGCGAACTGGCGACGGCTGCCATCTCGTATCGCGCATCGAGGATGAAAAGTTGTGGGGTATGCCGCCCGATCTGAGAAAGGTGTCCCATCGCGCTTCGGGCTTTGCCATGTGATGAAAACTGATCCCGTAGGCCATCCCTAAACCGACGATCGGCATCAACCATGGGTCGAGGGTGAAGGGTCCGCCGAACGGCGCGACGTCGCCCCATCCCGCATAACTGACGATCCAGTAGATGTAAAACGCGGTGAAGAAGGTGACCAGTATCTCCGTGTCGGTTAACAGCAAATAGTAGCGCCGGATGCGATAAACAGGTTGGCTCAAGTGCCGGTGCAGCACCTTGTAGTCAAGCCCCTCGGCGTCCTGTGATTGGCTCGTGTTCATTGAGTGATCAGCTTGCCCAAGTGGTGATAAACCAAGGTACAAACCCCCAACACACGTCGATCAGCGCAACAACGACGAGGATGCCCCGGCCCGCCCGGCCTGCGATCGCCAGCGCGACCGCGACCGTGCTGATGAAAAGGCAGAACGGTATCCGTAGCGTGTTGTGAACGTATGCATATCCTTGTGTCACAAAGGAGACAGGGTCTTGCGCGTGCGCGTCCACCGTCACCAGAAGTAAGCACAGCGTCATGCATCCGGCCATGCTCATCCATCGGCGCCAATCGAATTTGTTCTTCAAGCTCAAACGTTTCATCTGCCGCACTCCTTAAATGAAAAAGAATCTATTTAACAGGCCTACCCTCTGTTCGAGAATGCTGCTCGTCCACACGTTAGCGCCACGGATCACAAGAACATCGCGAGCCAGCGAGATGGCGACGAAGTTGGTCCGGTCATGCACTCGTAGCGTAAGCTAATGCACCAGTTCTTCGCCCTCATCAGGCTCGTCACAGATGCCCACCTCGGCGGCACATAACTCATCAAGGTCGAAAGCTTGTTCAAGCACCCGGTACGTGACCCACACCACGATCGCTTTGAATTCATCGGGAGAGACGCATAAGTTTTCCTGTGTCACAGTTCGCCGGCTTTTATCCAAGCGAGGTGGCTTGCCATCGGGGATGTCCATCTGCGCAATCTCCTGGTGAGTTTGGCGTGCTCAACCTCTTCAACCTTGACGCAGACACCATGTCAAAACTTATGCCACGAAGATCGTCGACTGAAGAGTGCATATTTACTGAGGTTTAGGGAAAGTGAAGACCCATGTTGTCTTCAAAATTGAAGACTAGATTCCTCAAAACTGAAGACTGGATTCCTCAAAACTGAAGACTTCCACATCGCTCAGGGTGAAGAAGGAGCAAAGACGAACTGATGATTACTTAAGAAACCGACGGTGAAACCCGAGCGGGAAGTGGCCGCGAGTCGGTGATGATAATCATGATTGGAGCAGAGCAGGGCCATGACCGAACAAGGGGCAGCCCAAGGTCATTCTCAGCGGAGGCGCGGGTATGCCAGCGTTCAAGGGGAAACTCACGACGAAGCAGATTGCGGACTCGGCGCGGTTCATTCGTCAGGGATGATGAGTTGCATGTCGCGCGTCGGCGACCAGATTTGAAAGCTGACTTGGGGGAAGCTCTATGGTCAGTGTCATGGGCGACTGAAGTGACTCTTCTCATTTCTCAATTATCATAAATAATGAACCGTAACGACTCGGAGTTCGACGTCCAGGAGCCTTAAATGTTAGTAACCTTTGGTGCTAGTTGGATTACAGAGTGAACTCCGCAATCGAGAGATGAATGACACCGTTTTCATCTGCTTGAATGCCGTACCAGCCAGCTAAGACATTGAACATCGCCATCGTATAAGCAAGTCGCATCTCGAAGTAATCCCACACGCGGTGCCGGACATGCTTGAAATGATTGCACAGCGTCAACATCGACAGCACTGTCTCAATTACCATACGGACATTCCATGTCCCGCGTTGGCAGACCTTCAAGTTCTTCGGGTCGCCCACTTTGGCATGAAAGCCCGTGTCAGCCAAGACGATCATGTCCTCCTCAAACTGCTTTATCAAAGGCTGAAATGTTTTGTCATGAACATTAGCTGTATGGCAGTCCCACGCCACCACCAGCCCGTCTTGATTGAGCAGCAAACAGAGCTTGCCGCCGACTATCCAGCGGTGATTCGAGAGGCCTTTCTTGCCGATTTGATGCGGCGTGCGACCTTCTCGAATCGGGTGGATCAGTTCGATGCCATAAGCGTCAATGACGCCCAGCACAGAAGGCTCTGCCAGAAACCGCGCGGTCAAACTTTGATGCCGCTGGAACAAGCGAAACAGGCGCGTCCGCTCCGGCAAGTTGGGAAACAAATGCCGATAGTCTCTGATCAGCCAGCGGTAGAAAGCTCGATTGCCGACGCCTTTCAAAGCAAACAAGAAAGCAATCGTCACCACCTCGCTCGGATAGAGTTTGGCTTGGGGGTGTTTCTCGACATCGAGCAATTCCTGATCAATACGATAAAACAGTTCTATGGTAAATTCTTCGGTGGTCACGGCTATGGTCTCCTTGTGGATTGGTTTGGTCGCCAACACATTTAGAGACTATTCCGTGGCTTTTTCAACTAGCACCAAAGGTTAGTAGGCTACTGCTCTTCGCGCTACACTTGTCCGCACATATGAGTGGCGCGTAACAGTTTCAGCGTGTGCTTCGCTTGGTCACCATTGGCTGTTAGAACACACGGCACCAGCAACTTGCCACTTTAACGCCGCCGACAAAACCGTCTTACGCGTCGGTTGCATTCCCTTGATTGAGGCGACGGACAGGTATGAGTGATTTACTGAGCATCCGCGTGTTGGGGCCATTGGATGCCTCGGTGCTGGACCACGTGGCGCCGGAGGTCTTCGACCATGCGGTGCAGCCGCACTTGGTGGCGGAGTTTCTGGCTGATCCAAGGCATCACATAGTGGTTGCGTTAATGAATCAACAGGTGGTTGGCATGGCATCCGCAGTGCACTACATTCATCCCGATAAGCCGAGCGAGCTGTGGGTGAACGAGGTGGGCGTGGCACCGGCTTACCGGGGTCGAGGCATCGGCCGTCAGCTTCTTCAGGCGTTGTTTGAGCTGGGGAGGGAGCTTGGTTGCAGCGAGGCATGGCTCGGCACAGAACCGTCAAACCATGCGGCTCGTAGGCTCTACGCGGCAGTGGGTGGGAAGGAAGAGCCGATGGTGTACGTGACGTTCCAGCTCACGCCGGGATGAGTCGGTGATGGCAGACGCGCCGCCTAACCTCTCCGTCGAGCGGGCAGGCGGGCATGTCCTTCTGCGACTTGCTTAGTGCTGCGTCTCAAAAATGCGTATCAGGTTAGGCAGCGCGCTTTAGCGACTGCCAATTTTGCAGTCGCGCGTACCACTTTTCGAGATCTGTGGTCGTGAATTGCCAATCAAAGGGCTTGGCTACTT
>JALZJL010000377.1 GCA_030859785.1 Acidobacteriota bacterium
TCGGAAGCGTCCATCGAGCGTCTGCGGCGCGGCGTCACCCTTGATGACGGCGTGCGCACTGCCCCCGCGCAGATCACGCAAACCGGTGAGACAGCGACCAATGCGTGGTACGAAGTGGTGCTGCGCGAAGGCCGCAATCAGCAGATTCGGCGGATGTTCGATCAGATCGGCCATTCGGTTTTGAAATTGCGGCGCGTCAGCATCGGGCCGCTTAAGGACGAGCGTCTGCCAATCGGTAGCTGGCGATTTCTGTCGCCTCTGGAGGTCGCGCGGTTCAAACCCAAACCCACCCGTTCAAAGTCCACGGAAGTTAAAACACTTCAAGCCAAATCTCCCCGACGTAAGCGCACACCGGCCCCCTCAAAGCGCGGCGCGGGTCACGGCGCAAAGAGCAGTTAGTGTAAAATGTTTCGGTGGTTCGCGTGTCAACGACCGTGAATGGTGTGCGCTTCAATGCCATCTCACACGGTTCACGACGCGCGCCTTTTATTCGCCGGTCGGGAGTAATTCATGCAGTTTGATTTGAACGAAGAGCAACAGCAAGTCAGGATGAGCGTCCGCGAGTTCGCCGAGGCGGAAATCGCGCCGCACGTCAGTGAGTGGGACGAGACGCAGCATTTCCCCATCGAGCTTGTGCCAAAGATGGCGGGACTCGGCTTGATGGGCGTGGTCTTTCCGGAGGAGTATGGCGGTGCCGGGATGGGATACGTCGAGTACGTCACGATCATCGAGGAACTGTCGCGAGTCGATGGCTCGGTTGGAATCTCGGTCGCGGCGCACAACTCGCTCTGCTCGAATCACATTTACATGTACGGCACGGAGGCGCAGAAGCAGAAGTACCTTGTGCCGTTGGCGCAGGGTAAACACCTCGGCGCGTGGGGGCTGACCGAAGCCGGGGCGGGGTCGGATGCGTCCGGAACGCGCACGACCGCCGTCCGGCAAAACGGCGGCTGGGTTGTTAACGGCTCGAAGAATTTCATCACGCATGCAATTCACGGCGACACATGCGTGGCCGTCGCGGTGACCGACCGCGCGAAGGGCAACAAGGGAATCACCACGTTCATCTTCGAAAAGGGCATGCAGGGATTTTCGCCCGCGAAGAAGGAGAACAAACTCGGCTTGCGCGCATCGGAGACGGCGAGCGTCGTGTTCGAGGATTGCCACATCAGCGACGCGCAACGGCTCGGCGAAGAGGGGCAGGGATTTCTTCAGGCAATGCAGATTCTCGATGGTGGGCGCATCTCGATTGCGGCTCTCGCGGTCGGCATCGCGCAGGGCGCATACGAGTCGGCGTTGCGTTACTCAAAGGAGCGCGAGCAGTTCGGCAAACCGATCTCCGAGTTTCAGGCGATTCAGTTTAAGCTGGCTGACATGGCGACGCAGATCGACGCCGCGCGGCTGCTGATGTACCGCGCGGCGTATCTCAAAGATGAAGGCCGGAAGGTCACGAAAGAATCAGCGATGGCGAAACTCTATGCGTCGGAGATGAGCGTCCGCGTGTGCGAAGAGGCCATTCAGATTCACGGCGGCTACGGCTACACCAAAGACTACCCGGCCGAAAAATACTGGCGCGACTCGAAGCTGTGCACCATTGGCGAAGGCACGTCCGAGATTCAGCGCATCGTCATCGCCAAACAACTCTTGAAACAGTCGTGAACAACAGGTGAAGAGTGAGGTGACAACACTCCTTCATGCCCATCGCTCTGTCGATCTTCGTTTGCCGCCGCATCGCTCATGGTCTCATCTTCTACCGCCACTGAAATCGAACGCATTCTCGCCGGAGACACGCGGGCGGTGGCGCGCGCCATCTCAAAGGTCGAAGATCATACCCCGGACGCCGCCGCGTTGATGAAGGCCATCTTCCCGCAGACCGGACGCGGGATGGTCGTCGGCATTACCGGTTCGCCGGGTGCCGGCAAGTCGTCGCTGGTCGACCGCTTAGCTGGTTTGTATCGGCAACGCGGCGACCGTGTCGGCATTGTCGCGGTCGACCCGTCAAGCCCTTTCACAGGCGGCGCAATTCTCGGCGACCGAATCAGAATGCAGACCCTCGGACTCGATCCGGGCGTCTTCATCCGCTCGATGGCGACGCGTGGGCAACTCGGCGGGTTGGCGCGCGCAACCGTCGACGCAGTGGCGGTGCTCGACGCCGCCGGCTACGGTAAGATCATCGTAGAGACGGTCGGCGTCGGGCAGGATGAAGTCGAGATCGTCAAAACCGCTGACGTTTCGGTGGTCGTGCTGGTGCCGGGGATGGGCGATGATATCCAGGCGATCAAGGCGGGCATCATGGAGATCGGCGATGTCTTCGTCATCAACAAAGCCGACCGCGACGGCGTACTGCGGACCGAGAAAGAGTTAGAGGCGCTGCTGTCACTCGCGCACCGTGACGACATGTGGCAGTCGCCGATTGTGAAGACGGTCGCGACGGAGAGCAAAGGAATCGCGGAACTGGCCGACGCCATCGCCGGTTACTACGAGTTCCAGAAAGGCGCGGAGCCGGGACGTGCGCGGCGCAACGCCATCGCCCGCTGGCGCATCACTGAATTGTTGCGCGAGCGTCTGTTGGCGAACGCGCTCGAAGCAGACGGCACGTCGCAACGGATTGATGCGCTGGCCGCCGAAGTAGCCGACAAACAACGCGACCCCTATTCCGCGGTCGACGAGATTTTGAAAAGGGTGGGGGGGAACCGTTTTTAGTCTACGAGTTTCAAAGGTATCTGGAGCCGAGTCTGTTAGCTGAATACTAAACACTGAAAACTCAAAACTGTCTCATGAAGATCGAACACATTGGAATCGCGACACCGAGCGTCAACGACGCACTCGCGTTTTGGCGTGACGCGCTTGGGTTGCGAGTCGTCGCCACTGAAGAGGTGGCGGAGCAGGGCGTGCGTGTTGCGATGCTGCCCGTCGGCGAGCCGCGCATCGAGTTGCTTGAGCCGACCGGCCCGGCCTCGCCAATCGCGAAATTCCTGGAGAAGCGCGGCGCGGGCATTCATCACATCGCGGTGCGCGTCGACGACATCCGCGCAACTCTGGCGCGCTTGAAGGAAAAGGGTGCGCGCTTGATTGATGAATCTCCGCGCGTCGGTGCGGACGGGTGCCTCGTCGCGTTCGTGCATCCGTCAGCGGCGGGCGGCGTCCTTCTCGAACTTGTCGAACACACGTCTGCAGGGAATGAAGCTGAAATTGATCGTTGAAATAGTTATCGGGGTCGCATCAAACAAACGTTCACTTCGTCGTTCACAAATTCTAAACACGAACAGGCCGACTGCTCAACTCTGTTACTAATTCTGTCACCGAGCGCGTGGTGAGGCCGTCTGGAAAGGAAAAGGAGTATTTTGAAAGCAACAACAAAAGCAATTATCGCGGTCGCGTTCGCCGTTCTGGTGTCGGTCGGGCTGATCGCGTGGCAGGCGCGGGCCGGACGTGCCGAGAGCGTTAATCTCACGGCGGAAGACATGGTGCTGATCGCCGAGACAGGGCCACCGCAGTTCCGCGCGCAACTGGCGAACAGTGAAGAGCAACGCAAAGAGTTTGCCAAGAACTTGAGGCAGACGCTCGCTGTCGCGGAAGAGGCGCGCGCCGCCGGTGTCGGGAACAGTCCCGAAGTGAAGCGGCAAATGGAAATTGCGCGCTCGTTCGTCATCGCGCAGAACTACATCCTGAAGAAGAAGACCGAAGGGAAACCGATCTCGATGGAGCAGCCGGTGACGAAGGAAGAGATTGACGGCTTCTTCAAAGAACCGGGACAGGAAAAGAAGTTCGAAGACTTTCTGGCGGACGTGCAGAAGCGTGGCGCGGTCGCCGGCGCTCCCCCGCCTCCTGAGATAACGCCCGAACAACGCGAAGAATTTAAGCAGCAGTGGGCGACCATCTTCCTGCTGGAGCGCAAAGGCATCGCCGAAGGCATCGGTAAAGATCGCAAAATTCAGTTGCAGATCGAGCTGCAACAAGCGCGAGCGCTGAATCAGGCGTACGCCGAAAAGATCAACGACAAAATCAAGGCGAGCGACAAAGAGATTGATGACTACGTTGCCAAGCACCCCGAACTCGACCCGAAAGAAGCGCGTGGCAAGGCCGAAGAGATTTTGAAGCGTGCGCGTGGCGGCGAAGACTTTGCGGTGCTGGCGAAAGAGTTTTCCAAAGACCCGGTCAGCGCGGAGAAGGGCGGCGACCTCGGTTGGTTCGGTCGTGGACGGATGGTCAAAGAGTTCGAGGACGCGGCCTTCACACTCCAGAACGGGCAGACGAGCGACCTGGTCGAGACCAAGTTCGGTTTCCACATCATCAAGGTCAACGAACGCCGCACCGAGAACGGCCCTGACGGCAAGCCCGAAGAGCAGGTGCGCGCCAGCCACATCCTGATTCCGGCGGGCGGCGAGGCGAACCCCGCCAACCCGTTCGCCCCGCCGACTAGTCCGCGCGAACAGGCCCGCACCGAAGTCGAAAAAGAAAAAGAGAAAAAGTTTCTTGATGACGTCATGAAGCGGACGCGCGTCACCGTGGCAGAGAACTTCAAAGTCGCGATGCCGGAGATGCCCGCAGGCGCGATGCCTCCCGGAATGATGCCGAGCGGCAACGGTCAGGGCGCCCCTGAGGGTGCCGGAGCAGCCCCGCCACGTGACAACGAGCGACCCACTCAGGCACCCGCGCCACAGGGCAAGAAGAACTAATAAAAAAGGGACTCTTGAGGGATGAGGGATGAAGGATGAGAGTAGGTCTGTCGACCGTGTATTTCTTATTCATCTCTCATCCTTCATCCTTTCCCCAAAGTGGCATGATGCAGATCGGCGATTATCTGATAGAGATCGTGCCGGATGCGGAATTCCGTCTCGATGGCGGCGCGATGTTCGGCGTGGTGCCGCGCACGTTGTGGTCAAAGGTGTGCCCGCCGGACGACCTCAATCGGATTCGGGTGAACACGAACTGTCTGTTCATCGAAGCTGAAGACGAGCGCATCCTGATTGAAACCGGGGTCGGGGAGAAGTGGTCAGCGAAGCACGCCGCGATGTACGGCATCGAGCGTCGGCGAACACTGCGCGAGTCCGTGCGCGCCATCACGGGCTGCACTCCCGAAGAGATCACCATCGTCGCTAACACGCACCTTCACTTCGACCACGCGGGCGGCAACACCATCACAGACGAGCGGGGGAATGTCGTCCCGACTTTCCCCAATGCCCGTTACCTGATATCGCGCGCCGAGTATGAGCATGCCGAAGCGCCGCACGAGCGTGACCGCGCAAGTTACTTGCCGGACAACTGGCGTCCATTGAAAGAATCAGGACAACTGGAATTGCAGCCGCCGCATTACCAGATCGTTCCGGGGCTGACGATGGAGACCGTCCCCGGCCACTCACAAACGATGCAGTGTCTGCGTCTCGTGCGCGGCGGGCAGACGTTGTTCAGCTTCGCCGACCTGGTGCCGACGCGTGCGCACGTGCCGTTCGCCTGGGTGATGGGCTACGATCTTTATCCGGTCGAGACAGTCGACGCGAAGAAGCGTCTGCTGCCGCAAGCGGCGCGCGAAAACTGGCTCTGCTTTTTCTACCATGATCCGGACGTGCCGCTGTGTCGCGTCATTGAAGAAGACGGCAGGCTGCGCGCGGTCGGTTACGATGAGGCGCAGGACGGTGTTCTTACATGACACAGGACGCCAAACTACTAGAGCGGATTCTGCGCGGAACATCTGACGCGAACGTTTCCTTCAGCGACTTGTGCCAACTGATGAAGCACCTCTAATTTGACGAGCGTATTCGTGGCAGCCACCATATTTTCACGCGGAACGACGTGCCGGAGATTCTCAACCTTCAGCCCAAGAGAGCAAAGGCAAAAGCATACCAAGTCAGGCAAGTTAGAAATCTGATTCTTAAGTACCGTTTAGGAGGAAAAGATGAGTCGCTATGAAATAATAATTTACTGGAGTGATGAAGATGAAGCCTTCGTTGCGGAAGTTCCTGAGTTGGCAGGATGCATGGCGGATGGCGCGACCTATAAGGAGGCACTCGAAAGCGTCGAAGTGGTCATCGAAGAGTGGATTGAAACGACGAGGGAATTAGGGCGTCCGATACCGGAGCCGAAGGGGCGATTGACTTACGCTTGAGGGTTGTGGGTTTCGGATCGTAGATGTTTTCAGAGAACTATCAAAAATATGACAACAACGAAAATCGGAATCATCGGTGGCAGCGGTCTGTACCAGATGTCGGAGTTGAAGGATGTTGAAGAGGTTCGCGTCGAGACTCCGTTTGGCAGTCCTTCGGACGCATTTATCGTCGGGACGCTCGAAGGCGCGCGCGTCGCTTTTCTGCCGCGACACGGGCGCGGGCACCGCTTCAGCCCGACAGAGTTACCTTTCAGGGCGAACATCTACGGGATGAAAATGCTCGGCATCGAACATATTCTCTCGGCGTCGGCGGTCGGCTCGCTACAGGAAAAGTATCACCCGCTCGACATGCTGATTCCCGATCAATTCTTCGACCGGACACGCGCACGCGCACACGAATCGACGTTCTTCGGCAAAGGCATCGTCGCCCATGTAACGTTCGCGCATCCGGTGTGCGGCGACCTCGGCGACGTGCTCGAAGCGTCGTGCCGCGAGGTTGGTGTAAATGTCCATCGCGGTGGAACCTACCTGTGCATGGAAGGCCCGGCGTTCTCGACGAAGGCCGAGTCGAATGTCTACCGCGCGTGGGGTATGGACGTGATCGGGATGACTAACTTGCAGGAGGCGAAGCTCGCGCGCGAAGCGGAAATCTGCTACGCCACGCTGGCGCTTGTCACCGATTATGATTGCTGGCACGAAGAGCACGACGCGGTGTCGGTCGGAACGGTCGTCGAGTACTTGAATAAAAACGTGCGGAACGCGCAGCAAGTGATTCGCCTCGCGGTCAAGCGCATCCACGAACAGAGCTTGCGTTGCCAATACAGCGACGCGATGAAGAACGCGATCTTCACTCCGCCCGAACTGTGGCCGGCGGCGACAACGAAGAAGCTCGATGCGATCATCAGAAAATATGTGCCGCGAAGCGACGGCGACAAGCAGGCAGAGTGAGTTCGGCTCAAGCTTGTCGCACGCAAAATTTCTATCTGTTCAGTCTGAGAGGTTTTGTTATGAGAAAGATAATTTCGACCAATTCGGTGATCTGCCTGATTCTATTCGGCGCTCTTTTCTGCTTTGCCGCCGAGGTGACGGTCCGTGCGCAGAACGTCAAGAACGGCCCGGATACATCGTCGATTCGCGACCCCGGGTTGGAGAAAGAGTCGCGGCACAGCCTCGAAGTCGCCCGCCATTACTTCAGATTGAAAAAGGCCTATCGCGCC
>JALZJL010000379.1 GCA_030859785.1 Acidobacteriota bacterium
GCACGCGCGGTACGTGTGGGTCATGGAGCGCGAAATATAGAAAGAATGGATGCGCTTTGTGCTGTTCGATAAAGGCGACGGATTTGCCTGTGAAGACATCGGCCATGTCCTCGTCTTTCCAGAGCGCCCGGCGACCACCGGTCATATAACCGATGCGGCTGATGCCGTCGACGATAGTCATATCGTGGCCGTGGCTGGGATGCATCTTCAATTGATCGGGATGGTTCTTGCCGGTCGGCCAGTTGCCGATTGGTTCGTCGTAGCTAACCTTGATCGGGTCTGCCGGATCGAGGCCGACGACGCGCTGGTTTTCGACATACACGGTCGGCACACGGTCGCCGGTGGCGGCCATCACGAACGCATCATCAAAGCCGACTTCACCGGGTCCGGGTTTGATCTCGCTGTTCCAGTCCGGCCCGCTTTTTGGCCCGAGTCCTAAATGCCATTTGCCGACGATCCCGGTGGTGTAGCCTGAGCGCTGAAAGATCGCCGGCAGCGTCGTGCGTCCCGGCTCAATGACCAGCGCGGCGTTACCGGGCAGCACGCCGGTTCCCGGTTTGCGCCAGGCATATTCACCCGTCAGCATCGCGTACCGCGACGGCGTGCAAGTGGCTGCCGGCGCATGTCCGTCGGTGAAGCGCAATCCTTCTCGCGCCAGCCGGTCGATGTTGGGCGTCTTCAGACCCGTCGCGCCGTAGCTCGAAACATCGCCGTAGCCGAGATCGTCGGCGTAAATGAGAATGACATTGGGACGCGCCAGCTGAGAGTTCGCGGTGCGCTCAGCCACGATAGTGGTGCCCTGTTGCGTAAGAAAAAACAGCAGCGGTAAAACTAACAGAGCGGCTTTGGCAGATAGTGCTTTCATCGGATAAACCTCGTATGTGAACTGCTCAGGTGAGAGTTGTGACAGCGACAACTACATCTGACGCTCGATCCATCCTGACCGGATTCGACAGCGCCCGGCCAAAACCTTCAAAGCGAACATTCATCACGTCGCCGTCATTCAACCACACGCCCGCGCCAAAGCTGAAGGCATCGGCGCCGAAGAAATGCACATGAACATCGCCCGGTCGCCGATGCCCCGCAAACTTAAAGTGATGATGTTCGATGTTGCGCAACGAGTGGCACATCTCGGCGTCGCCGGTTTTGATTTCGTGGGACCAGAGTGTATGACCGTCGCGCTCGATGGTAACGACGCCCGGGACAGATTCAAACTTGTGGTCGATGACCAACTCCGGCCCGACAGCGCAGTTCCGCAGCTTCGATCCGGCCAGGTACAAGTAGTTGCGCTGCTCAAACTGGTGATCGGAAAATTCGTTGCCGATTGTGAATCCAATGCGGTAAGGCTGCGCGTCCGGCCCAATCAAATAGACGCCCGCCACTTCAGGCTCTTCGCCGCCGTCTTCGGCATACGTGGGCACGATGAGCGGCTCGCCATGCGCGCGCAGCACCATTCCACAGCCTTTGTAAAACCATTCGGGCGCGACGCCGATCTTTCCGTCTTCAGGCCGTCCGCCTTCGAGTCCCGATTGAAACATCCTGATGCTATCGGTTAGACCGCCACTCTCGGCGTGCATCGCGTTGCGATTCTTCGCGCTCGCGGTATGCGTCAGCCCGGTGCCCGTTACCAGACAGCGCGCCGGCTCTTCCGGGTGATCAACGGCGGGCAGGATGCGCCATTCCGACGCTCCGGCATACACATCATCGTAATCAAGCGATTCGTCTGTGAGGCACTGCCGCACGAGTGCCGAAAGCTTCATGCCTTTGTTGATCGCCGCGTTCGCCAATTCGTAAATCGAAGCGAACTCCGCCAAGAGTCTGATTTTCGGCTCGTCAATCAAACCGACTTGGCGGACGCTGCCCTGTTGAATCTGTATCAGTCGCGTGGTCATGATCTCCTCACTTTGCCGCAGCAGGATTTGCGTCTCCAACGGCTCGCGATGTTTGCGTTGCCGACATGGATGGTGCGTGCGGCGAAGGTTATCGTTCTTGAAATCCGGGGTAATGCATGGAGGCATGTTTACGTCTCTTCATTGATCGTCACCACCATCGTCCCGCGCTCACCCTGATGTGAGCCACTACCTAGAATAAATTAGCGAGAGCAATTGTAGCCGAACGCAATTGCTTGCGACACAATCCACCGTCCACCACGGCAGCATTCTTCAAACTCGCGACCGCGTGAGTCGCACCTCATGAATGAGTTGCTGTCGGATATGGAAATCTGCGCTACCACAGATAGTGATAGTGACTCTCCTTTCTTGCATTCAAGTCCGATTGCAAGTTTATGCCGCGAGGCAGAGGAGAGTCATCTGTTTCATCACATCAAGTGTCATCCGCCGTCCCGCCAGCTGCGACATCCGAAATAATAGAAATCTTCTTTATTATTTATAGTACTCACGCCCGTCAGTTATCCAAATTCGTCAAGATTAATTCAACTTTCGCTATGAAACTCCCAAAGTTCTAAACCCACTCTTGCTTCTCCCGAAGTTCGGCATCGCAAGATCAAGCAGTCACATTAGCTCACTGCATCGGCATGGTCGTTGCCCCATAAAAAGTGCGGAGTGGTAGCAACTCGCCGCACTTTACGAAATTGTGGATGCCCGCCAAGTCGCACAGCGAAATCGCTCTACCTTCAGATTCAGACAAAATAAGGAGAAATAAAAATGGTTCAATTATCATTCAATGGAAGGGTCAAACAAATGTTAAGGCTGTTGCTCTGCCTCGCCTTATTTGCATTTTACGCACCGTCAGCGTTCTCACAGGAAACTACCGGCAGCATTCGGGGCACAGTCAAAGACCCGAGTGGTGCCGCAGTTGCCGGTGCGACCGTGACGGCAACCAGTCCCGCCCTCGTTCGTACTCTCGAAGCGACGACTGATAGCGAGGGTTTCTACGTTTTCCCCACGCTGCCCACAGGCGTCTACACTGTCTCTGCAACTCAGACAGGGTTTTCCACCGTGGAGAAGGCAGACATTAATCTCCAACTTGGTAATGAGCTGAGGCTTGATATTCTATTGGCCGTAGGTAATGTGACTGAGACGGTGACGGTCACCGCCGCATCGGAAGCGATTGACATTACCTCCAGCAGGACGACGACGAGCCTTAGTGAAGATTTTATTAATACGGCACCTAAGGGGCGCAACGTCCATTCAATTTTGAAGGCTGCCCCCGGCGTTCGGTTAGAGCCGAAAGCCGGTAACGAAGGCGTCGGAGGTATCTCGGTTGACGGGGCGAGCGGCGCCGAAAACGCTTACATCATTGACGGCGTAGAGGTCACGGATGTTCGCAAAGGTCAGCTTCGCCGCGCTGATTCAATTCCGTTTGAGTTCGTCCGCGAGGTGCAAGTTAAAAGCGGCGGCTTCGAGGCCGAATACGGCGGCGCCACAGGCGGCGTGGTCAACGTCGTGACCAAGAGCGGCACTGATGAGTTCCACGGCGAGGTCGCCTTCTCGGCCACCGGTTCGGCGCTAAACTCAAACACTCGCGGCTTCTATCAAAGACTGCCGAGCAATGCAGCCCTTTCTGAATTCTTCCGCCAGAGGGAAGATGACTACCGTGCTTTGTATCCCGGTTTCTCGCTGGGCGGCCCCGTGCTCAAGCAGCGGTTGCATTTCTTTACCAGCTACTTCCCAGAGTTTATCCGTAATGAACGCACCCTTAACTTAGCGAGCGGTTCGCAGCAAACTTTTAGGCAAAGCCTACTTCGCCACTATGGCATTGCGAGGTTGGATTACGCCCCGACACAAAAGATTCAAATCAACACTTCGTTTCTCTGGACGCCGACGAAGGTGACGGGTGCGTTTCCGGTCGCCGACGACCGCGTTGCCCCCGCCCCCGGTCTTGATAAACGTGGCGGGTACACACCCTCCTCTTCTTACTCTGCGGCGTTCACCTATACCCCGACCTCGAAGCTGATCTTAAGCGCTCGCTTCGGCTACAAATATCTCAACGATAAGGGACCCACATTAAACAACAACTACACGTCATCAAGCGCCGGCCCTTACGGCATTAGCAATAGTCCGTTTATCTTTTACCGCACCGGAACGGGGACCCAAACAAGCCCGGCGGTTCCGACGGACTTTGTAGGATCGAATAACTTCCAAAATGTCGCCAGCACGCTGTCAACCGTGAAGGACATCACGACGCGCCACAATCTCTACCTCGACGCGGCATACATCGCGCGTCTTTTCGGACAGCAACACTCGCTGAAGGTCGGCTACTCGCTCAACCGTCTCTTGAATGATGTCGAGTCGAACTACACCAACGGTCGTTTCGACATCTTTTGGGGAGAGTCTTTTTCGCGGGCCGGCATCACCGACCGCGGCACCTACGGTTACTATCTTTGGGAAGATGGTGTCCGTCTCCTCGGCAAGACAAACAGCCGCAATCAGGGTTTCTACGTTCAGGATGCGTGGCAAGCTCACCCACGGTTGACACTTAATCTCGGAGTCCGATTCGAGAATGAATTCCTTCCATCCTTCCTGAAGGAAATCAACGGTGTGCAGCAAGACAACCCGATCAGTTTCGGCTGGGGCGACAAGGTCGCACCGCGACTCGGCGGCGCATGGGATGTGCTCGGCAACGGCCGTTGGAAGCTCAGCGCGAGTTATGGTCATTACTTCGACGTGATGAAGTACGAACTCGCGCGAGGCTCGTTCGGCGGCGACGTGTGGATTACATCCGCATATCGGCTTAACAATCCGGCGGGATTTACCAACTTAGGTTTCGCCAATCCCGGTGCTGCCGGTACTTTGATCACGTCGTATGACAACCGTCACATTGATGTGGATGCTAACGGTCAAATTTCCGGAATTGATCCTGATCTTAAGCCGTATCAGCAACGAGAGTTCTCGGTCACCTCCGAGCACCAACTAGGATCGAACACTGTTTTCGCGGCGCGCTACGTACGCAAGCGCCTGGTTCACGCCATTGAAGACATCGGTTTCTTAAATCCGGTCACCGGAGATGAAGTCTACACGTATGGTAATCCGGGTTTCGGCCTGACGAGCGTCGAGGAGCTTGGAACGGCACCGTCCGGCGATCCTTTCGTTCCTAAAGCGAAACGTGAGTATGACGCTGTCGAGTTCCGCTTCAACGGCCGTTTCACAAATGGCTTTGCGCGTAACCTCACTTACTTAACGTCGTACACTTACAGCCGGCTCTACGGCAATTACGCGGGTCTCGCCAACTCAGACGAGAATGGTCGATCCGATCCGAGTGTGTCCCGCGCGTTCGACCTTCCGCAAGGAATCTTTGACGCCAACGGACGGAATGTTTACGGGCGGCTCGCCACAGACCGCCCGCACACGTTCAGTTTCTTCGGCCAATATCCTTTGACGTGGAAAGCGGGGACGACCGACTTTTCGCTCTCGCAGGTCGCGTACAGCGGCTCGCCCATCTCTTCTGAAGCGACCTACATCGTGCCGTTTTTCTACAACGGGCGTGGCGACTTAGGCCGCACCGATGTGTTCACTCAGACGGACGTGCTGGTTGCTCACACGATTCCTCTTACAGAGCGGGTGGGTTTGAAGTTTGACCTGAATGTTCAGAACCTTTTCAACCAAGCGGCGGTGCTGAACGTGAATGGCCGGCTAAACCGCGCCGGCAACCTCCCTCTGACAGATGACCAGTTCTTTGCCGGCGGGTTTGATGTGAACACGCTCATCGGTACGGGAGCTTTCGCGCGAAACCCGATTTACGGTTTACCCGGAACGCGAGCACAGGGACTGACACTGGAAGGCTCCAACGCGTACCAGGGTATTCGTGAGATCAGGTACGGCATACGGCTCCAATTCTAGTATTGGTTGTCCGATTAACAAACCCTGGCGAAGATGACATTGCTAGGTAAAACATAAGGGCCGCTCATTTTTATGAGTGGCCCTCTCTTTTTCCCCGCCGGCATATAGTCTTGGGCAAGACGGGCGGGTGATTAATTCACACGCTTATTTTCCGGCCTTCTCTTTGGCCTTTATCTTGTCAATCATTTCTTTCACCCGACTGGTGTCTTTAAGGTCTTTCTCTTTCTTCAGGTACAACTCCAGTTCACGCACGGCGGCGGCGTACTTCATCTGCTTGTTGTAAATTCCGGCAAGGTACAGATGCACGTCGGCCAGGCTGCTGCCGCTCAGTTGATCGGCTTTTTTGAGTGACTCTTCAGCCTCGCTGAGCGCCCCTCTAGTGCCGTAGGCTAGTCCGAGCATCATATGAACATTAATATTGTTCGCGTCTTGCTCCGCCGCTTTTCGCAGCCAGTCAATCGCCCGAGCCGTGTCGCCCAATTTCAAGTGTGCGACCCCGAGTGCGTAGAGACTCTTCGGGGCGTTGCGGTTGGCCTCCACGGCGCGCGTCAGAATCGGTACCGCTGCGTTAAGTTCTCCGATCTTCACGTACTCGGTTCCGAGCAATTCTAAAGCGTTGTAGTAATCGGGAAAAATCTCGATAGCTTTCTTCAATGATTCGATCCCTGGCACGGATTTATTATCCTTGAGCCTACTGACACCGCGTTCGTACTCGGCGCTTGCGGCGTCCGGGATCGGTTGTCCGAACACGACCCCCGCCGGGGCGTCCGGCGCGGCCTGATTCTTTTTTCTTTTGAGAACGAAATCGACGGGGAACGACTCCT
>JALZJL010000396.1 GCA_030859785.1 Acidobacteriota bacterium
CCACTGGCGTGGCTGCGCTGGGTGCCGACCGTCGTTATGTCGGTCATGATTCTCTATTTCCTGTACGTCGTCGGGCGCGTCGCCATCGTTCCGGTGCTCGCCTCGTTTGCTCTGGCCTATCTGCTTAACCCGATAGTTTACCAGGGAGAGAAGCGCGGACTGTCGCGGACGATGGCTGCGATAGTTGCAATTCTGGTGGTCACTCTTGCCGTCACTGCATTTCTGGCTTTTGTGATTCCCGACCTCTGGGAAGAAAGCTCTCTTGCCAGTCAGAAGATTGCCCGCAATTTCACTCCGGAGAATGCGGCTCGTCAACGAGTGATGCTGAAGCGCTACTGGCCGGGCGTGGAGCGGATTGCCGGCGACAAGATCGAGCAAGTCTTAAGCGACCCTGCCGCGGCTCTCGGCTCGACGGCATTGGAAGCAGGCGGAGGGCAGTCTGGTATTCAAGCCATCATCATCTCTTCCCTTGATCTGTTACTGGTTCCATTCTTCGTTTTCTACATTCTGGTTGATTTCAGCAACTGGCGCGATGCTTCGGAAAACCTGATCCCACCACGATTTCGTGACCCGTTTAGTCGCCTGTTTGATGAAGCTGGACGGATTCTCGAATCATACGTCCGCGGTCAACTTCTGATTGGAATCATCATGGCTGTGTTTTACGCCATCGGATTCGGACTTCTCGGAGTTCCGGCATGGGCCGGCATCGCCGCGTTGGCGGGATTACTAAATGCCATACCTTATGTCGGGACGCTGCTCGGAATCATCCTCGCGTGCGGATTTACTCTCGCCGACGGAGGCGGGCTGTGGAATATCGGGGCCATCATCGGCGTCTTCATCGTCGTTCAAAGCATCGAGGGTTATATTTTAACTCCGCGGATTCTCGGAGGACGATTAAACCTGCATCCGATGGCTGTCTTTCTTGGCCTGCTGATCGGTGGCAAACTCTTCGGCCTGTTGGGTGTCGTCCTCGCGATACCGGCGATTGCGATTGCCAAAGTATTCTTCAAGTTTCTCCGCGAACTTTATCAAGGCTCGTATTTTTATCACGCCGGTGACATTCATCCGGCTGAAGCTCCGAGTCCAATCCTGGAGGAGCGACTGGCTGAAGCCGCCGACACGGTGCTGACTGAACAAGCGAGTGCCGAGAGCGGTGAAGAGCTTCCAGCACCGGACAAAAAGGACGATTCAGTCGAAGTAAGCGAGCCACCCTCGACGCTGCCAGCAGCGGGTTAAGGAAAAAGACATCATGCGTTGACGTGAGAATCATCAGTCGAGTTTGAGCGCCACAGAATTCATGCAGTAGCGTAAGCCGGTCGGCGCGGGGCCGTCATTGAAGACGTGCCCGAGATGCGAGCCGCAACGGTCGCACATGACTTCCGTGCGCGTCATGCCGTGGCTGCTGTCAACTTGTTCCGCAACGCTCTCGATGCCAATCGGTTCGAAGAAGCTGGGCCATCCACACCCTGCATCAAACTTCGCGTCGGAACGGAACAGCGGGTTACCGCACGCCGCGCATTTGTACACGCCTTCTCTAGCCGTATCGTTATATTCGCCAGTAAACGGTCGCTCGGTGCCACGCTCGCGCAGCACGCAGTACTGCTCCGGCGTCAGTTCCGCGCGCCATTCTTCATCGGTCTTCGTCATCTTCTCAGTCATTACTATTCCCTTAGCACGACCGCGCCGCGCCTAAATGGCATCGTAAGCCGCCAATTCCGGGCGTTTCCAATCTTCGTCAAAGGCACTCAGGCGCGCACGCAGTTCGGCAGCCTGTTCTTCCGTGATACCGCGCGCACGCAGATCAATTGAGGCTTGATCGTCGGCCAGCAGATTCTCTCTCGATGCTTCCACCAACGCGACTACTTGTTCACGGGTGACGGACGGAAACTGATCGAGAAACTCGTCTATATCCTCGCCCGCTTCCAAACAATCAAATAAGTTTTTGATGGGAACGCGCGTGCCGTGAAAGACAGGCGTGCCGCTCATCTTCTCCGGGTAAACTTCTACCAATTCTTTTAAGTTCATCATCGCTTCTCATTTT
Source organism: Acidobacteriota bacterium (assembly GCA_030859785.1). Lineage (GTDB taxonomy): Bacteria > Acidobacteriota > Blastocatellia > Pyrinomonadales > Pyrinomonadaceae > JACDEG01. The sequence continues at coordinate 2,042 of JALZJL010000396.1, forward strand.
ATCTAAATCGAGCCACACAAGAATGGTACACAATGAAAGACCTCGCCGCCGAGACTCCGAGCCGAGCTGCCGAGATTCGCAGGGCTTTGCGTTTCCTCTGCGGCTTGGCTCGGAGTCTCGGCGGTGAACCTCCCCACCGCCAAGTCAAAGAACCGCTCCATGAACGGCACCGCCAGACTATATTTCATGTGGCACGAACCGAACCGCCCACGATACGCCGCATTGAGCGACGCATCCTGGACCGTGATGTACGGCGGATTGCCAACCTGTATTACTCACTAAGAAGACGGCGACCTTAACCTGCTCCTCTGGCCGTCAGTTTTGCTGCTTGAATAAGATCGGCACTGTCAACATCCTCAGCGGCAGCGCGCAGTAGTTCCGCGACGCTCCATGCCTGAGCGACGCAACCGTTCGGGTGATGCGGCGCGTCTCCGTCGAAAATCTCCGAGACGTGGCCTAAGCCCGCTTCGCTCAAGTGTGTATGGAAATTTGCGAGCCAGCCCCTGGCCCGTTCGCGCGCTGTTTCATCCGCGTCGTGTGCTCTGACATAAGCGGTAATAAACGGCCCCATCAGCCACGCCCAGACCGTTCCCTGATGGTACGCTCCGTCGCGGCTGAGTGAATCACCTCGATAGCGTCCGCGATACTGCGGATCGTTTGGCGCTAGACTTCGCAAACCATATGGCGTCAGCAGATCGCGCTCGACAGTTTTAACCACGCTCAGCGCTGTCTCACGTGAAAGCATTGAATGGTTGAGACTGGCGGCGAAGATTTGATTCGGTCGGACGGATGCGTCCCGCGAGTCACCGTTAACAACGTCGTAGAGGCATCCCGCTTCTTCATTCCAAAATAATTCATTGAAATTCCTGCGCGCACGCTCTGCCATCTCCGCATACTCGTCCCGCTTTAGCGCGTCGCCGAACTTTTCTGCTAATCCTTTCATGACGCAAAGCGCGTTGTACCAAAGCGCCTGAATCTCAACCGGTTTCCCGGTTCGCGGCGTCACAACCCAGTCGCCGACTTTAGCGTCCATCCACGTCAGTTGCACGCCCGCTTCGCCAGCAAAGAGCAATCCGTCCGCATCGACATGTATCTGATAGCGCGTGCCGCGCACATGCCACGCGATGATGTCGGCCAACACGTGGTAAAGATTTGCCCGCACAAACTCGTAATCATTCGTGTAGTCGAGCAGCGAGCGAACGGCTTCAAAGAACCACAAAGTCGCGTCAACCGTGTTGTATTCGGGCGTCTCACCCGCGTCAGGAAATCGGTTCGGAAGCATTCCACGATCAACGTGGCGGGCGAACTCTGAGAGGATGCTCCGCGCCGTCTCGAAACGACCCGTCACAAGTGTCAGGCCGGGCAGCGCGCTCATCGTGTCGCGTCCCCAATCGCTGAACCAATGATAGCCGGCGATGACCGTCTTCTGATTTCCGCGCGCGACGATGTAGGCGTCAGCAGCGGCGGCGAGCGCAGTCACAAGTTCATTATTGGAAGTCGCGAGGGCAACGGTTGCAGAAACGATTGACTCGCGGCGTCGTTCCGTCTCCGTCCGGCGGACTTCGCCAATCCGACTTATCTCATGTCGTTCTGTCGAGGCGATGAAATTGAATTGTCGGCGAGAGCCTAAGTCAATCTTGAGAACTACGGGGCAGAACAAATCTTCCTTAAAGTCAAAGCCGCGTTCACGCTCAACCTTGTACTCGAAGTTGCGATACCAATAACCCGCCGCCTCAATCTTGTCGGCGTCGTGCGCAAAGTGCAGCGCAGGCAAGTCGGCGTAAGGCTTGATCGTCAACAGATTGTCTTCTGCTTGGAATTGTGAACCGAGCGCGGCGTTCTCGTGCGTGAAGCTGTGATAATCACGAAACGCGATCAGCGGACGCAGTTCGAAATGGATCAGGGATGAAGGATGAAAGATGAAGGATGAAGCATTGCTTTCCGTTTGAGGCCCGTCTCTCGGAACTCGAAGTTCGTATTGGATGACCGTGGTGTTTTCACCGTGAACCATGAAGATCGACTTTTCAATTTCGATTCCTTCAATCCGGTAAGTGAACACGGGGAATGGATCGAGTCGAAACTCGGTCTGGTACTCGTAGCCGCGCGGGTGAATACAGACGGGGTACTGATTTACAGAAAGATCGAATCTTTGTCCGTTGATGATGAGCGTCTCCTCCAGCTTAGAGAGCAGAACGAAGCGCCCGACCGGGGGCCTGGTCGCGGCGACGAGCAGGCCGTGATAGCGCCGCGTATTCAGGTTCGTGATTGTTGATGAAGCGAAGCCGCCGAGGCCATTCGTCTCCAGCCACTCGCGCTTGAGCGCGCGCTCAAGCTTCGCGCACGTCTCTTGACCAAAGCGAATCATGTTGTTGCAATCCTGCCTTTCTCGATGCAGCCCTGACCGTTACCTGCTGCGCGCTGGTGACTTCGATCTGACGCAACGCCAGACTCTCTTCATTCAAATTGGTGCACAACTCCGCCACTTCGCAGAACACCTTGGTCGCGCCTGCCATTGAGTGATTTCCCTTCTACACTCGCCCATTCACGCTGTTCTGCTGCATGAGTTTCGCCACTAGTCCCGTCCAGCCGGTTTGATGACTGGCTCCGATTCCGGCGCCGCTGTCACCGTGAAAGTATTCGTGAAATAGCAGAAGGTCGCGCCAGTGCAGGTCGGTCTGAAACTTTTCCATGCTCTGTGAATTGTTATAGACGGGGCGGCGGCCATCGGCATCAGCAAGGAAAATGGATAACAGACGGCGCGAGATTTCCGCCGCGGCCTCCCAGAGATTCATCATCACGCCTGAACCTGTCGGGCACTCGACCTTGAATTCATCGCCGAAGTAGTGATGAAACTTTTGCAGGCTCTCGACGAGCAGGTAGTTGACGGGAAACCAGATGGGGCCGCGCCAATTCGAGTTGCCGCCAAAAACTCCGTTAGAAGATTCAGCGGGTTCATAATCAACGCGAAACTCTGTGCCGTTGACGTGCAGTGTGTAGGGATTATCTTTGTGAAAGCGCGACAGCGCACGGATGCCGTATGGCGACAGGAACTCACGCTCGTCAAGCATCACGGAGAGCACGCGGCGCAGACGCTCTTCGTAGACCCTGCGGTTGTTCGTGTCGTTTTCGGTAAAGAGCAGTTCAGGCTGGCCTTCACAATAGAGAAATCGTCTGCCGTATTGTTGATGATTCAATTCGATGACGTTTCCACTTTCGCTCTCAACTCTTTTCAAAGTCGGTCGCCTGTCATCCCCGTTCCACGACCAAGTATTGCGACACCAAATGGTCGGCAGGAGATGTAGTTGCGCCGCTTCACGTCCGCGATTCGTCGCGCTGATGCGGTCGAGGATTTCTTCCGCATCAGCCTTCGCGTATTCGATGAAGACATCGAAGTATCGGTCATCGTCAAAGATGCCGGTATCGAGCAGTTCGTACTCAGATTCATTCTTCGAGCGACGCCGATTCTCTTCGACAAGTTGTGCGTAAGGAAACTCCCTGTGCGGATACTTGTAGAGGAACTTCATGTAGGAATGCGTCGGCGTCGAGTCGAGGTAGAAGTAATACTCTTTGACATCCTCGTCGTGGTTGCCTTCGCTGCCCGTCAACCCGAACAGTCGCTCTTTCAAAATTGGGTCGTGCCCGTTCCACAGCGCGACGGCGAAGCAAACAAGTCCGTGACGATCAGAGATTCCGCCGAGGCCGTCTTCGTTCCAACGATACGCACGCGACCGCGCGTGGTCGTGTGGAAGATACTCCCATGCGGAACCGTGCGGGCTGTAATCCTCGCGCACCGTGCCCCACGCGCGCTCCGAGCAATAGGGGCCCCAACGCTTCCAGTGTGCCGTTCGTTCGCGGGCTTCCCGTAATCGTTTCTCTTCAGCAGTCATGGCTCCTCTGCTCTCTTCGCCAATCAAAGTATGCCGGGATACCCGAACGAGCGGCGCGGGCGGAGTGGGGCGTCGTTTTAATCGGCCCCCGGCCCCTGGCCCCCGACCCCCGACGAAATGTTTTCGCGCCCGTGGCGAAGTGTCTTCGCCATCCAAATCAGTTCCTTCAAAAACTTGTCTGTGCGCGGCACGTATGATTCGTCCAATAGCTTGCCGCTCCCGTCGAACAGCGTGCCGACGTTCGAGAAGTTGCCGTCCCAAAAGATCGTCACCAACCCCAGCTCGCGCAGCACCGGCAGCAAATTCTCGATCACGCGCGTGCCGCCGAACACGCCCGCCGAGACGCCGCACACGCCGACCGCCTTGTGGATGTATTCCTTGAGGTTCGTATCAAGCACATGCTTCAAGAGTCCCGGATAGCCGTGGTTGTATTCGGGCACGACGATAATGAGCGCATCGGCGCGCTCAACGGTCGCGGAGAATTGCGCGTCTTTAATCGCCTCGCCCGCGTCCGTCGTTGGAAGTTTGATTTTGCGAATATCAATCAACTCGGTTTCAACACCCTCGCGCTTGAGGACTTCATCAAAGACGAATCGCGCGACGTGCTCGCTGGCGCGGCCCTGACGAGCGGTGCCGAGAATCACGGGCATGAAAAGCGGTCTGTTCGTAGTCATCTGAATTTTCCTCGTGCGGAAAGCGTAATCTGAGTTTTTAGGTTTGATACCTCAAACTTAAAATCTCACTCAACACTTCGTGTAGCTCCGCTCGATGTTTGCAACATAAGACTTACCTTCGAGCAACAAACCATACGCTTCCAAGTAAGACCAGAATGAGAATGCTACCGACGATGAGCCAAATATTTCCTACCAAACCCAGAATGAAAATCAAACCGAGAATTAAAGTCCCCGGCGGAGCGAACGCGATAAAACAAGTGAAGAGCAAAACGGTTAGGCGTTTGATGCGTTTCATGATTTTTACTTGATGGTCACCTATACCTTCGGTCTCCTACCGACCGGTCGGTTAGATTGCATCCCGTTAGGTCTCGGTGTAAACGAGCGTCAAAGCGATCACAGCAATCACAAGACACAACGGAGAAAACAGCCATGTATCCCAATATGCGAACGGGGTGTCGCTTGCTCGCTTGAAGAATCCCACCAGCCTGAAGTCCCCGACTGCCCTCAGAAAAAACACCAAGGCGATGCCGCAAGTACCCCAACGGAACACCCATCCTGGAATTGCATCTCCGAGCAGACCGAGATGACCCAGGATGGTTAACATCGCAACGAGCAATGCTGTCGCGACCAGAATGGTTCCGAGAGGCGACGGATTGAATGTTCGCACACCGCCGACGACGGGAACAGTCACTCCGCTTCCGAAGCGTCCACCCAATGCCCAGTAAACATGAAACAGACTCAGCACGGCAAACACTACTGCGAGTAAGATACCTGAAGTGTTCCTCATGTCTCCTCACTGTCAGTCGTCAGTTGCGACCAGTTGAAGCCAAAACTCACCTGATGCCCGTTCATAAGATGGGGAATTGATTCTATCAGGGCGTGATGGCCTCGTTCAGGTAGGCTCTCAACCCGTTCAGCGAAGTTTCCGAAGAGATGAGCCCAATGTAATTGTCCGGTCTTAACAGCACGTTGAAAGATTCACTTATCCGGAAGACTTCTGCCACGTGTGGGTAAAGAGGAACAACGTGGTAATCAACCAGATGCGCGTATTCTCTTTCAACTTCGTCTCCCGTCGCTCGGTAATCGCTCTCCCCATCCGAAAAAGTCAGGAGATGAAATTTGGGCTCACGCAACATGTCGTAGATACTATTGCCATCAACCAAAAAGTAAGGCAATCGGTCTCCGGCTTTGACTGCAAACGTTCCGTTCTCGTCGTGTGCGCTCAACGAACTGTCCCGATAGTTGATGCCGATTTGCGAAATCAAAGGGAAGAATCTGGCTTTGACGACATCAAGGCTAAGAATGAATTTCGCCATCGGAGGGAACACGGTCGTCCGAATCAGAGTCAACAACCAATCCGAACCAGCGGCGAGATTAAACATTCGGTCGGTCGTCTCCGTGAGCCTCTTCGCGTTCGGGAGACGCTCTTCATTGTAAGTATCCAGAATCCGTTCTCGAGCGTTGCATTTGAGCACGTAAGCCATTTTCCACGCCAGATTGTACGCGTCCTGAATCCCTGTGTTCATGCCCTGCCCGCCCGCTGGTGTGTGGATGTGCGCCGCATCTCCGGCGAGAAAACATCTGCCCTCGGAGAATTTATTAACATGGCGCGTATGGACTTTATAGACCGAGAACCACTTGACGTGTGAGATGTCGAGTGCGATTTCCGCTTCCTCTTTAATGCGCCGTTCGATCTCTTCGTACAGGATTTCGCTCTCGTCTCTGTCAAAGCCTTCGGGAAAAGCACCGACGATTCGGTAACGATTCTCGCCCTTCATCGGGAAGAAAGCGACGACCGCGTTTCGCGCCAGACACACATGCAGCGCGTCGTGGCTGAATTCCCAATCAATCTGCACATCGGCGACGTAGAAGAGACGCTCAAAAGTGCTGCCCTCAAAGGAGAGTCCGAGCGCGTGCCTGACCGAACTTCGAGGTCCGTCGCAGCCGACGAGGTACTTGGCTTCAATAACTTGAGACGCGCCCTTAGAGTTTTTAACTTGTGCCGTCACGCCCGATCCATCTTGCGAAAAGTCTTCGAGTTCGGTTCTCCAGAGTACGTCTGTGCCATGACTCTGCATGTATTCATAAAGAAGCTGTTCATTCTTGCTCTGTTCCAGCACGAGCATATATGGGTACGCACTGAGACCCTCGCCGATGTTCGATAAATCAACTTCGCCGAGAACCTCACCGCCTTCGAGCATGCGAACTTTCCCGGTAATCGCACCCTGCGTTGTCGCCCTCTCCGCCAGACCGAGTTGTTCGTAAATCTCCAGCGTGCGGGCGTGAACGCCGAGAGCTTTGGAGTAAGGTGTGACGCCTTCACTTCGCTCGACGATACGGAAATCAACTCCGTGTCGAATGAACTGACACGCCAGAGAGAGTCCCGTCGGCCCTGCGCCGATAATAATCACATCCGTCTTGATTGTGTTCTCCATCAGTCAACTCCTCGAATAAGTATCTCGCGTAACTATCCATATCTTGATGCCCGCTTCGGCAAAGCGGCACCGAGCATACCTCATATCCCTTCGCTCCGAGCATGATCACCTATCGGGGGTAGCGGGCGGGCGGCCCGCCGGGTTCGTTGCGCCCTAAATCAAACCACATGACATGGGGACACTCGACGATGTGTGACATGACGGTCGCCGCAAACAACTTTCACCGCCGAGGCGAGAGAGTGCCACGCCGAGACCGAGTAGAGAGTTGAACTGATCAGCCTCCGCGAACCTCTGCGGCTCGGCTCCTCGGTCTCTGCGATGATGTCTTCCATTGTGGACCGTTCTTGTGTGGCCCGATTTAGACGCTGAATTGCTGCTTCAATAACGGCTCGCTGTCCCAACGCTTCGCTCGCGGTCACTCGCTACTCAATCCGTCTTTAAAGCCACCCTCGATCTTTTTCTCGAAGGGCGGTTCATGTAACACATGCGCGCGTCTTCCCTTCCCGGTGTGATCGGCGTGCCGAGTCCGGGTTGTCAAAGACATTTACCCAACCGCACTACCTTCCAGTCGGAACTCCGCTATATACGACCTCAGTTCGAATTTAACACTCCCACATCGCCGAGTGCGAGCGACAGACACGTGTGCTCTGACCGACTCGTCAAGCGATGCCTGGCTGCACATGTTTGTGTCGAGGTGCATCTTCAAACCCCGCGATCACACGATCTACCGACTGACATCCTCTCAACTTGTCCGGTGTGTTTGGAGGGAAGGATTGGTGTGTTTGGAGGGAACAGTTTGGTGTGTTTGGAGGGAAGAAAAAGTGTGTTTGGAGGGAAGGATTGGTGTGTTTGGAGGGAAGGATTGGTGTGTTTGGAGGGAACAGACTTTGAAGATAAGCCTGATTTTATAAGGCTTCCATCGAACTTTTCGGTTGCTAAACATATTCAGATAGTCTTATACATATCTTCAACTGGAGGATTGTTGTTGAAGTGAAGAAATTTAAACCCGAACCGGAGTCACTCGTCATGGGTGAGCAGCCGGAAGAAACCCTCGAATCCGCCGACTTTATCAAGGTCGAAAAGAACTTGACCTCGCTCGGATTCTTCACCCCGACGAGTAACAAGGTCAGGAAGGCGAAGGCCAAGAAAGTCAGCTTCACGAGAATCACAGACGGGCGACGAGAGAGGGTGAGTGTGACCATCTCTCCTTCTGTCCTGGACGAGACGCCGATCCTGCCGAGCACCGCACACCAGGACAAGTATCTCGCCTTCCAGAAGATCATTCTTGATCGACGCGTAGACGGAGAGGAGATCGAGAACCCGGTCGCATTCACATCGGCAGAGCTGGTCAGAGAGTTAGGCAGAGAGAAGGACGGCAGGCTCTACAAAGAAATCTCCGAGTGGCTCGACATCATGACCGCGACGACGATCTTCTCGGAAGGCGCGGTCTATTTCGCCGGTCGCAAGACTTACGGCAGAGATCGCTTTCACGTCTTCGACCGGTCGGTCTCCTTCGGGCACGAGATGCCAGACGGGACGATTGCCGATAAGAACTACGTGTGGCTCTCCGAATGGCAGTTGGAGAATATCAACAACAACCACCTCCTACCGGTCGACTTCGATTCGTACAAGCGACTCAAAAATCACATCGCCAAGTCGCTCGTCCCGATCCTCCAGGTTTGGCTCTACGCGAGCAAGGACGAGGGGGCTTTCGAGAAGCGGTACGACGAGCTGTGTCAGTACCTGAATATCAAACAGTATCAGCACCTCTCGAAGATCAAAGAGAAGCTCTCGCCGGGTCTCGACGAACTCGTCTTATGTGGCTATCTCGCTTCCTGGAAAGTCGAGACGACATCCGACGACAAGAGCTACAAGGTGACGCTCCGCCACGGCAAGAAGTTCTTCCGCGACAGCCTCAAGCGATTGGAACAGAGGGTCACGGCGACGAATCGCGAGAGAGTAAAGAAGACGGCGCAACTCCTCTTGCCCGAAGCTAATGGGCGAAAGTCGCCACCCGCCCGGCGGACGCAAACGGATGTTGTGGATACGGAGGTCGGAGAGCGCGGAGAATTAGTAAGCAGTTTAGTGGAACATGGTCTTGACCGTAAGACGGCGGCACATCTCGTCGAGACCGCACCGGAAGAAGTCCGGCGTCAGTTGGAATATCTTTCTTACCGAACGGTCAACAAGAACAAAGGCGGACTGCTACGCGAAGCGATCTTGGGAAGCTGGACGCCGCCGGACGAGTATCTCAAGTCTCAGAAGAAATCGCGTGAAGAGAGCGAGCATCAAGAGCGTTTGAAGAAGAGGCGAGACGAGGACGCGAAGAAGGCGTCGCAACAGCAGGACGAAGAAAAACTCAAGCGCGCCTACTACGACCACCTCCGACGGGTGCTCGCTCGCATGGAGAAGGAGTTGCCGAGGGTTCACGATGCCTTCGTCAAAGACGCCGCCGAGAAGCGGGCAGCCATCGAACAAAACCCCGCTCACAAGGGAGCAGCCAAGAAGATATTTCTCCGGCTCTTCGACGACGAGGAGAGCCGCCTTGAGCGAGCGCGAGACTTCTTCAACGAGCCGAGCTTCGAGGAGTGGAAGAAGCAAGTCGCCAACGCATCGAACCGTTAAACTGTAAGAGACAGTATGTGAACCGGCGGTCACAAAGTTTTTAAGGCACAATCCATCTGACAGATCAGCCGTGCGGAGGCTTTGCCACGTTCCTTCTTAATCGGGTGAAGCGGGAGAAGCGGAAAGTCGTCGATGTCGTGTCGCGTGCGGCTGTTCCGGTTGAGGTTTGGAACAGCGCCGGTCGCTGCCGCGTTTCGTGGTTGCTCGAACGAGGGATAAGGGCAGGTTGCGCAGTTTCGATGCACTACACACTGCCCCCATCTATCAAAGGATTGACATCAGCGCCTGGGCCCGTGCGGGACACGTACGTAGGCTTTCGCAAACGTCTTGTTCCCCGACCGGTCCGTCACTGAATAGACCACTTCGTAAATGCGCCCTGCTCTGCTCTTGCCAGAGTTTGCGGCGCGCAGTCTGAACGCGCGGTCATCAGTGCCGAACTCGGCTCCGGCGACATCAGACGCGGAGCTGTTTGCTTCATTGTGAGTGATTGCTTCCAGGCGCACCACCGGGTGCCGATCTTGATCATCAGTTGCTGTGATGAACGCTCGCACGCGCACCATTTGGTTATCAGCCGGACGAAGTTGATTGGGACTTAAGATAAGGGTCATCTGCGGCGGCGTGGTGTCCGGCGGCATGACATTGACGATCATCGTATCGACGTTGTTGCCCGCGGCTGAGTCATCAAACTTCTCCACCACTTTGGCGTACAGCGAGTGCCTGCCGAGACTTCTGGGTATCCATTCGAACCACACACTTGACCCGGCGTTGTTGCCGCTGTGAACCAGCTTCCCGGCGATCATCTCGCCGCCTTTGTCCGGATGACCATCGTAGACGTGCAGATGCGCGAACTCCTGGTGCGGGCGGTCGCTGTGGACGCGGACGCGCAGGGAGAGTGGACGGAAGAGTTCGGTCGGGATCATGTTCGTCCTGATGTTGCCCCGCCCGTGGCTCGCCCCGAGAGCATCCTTCCGCAAATTAACATCGGCTTGAAGCGCTGCATTTACCGTCTGTGTCTGGCTTACGCTGGTACTTGCGCTGCTGATCGTGGCGTAGCCGTAGCCTTCGTTATTCTGGCCGGGGTCTAATCCCTTAATGGTTTGCCCCGCATAGGTCACGCTCGGGTCTTCAGACTCGTAAAGTTCATCAACCGCGTTGTCGGGATCAAGCACCACATAGACGCGGTACTGCGATGCTGCCCCGGCCTGCGTCGGGCCGTATCCGGTTGTGTCCCATATGACTGTTGCCGTTTCCATCTGAAGCGGCGTGAGCGATTGAAATGTCTCGCCGATAGTGCAGCGCCCATTGGCAAGCGCTCCACTCGGGCATGTGGTCAACGGAACCTCCGTATTGTTATCTGAATCGTAGCCGATCACTTCAAAGCGTACTTTGAAGCTGCCGGCAGATTGTGCGGTGCTGTAGTTGTAGACGCGAGCTTCGACACGCACCTTATCGCCCGCCGACGAAGCACCGGCCAGATAATCGTATGTGTTTGTCACCGGATTCAACTCTGCTTTGCGCAGGAAAAAACCGCGCATTCTTTTGCGCGACGCTTCCGTGTTCGCCGCCCATCCGTTAAGTTTATTGCTCGATGGGCTGTAGGTCGGCACGAAGCGCTGCGGCAGGTTGAGTGCCGGGTCGGCCTTGCCACCATAGAGTCCTGCCCAAAACTCCTTTCCGGCATTACTGCCGAGGACGTTGACGGCGTGTGAAACTTTGATGGTGCCATCCTGCGTCGTGTAGAAAGTGGGGAAGAAAGCATAAGCCTGTGACGAGTCGCCCGAAGAACGGCTGAGCGTAATGCCTGTGTCGCTCGTCGTGGTCGTATCACTCGTCGTCGTGTTGCCCCAACTATTGCTGTTATGAACCTCAAGGTCTACAGAGGCGCGCGTCTCCGATTCCGGCGTCTTAGCTTTGTACGCCACCTTCACATCGACGCTCTCGGCGAGCGTGTGTGAGTAGCTGAAGGAGTTGCCCGCACCCGCGGTGTTACTGTAATCGTAAGAGAGCGATCCGCTTGTGCCATCGAAGAAGTTCAGCGAAGCCGGAACCATCGGCTCGGTGACGGTCAGAGTGCCGTCAGCGTTGCAACTCTGTCCGGCGGGCGGAGTGGCCGGGCACGGTATCTTGTACGCTCCCAGATCGCTCGGCGTAAAAGAACTGCTGTTAGCCTGCGGGTAGGAAAGAATATTGCCGTTCTCGTACGACGGTTGATACCAATCAAAGTTCAACCCGCCTCCGTTAAAGGGGAGAGTCGGGCCGGGTAGTACGAAGTCGTAGAAGGCATTCGTCGGATTGTTCTGTTGATCTGTGACTGAAGCGCCGTAGACGCGGTAGCGCCAGATGTCGAAGGTCTGAAGTCGACCGAGCAATTTGTCGTCGTGGTCGGTGGATTCAGTTTGCGAGACGGTGCGCTGGCTGTAGTTCGAGTTATAACTGTCTTTATTCTGTTTGTAGTCGTAGCCGATTTTAGCAGTGAGATCAAACGATGCTTTGGCGCTGGCGACATCAGGGATGCCGGCTTTCACACTCTCTCCGGCTGATGCCACAACCGATCCACCGATGCTCCAATTGGAGCTGTCCGTGCTCTTTCCGGAAAATGTCGTTCCCGTGCTGGTGCGGAGCGAGACGTTCGTTTCATCAAAGCGCGTCACGATGACAATCTGGCCGTAGGTCGGGCTACCTGGCCGGTTGTCATAGAAGGCGTGCTTCGGCGGCTCTTGCAAGATGAAGTCAGTGTTAATCATCCCTTCGACCATCATATGCACAGGCGCGCCGAGATAGAGAGAATCGCCGGTGGCGTCATAAGCGACTAACGGCATATTTTGATGAGGTTGGCCCGAGCCGGCGGAACCGACGTACTGGGGGCCGAGGCTGATGCCGCCGGTGTCAACGCCAAGCATATTCACAAAAAAGCCTTTGTCAGCAGACCAACTGCTGACGGCCAGCGACCAGTCAGGAGTCTGAATGCTCTTGTTACCCTTAAACGCTCCGGCCACGACGCTGAATTGCTGACCGGCAACTCCTGCGTATGGAAGCGGCGTGACACCGCCCATCATCGAGATGCTACGCAAATCATCGGAGACGACAAAGGCCGCCGCACCGAGTCCGTCATACTGCGGCGGATTCCATACGGCAGCGAACTGGCGGCGGTCGAGATCGAAGTTATTGGCTGGATCGAATTTGAACAACCCCGGAACAATCTCGATGCGGGTGCGGGAAGGGAAATCGAAAAAAGCGGCAGGTACGGGACCGAAAGGAGTTGAGGTGATGTTCGGCGTAAGACTTGTTTGTCCGAGAAAGTTCATTGAGAAGTCTGGATTAGAGGTGGCAACAACGAAGCGCATCTCGGTGACGACCACCAACTTGCCAGGATTCAATACGTTATTGTTCTCTGATTTCCACTCAAGGGTGCTGAGGACGAGTTCATCCTTACCGTCACCGTTGAAGTCGCCCGCGGCCACGTCAATCGTCGCCGCAAAAGACATGTCTGGAGCAACCGGCTCACGAAGGGTCTCATTGGTTTGAGTAAGGAAGCGATTGCCTTGAGCATCTCTTCCGTAGCGAAGAATAGTTACGTCAAGCGTGCGCTGATCAGTAAAGAAGACAACCGCGATTTCGTTTACGCCGTCGCCGTCGAAATCACCGACCGCCGTCTTCAGTACGCTCTCTATAGGCAGCAGCGCATTCTGCTGAGCGTTGATGTTGATCGTGTTTGAATTGATTAGCTCGAAAGCCGTTGTCGCTGTGATCGCTGGTGCTTGCGGATTGGTCGTCGAGGTGTAGTCAAGCACCGCCACGTTCACCGCCCACTCGCCCGCCGCCGCATTCGCGGCTACGCTGGCATAAGCGACTACCACTTCATCGTGATTGTTGCCCGAAGCGTCGGGGATTTTATCCAAGTCGCCGACGGCAACGTCCAGTGGATCAATATAATTAAAGGGAAAGAGACGATCAACCAGGCGCGGTAGCCCGGCAAGTTCAAAACTGACGTCCTGAGCCTCATTGATTGAATGGAACCCGACGCGCACGGGCGAGTTCGTATTTCCATCGCGCGTCGCCCATATTGCCTGGTCGCGATCCGGATTAAGGATGCGCCCAGCGGCGGCGACCATCTGCATCTGTATATCACTGCTCCAGTTGAGGCTTTGGTCCTGATCAAACTGAGTAGGATTTAAGTTTGTGTCAAAAGAAAAATCGAAGAGGTTAAAGTATTCGCCGACGAAGGACCCGCTACTGTTCTCCTTCAATCCTCCCGAGATCAAAGCCATCAACTTGTGGTCGGGGAACATCATGTAGCGACTCGCCGGTTTGCCGAGCGGATCGTTGAGGCCGGGTTGTGGCCCGGTCTGCGCAAAGACCGGTGCGCCGGTCGAACACAGAATCAGCATGTAGCTGAGCATCAACGAGTAGAGGCAACGCAAATCCCTTCCCCACTGGAATCTGCTTGCAAGCTGCGACACGATCATGTGCCGGGTTCGTCTTCCGTTGTTTGTGGGGCAGTTCATATTTATCTCCTAAGCCAAGTGTTTTGAGAGCACAAAGCAAAATCGGGGCTGAAGTTTCGGGCCACTATCAAGCTGCGCCGGACTGGCACCGGTCACTAGTGAGATTTGGTGACGCCGCTTCCCTCACGTGGTTGAGTGAGCCAATAACACGAAGGCAAAATCTATATCGCGCAGTTGGGGAGACTCAGGCGCATACCCCGGATTGGTTGATGATGTTCCGCATTGCGGATAGATTTTCTTTGAGGACGTAAGCGCACGCACCGGCGACATCAGCGGCTTCGCGCAATCGAGCATCGTCGTAATCCGTCACGATCATGATGTGGGCCTCTGGAAACGCCGACTTGATCTGCACGGTCGCCGCGATCCCGTCCATCTCTTGCATCCGGATGTCGATCAACACCCAATCAGGCTGCTGCTCGGTGTAAGCCGCAAGCGCTTGCGAGCCGTCGCTGCACTCGCTGATCTCTTCGGCCAGGTCGCTAACAATGCTTGCGATCAAGCGACGCATTTGTTGGTTATCTTCGACGATCAAAAGTTTCATCCGTTCGGTTTTACCTGTCAGACTTTCGGTGGGCTGGATTATCGAGTTGAATGGAAGAAATGTGAATACGGAGTTCTACCTATTTGGGGAGGGTAGAGCCACCCATTTTTTATAGGTAGAACTACCTACGCGGAATGCGCACCTAACCGAATTATCTTTCTGATACTTCGATCTTTGTGTCAGTGATAAGCTACTCTGCCATGACGGACGAACAGAAATCTGAGCAAACCTTTGGGCAGGAATTAAACCTCTGCATCTATATCTTCACGGCTTCGGCGGCACTGGTCGGGGTGTGCCTCACAGTCATCGGAATCTTTCGCGTCACCACTGAATTGAGGAGCGTGAGTACGATTGGCGATGACCTTCTGGCGATTGATGCGCTGGGCTTTCTCGTTTCCTGCATACTCTCGTATATCGCCCTGCGAACAAGACTCAACAGGCTCAGGCGTGCGTTAGAAAGATTAGCTGATGGAATCTTCATCACATCTTTATCTCTGATGGTGATTGTTTGCGGGATGATCGCGTATGAGTTCATTTGAACTGGCAAGTGACAACTTAGGGGAGACAAGTTTCTATAGCAACGTAGCGTGCATTAAGAAGATAAAGCCTCCTGTGTGTTGACGAATGTAGATTGAGTATCAGAGTTGAGCTTGGTGCTTGACAGCGAACTGTAGCAAGGCAGGGCTGCCTTTGAGTTCAAGTTTCTGGTTGATGTTAGCGCGGTGATGCTCAACCGTGCGGGTGCTGATGAATAGCTCGGCGGCAATCTCTCTGCTCGTCTTGTATGCGGAGATCAGTTTGAGTATGTGGCGCTCGGTGGAAGTGAGAAGATCGAGCTTCGACTTTTGCATCGAGGATTCTGCGGAGCGATTGCTACTACGCTTAACAAGATAAGTCGAGAGCGCGGGGCTGATGTAGTTTTGACCGGCGGAGACTGCTCTGATGGCGTCGGCGATTTCCAGGAGCGCGCTGTCTTTGAGCACATAGCCTTTGACTCCCAAATCGAGCGCGGCGTTTAGAAAACGTTCATCCTTGTGCATCGTCAGAAAGATAACTTCAACCGGCACTTGCTGCTCGCGCAATGCACGCACCACCTCGAACCCGTCTTTGTTCGGCATCGCCACGTCGAGAATCGCAATCTCCGCTTTCGTCTCCTGGATGCGCTGAAGAGCACTCTCGCCGTCGTCCGCTTCGCCAACGATCTTCAAACGCAGGTCAGTCTCAATCATCTGCCGCAAGCCGCGACGAAAGAGGGGATGATCATCAGCGATCACAATCTTGATGTCAGCTTTCATCCTGTCTATTTTTTGGTGCGCCCTTTGGTGCGCAAGGCAAACTGAATCGAGCGCGGATGATGGTTCCCTGACCGGCTATCGAGTCAATCGTATGTGTGCCGCAGAGCAGGCGCACGCGCTCCGCGATGTCGAGCAGGCCGAAGCCACCATTGGGTGAGGGAGCAGAGGCTGAAGCCATCAGTACGCCACCTTGTCCGTTGTCCTGAATCGTAACAAACAGGTTCTCCGCTTCTTTCTTGATCACGATTTTTGCTTCAGTGGCTCCCGAATGTTTGATGATATTGTTCACACACTCCTGTACGATACGATAAAGATTAATCTCGGCTTCCTGGGGCAGCAGATTATCAATGCGATCTATCTCAGCCGTGAATGCAATCTGCGAAACGCGCGCAACTCGTTCAGCCAAAGCTTCGAGCGTGCTCGTCAATCCCAGTCGATCCAAATGATACGGTCGTAAGTTGTAAGCAATCTCCCGCACTTCATCAATTGCCTGTGATGCCGATTCCGTAATCTCATCGAATTGTTCTCTGGCGGCTTTGTGATCGACGGCAACGGATGCCCGTGCACCGAGTAAAGCGCGGTTCTTAATGATCAAAAGATTTTGTCCCAAACTGTCATGTAGCTCAGCGGCAATCCGCTTGCGTTCGCTTTCCTGTGAATCAATCAACTGACGTGAAAAAGCCTCTTGTGCTTTGTGCTGCTTCTTAAGTTGAGAGACGCGGCGATAGTAGATCAGCAGCACAACACTGATTACCAAAATTACTTCAAGCAGAAGAAACCACCACGTCTGCCAGAAAGCCGGATGAACAACTATCTGAAGCTTTCGGCCTTCTGTATTCCACACGCCGTCGCTGTTGGCCGCGATTACCTGAAAGGCATACTCGCCGGGCGGAAGGTGCGCATAGTAAGCCGTGCGCCGGGTTCCGGCATCCACCCAATCCTCATCCAAACCTTCGAGCTTGTACTTGAAACTGACCTGTCCGGGCTTGATGAAACTCAATCCCGTGTAGTGAATCTCTAAATTATTCTTGCCCGGAGCCACCTGCACCTGACCGTTAAAATCAATCGCCTCGCGATCAAGTATCAGCGATTCGATCACGACCGGCGGCGGTTGCGGATTGAACGGGATCGCCGACGGGTTGACGACCGCAATGCCGTCCTGTGTCGGAAACCACAGCTTTCCGTCACGCATCTTGACGCCCGCCGGTTGACGCCCGCCGTTGCATTCGACATTGAGCAGCCCATCCTCCTTGCCGTAAGAGACCGCGCTGATCCTGCGGATTTTACCTTCGGCAAATTCGTTGAGTTGCCCACGGCTGACGCGATAAATTCCCTGGTTACTGCTCATCCAAAAGTTGTTTCGGTCGTCTTCGAGAATCTGAAAAACTCCGTTGCTGAACAATCCTTCGGCGGTGGTGTAACTGGTGAAGCCTTTACCTTCGAAGCGGCTGAGGCCCCCGTCATAAGTTCCGATCCAGAGCACACCGTCGCCGTCTTCATAAAGTGACCGCACGCGGTTGCTTGCTAAACCGTCCCGCTCGGTGAAGGAGGTGAACCCATCAGACGCGAGGCTCGTCAAACCGCCGTAGGTTCCAAACCAGAGTGTACCTTCGCGGTCTTCGAGAATGACTTTGACATCGTCGCTTGCCAGTCCATCTTTCGTTGTATAGCCAGTTGTTCCTTTGTCTGAATACTTAAACAATCCGTGTGTGGTGCCGTACCACAGATTACCTCGACGGTCTTCGTGGATCACCCAGATGACGAAAGAAGCGAAATCTTTTCGGTCGCCGAATACTTCGCGGGTGGCAGAGGTAAAACGTCCGTCCTTAAACCAACTGAGTCCGCCGAACCCCCCGATCCACAAGCGACCCTGCCGGTCTTCGGTGAGAGCCGACACCAACTGATTAAGTAAACCGTCTTTGCTGGTGTAAGTTATGAAGACTCCGTCTCGATACTTGTGCAGGCCGGGACCATTACTGCCGATCCAAACGTTACCGACTCGGTCTTCGTAAATAGGATAGACTTTGCTGTCAAGCAAACCTTCCGGTGTGGAATAAACAGTCAGCGACTCTCGGCTCAAGCGATTGATTCCGCCGTCGAGGGTGCCGACCCACAGCGTACCCTCGCGATCCTCATAGAACGTTTTGCAGAATTTACTGGAGAGGTTGCTCTCGGTGGAAAAGTTTGCGAACTTACCATCACTAAATTGCACTACCCCTGCATCAGTTGCCAACCAGAGAACACCCTGTCGATCTTCCCAAATTGCTTTCAACTCAGGCAAACCGTTTTTTGCTTTGTATACCGTTACTACACCGTCCTTCAAACGGCTGAGGGTCGCATCCCTCGCGGCAACCCAGAGACAGCTGTCCCGGCTCTCGTACAGCCCTCCGTAGAGACCCTCCAGACTTCCCTGCTGGATTCCATAAATGTCGAGACTCGATAAACCATCACGAACAGTATAAGTCGTCGTGTTGCCGTCTTTGATTTTGTGCAATCCTTGTTTGTCAACATACCAAAGCGCGCCGGAGCGCCCGCGATAACCGAACTGATCTTTAGGTTCACCGGCTTGTGGCGTGGGAGGAAGAAACCGGCCTTGCTGATAACGAACCGATCCGTCATTGGTCAGGATTAAGATGCCGCCACCGACGTCATCACGGATAGCCCTTACAGAATTATGGGGAAGTCCATCTGCGGTTGTGAAAGAACTAAATGTTCCTGCGCGATGCATAGTCACTCCGCCGTCTTCGGTGCCGATCCAGAGTGTACCTTCGCGGTCCTCGAACAGCGTGGAGAAACGGTTGCTACTGATGCCTTTGGTCGCGCCTTTGTAAAAGACGGTGAAGCGCACGCCGTCAAAGCGAACCAATCCGTCCAGGGTTGTAAACCAGAGATAGCCATCACGGGTTTGGAGGATCGAATAAACCGAGTTCTGCGGCAGACCGTTTTCAGTAGTCCACACGTCGAAGCGCGGACGTGCGGATATATCACCAGTCAAGGCAAAGCAAACCAAAAGAGACCAGAGGACAGCTGATGAGCAGAACCCTTCGGGGCGGATCATGATCATCAGCATTTCAACAGTATGACGTAACAAACACATCTATTGCTAAGCAAAGCGGCGAGGTTTCAAGATTGTCTTAACCTTAACTTTATCAATTTTGAAATCGGTCGACATAAACATAAGAATCAGCTCCCTGCCGATTAGTGAGACTTCTTGCATTGCCCACTTTTCACCTACATCTGAAAGGGCCGCCGCTGAAAACAAAATACTACAGCAATCGTGATGTTAATGCTTTAAGAATGAATAATGTCGAGTTAGCAGCGTGTAAAAAAAAAATACCTGAAGACAAGAACCGGTAAGAGTTGCTTCTTGATTGTACAATGCCTTGTGTTTCATTGTTACGCAGTCCACTGCTAATCTCCGCATTGTCGTCACAAAAGGGGGCATATGCTGGTGTAGTGCATACTCCGGTACTACCGGTATACGTACTGCAAGCAGTATTTTGTTGAATTTGGTTAGATAGTAGGGGTAAAATAAGGGCCTCAGGTCGCTTCAACCGGATATACCGGTATAACCGCATATACCAAGGATTAAATGAACCCCATAAAAACTTATAAGCCAGCGTCGAAAAGACCACGGGTTAATCGTCCTCTAGTCGTTGCCTTTGCTAATCAAAAGGGCGGTGTCGGCAAGACAACCATTGCGAGGGAACTCGCTGGGTGCGTCGCGCTACGAGGATATAAAGTCCTCTTAATCGATGACGATCCGCAGGGAAGTCTCACAAAATCGATGATCGGTTCGGAAACTCCGCATGCGACTCTCGCGCATGTTTTGGTCGGTGCTCCCTCGTCAGAGAAAGGTAAACAACCTACCCTTTCGCTCGGTGCGGCAATCATTCAGACCGCCGTTCCCGGTCTGGACTTGGTAGCCGCCGATGGCGCGTTGGGAGGGTATGAGTACGCCAAAGTCACTACTCTCTTTCGATTGAAGGGCGAGATAGGGACTTATGCCAAAGACTACGACTTAGTCTTTATTGATTGCCTGCCTCATTTCGGCATGTTACTCACGTCCGCACTTTACGCATCGTCCTACGTCGCCGTTCCTTGCGCAGCGAACGCGTTGGGTCTGGAGGGGTTGGGCGAGTTGGCTTTTACCATCAACGAGGTGCGTCGTGGAGCGAACCCGGGCCTGAAGCCACTGGGTACGATTATCAATATGTACAAATCACGCCGGTCGCTTTCCAAAGCAGCTCAAGAAATTGTCAATGATTTCGGAGAGAGAGAGAACATCCCGGCATTCAAGACTTGCATACATGATTATAAGGAAATCGCCGAAGCCCCCACGTCAGGACTGCCCGCAGTAATGTATGGTTCCGGGAGCCCTGCGGCATCTCAGTTGTGGAGTTTGACTGATGAGTTTTTAGAGCGATTGAACCTTCCGTTAGACATACCGGAAAGCGCTACTTTCCAAGTCGCTGCCCGAAGATAAAGAGGCGTGTCGGTGGAGGGAAGAGAATACGTCCTCTTGGGAACAGGATCGAAACAGGAACAGGAGCAAGCTAATGACTAAAGGCAAAATCAAACTTCAACCGATCGCCGTCAGAAGTCCGCTGCCCCAAGGCGTGAACATCCCTAGGCTGCCTTTGCCTCATCAAGAGTTGATAACCGGAAGGGACACGTGGAGTAATGACCAACGGTCTGCTGTCGGTGCTACCAGTTATATCGGTAGCACCGATAACACTGAGCGTCTGGTTAATACAGCCAACATTGGACGTCAACTGAGCCTGAAAAAGCCTAGTGCCAGTCAAGTACGGGTCGCGTTTCCGGAGTTGCCGTCTTACATCGAAGGGAAGGCACGAGACGTCTGGAAATTTCTGGCGGAGAAAGCGGTCTTCCACGATCAGCAGGATAACGGAAGGGGATTGTTCGTGATGGCGACGCGGCGTGAGATAGCTAAGGGAGCTGGCATCGGGAGTTTGGATACCGTGGATCGTTCACTCGCCCGACTACAAGGCTTAGGGTTCATAGACGTTGAACGTTCACGTGGGGTGAATGACGGTAGTATCATACAAATTAAAAGTCCGGAGCAGCATCCCCAGAGTGAAGAAAAAGCTTGGCAGAAAATAGCAAATGTGCTCGAACAATCAGCCGACTTAATGAGAAAACACGGCCGTAACCTTTCGCCGAATCAGTTGATCCAGTGGAGCCAACTGGCGGATCGGGCTTTCAGGTTAGTAAGCACCACCAAGAATAGAGAGAGTTAATGTATTTCGGTGTTACGCCTTGGTAGATTGTGGGAAACCGGCTCGGAATACATTTTCTCCCTGTTTCTGATGTCGCTCGATTCGAGCGTGCTAATCGCATCGGCAGGGAAGTGAAACACCGGTAGGTACTGTCCCTTGATAATCGATAGCGACACACGCCACTGTGTTTCATGCTCCAGAATATTGCACAGCCATCTCGCCATTTTAAGCAGGTCAGCGCGGCTCCAGCGAGCGGGGCGACCCCGCCGCGTGTCACTCGCCGGACGGTGTTCAATACGACTCACAGCATTGTGAAAGTGCAGCAAATCTTTCTCCGATTTCGGCATAAGATTCGGTAGGTAATCACGTAGCCGATCACTTATGGTGCGTACATCGGTGGGCGAAGCGAAAGGGTCGAGACTATGGCTTTGGTGACGGGCGGAACATAATAAGAACTCGATGAATCCAGATTACAATATCGTTTCACAGTCTGAGCATGGTGCAACATTCCTCCAATGTGAAGGATAATATTATTCATCAGTATCATTATATATCACACAAAAGCACCATTAGTGTGACCTAACCCACTTCGGTATCTGTTCATCCATGAAACAGATGACGGGTGTCAAGAGTAACCAAGACAGACCTTTCCCCTCGTGCCGCCAGCGCACATTGAAGTCTAT
>JALZJL010000277.1 GCA_030859785.1 Acidobacteriota bacterium
GATCTGAGTAAGTACATCAAGAGTATCTCCAGCACATCTCGATTGCACAAGCTTCCCTGGCAGAGCTCGAAACACAGCTTGAAATCGCGGCACGTCTGGAGTTTTGCTCGCGGGAGCAGGTCGAGCAGTTATTGGCACAAGCAGCATCGCTGGGCAAGCAACTCTACGCCTTGCGAAACGCCCTGATGAAAAAGAACGGCCTATAATGTTCGACCCTGACTCCCGACTCCCGACTCCCGGCCCCCGGCCCCCGGCCCCCGATTTTGGATTCCGGACTTCAGACTCCCGACTCCCGACTCCTGACTCTTCGCTATCTGTCATAACGCAGGGCCTCGGCGGGGCGGATGCGCGCCGCGGCGCTCGCCGGATAGATCGTCGCCAACAGACAGACCGCGCAGGCGACGAGCGCCGGCACGAGCACGTCGCGCGGCGTCGGGCGCAACGGCACAAAGCTGATTGAGTAGACGTCTGCCGGCAGGCGCACCAATTCGAAATGGTCACCGACGAAGCAGACCGCGAGGCCGAGCGCGACCCCGACGAGCGCGCCGCACACGCCGATGACCGCGCCTTCAGCGACGAAGATCAACATCACGCCGCGCGCCTCGGCACCCATCGCACCGAGAATCGCGATGTCGCCGCGACGCTCGACGACGAGCAGCACGAGCGTCGTCGTGATGCTCAACGCGGCGACGATCATAATCAGCGTGAGGATAAGCGCGACGGTGCGGCGTTCCAGTTCGAGCGCGGCGAACAGCGGGCGATTGGCTTCGCGCCAGTCGACAATCGTCCAGCGGTCGCCGACGACGCGGCGCACACGCGCGGCCACCGCGTCGGTCGCGTAGATATCGGCCACCTCGACGCTCAACGCCGAAGCTTCCGGCTCAGACACGGCGTTATCACCACGCGCCGCCGCGCCCAACGGAACGTAGACCCACGTCGCGTCATAATCATAGAGGCCGGAGCGAAAGATGCCTGCGACGCGGACGCGTCGGGCGCGGGGCGCGAGTCCCGGCGGCTCCGGCGTCCGCTCGCCGGTAATCAACAATCCCTCGTCGCCGACGCGGTCGAGTCCGGCGCGCGCCGCCAACTCCGCGCCGATGACGACATCAATCGGAGGTTCGTTCAGAGAATCGTCCAACGCCGTCGCCGCGCCGAACAAGTTTTCTTCATCCTCAGCCTCTTCATCTTCAGCGATTTTTCGATTGGCGGTCTGACTGGTGCTCTGTCCGGTAGTCTCACCTGGCTTCATATCAGTCGGTGAAGACCGGCGCTTGCTTCCCGCGTCATCAAGCGTCTCATCAAATATCGCTGGGCGAAGCAGCGGTTCGATTGATCCGGCGATGAGCGTGCGGCGGATTTCTGCGAGGGCGCGCGCGGCCTGCGGATCGACTCCGCGCATTACGGCGTAGGCTGCGCCGCCGTCGCGACCGCTCAACAACGCGCCATCATAGATGGTCGCCGCCACCTCGACCACGCCTTCGACGCCCCGCATTTCTGTCACCAAAGGTTGCCATTCCGCAATCGGTCGGTGGTCTGCACGCAGCAGCGTCAGGTGCGCCGTGCCACGCAGAATCTTGGTGCGCAGTTCGTCGCGGAATCCGTTCGCCAGCGCGAGCGCGATGATTAACGCCGCGACGCCGCACGCGATGCCGACCACCGCCGCCAGCGCCGTGACCTGCACCGTCCGTCGCCCGCCGCGCCGCCCACGCAGGTATCTGAGCGCGAGGAAAAGTTCATAAGGCATAACGTGAATCCGAGTCGTCCGTCATTTGGTAGTGGGTCAATCAGGGGAGATCAAGAGGAGCCGCAGATAAGCGCGGATCAACACCGATCAGAACATCAATGGTTTTAATCCGCGTCTATCCGCGTTCATCCGCGGCTCATCTCTCTTCACTGACCCACTGTCCGTCATTTTTTGTTTTTCAGCACGGCGACCCATTGTCCACGGCGCTCTTCGCGGAAGATGATTTCCGAGCCGAAGAGCGACGCCGCGGCGTCGGGCGAGAGGTCGTCGTGAAAGTTGGTGGAGAACAGAAATACGAGGTCGAACGGTGCGCCGCCCGCATGCGCCGCCGCGAGATGTTCTTTTGAAAAATGCGGCACCGACTCGACAGCGAGCGGGCGGCTGGTGTAACCGAAGTAAGGCTCGCGCAGTTCATCAGTGCCGGGCCAAGTGGTCAACACACTCGCGTCCGGATGCCGTGCGGCGATGAACCGCGCGGCTTCACGGTGGAGCAGTATGAAGTCGCGATAGGCCAGATTCTCTTCCCACGGATAGCGATGCGGCGGATTGACGAACATCGCCAGCACGAACGCTGCGCAGACACAGCCAAGCACCTGCCGCCAACGAATCGCGCGCCGCCACACCGTCGAGACGAAGATGAGGATGACCAGCGGCAGCACCGGCAGCATGTAACGCGCCAGCACCGCGCCACCGACCAGC
This sequence comes from Acidobacteriota bacterium, assembly GCA_030859785.1. Taxonomy (GTDB): domain Bacteria; phylum Acidobacteriota; class Blastocatellia; order Pyrinomonadales; family Pyrinomonadaceae; genus JACDEG01. The sequence continues at coordinate 2,444 of JALZJL010000277.1, forward strand.
GACAGAGCCACCACATGCACCGCCACCAGCACGCCGAACACGACCTGGGTCGATACATCGATGCGCCGCCGCGCGCCGCCAATACTGTTGCGGTCATCCCTGATGGGCGGGCGCAGCATCGCGAGCACGGCGGCGATGCTCAACACGAACAGATTCATGTGGCCGGTGACGTGCCACAGACGGTTGCCACCAGCGAACAGCACGCGCTCCAGCGTGAGCGTCGCTTCGACGTTGTAGCGAAAAAATTCCGGGTTGCCGAAGACATATCCGGTGCGTTGGTGGTGATAAGCGAGCCACAACGCGAGTAGAACCAGCGGCAGCAGCAACGCGAGGATTTTGACGACCTCGCCGCGCGTCTCCATCAGATAACGTTTGCTGAAGCGGCGTTCCCGAAAGCCGCGACACCACCACCCGATAGCCGACCACCCGCCGAGCGCGAGCGGGGTCAGGATGGCTGTCTCTTTTGCCAGCGCGGCCAGCCCGAACAGCGTCAGGCACACCGCCCAACGCGTCCACGCCGGCGGGGGTGGCGCGATCACCATCATCATCATCGACTGCGGCGTGTCCGCTGCGGCGTCACGCTCCGGGAGATAGTAGATCAGTCCCCAAATCGTCAGCGCGGCGACCGGCATGTCAAGGTGCGCCAGCGAACTCTGTGCGAAGAAGACCGGGTAGAGCGCGGTGCAGATAATCGTTCCAATCGCGACCTCTCGGTTGGCGACGTGCCGCGCCAGTCGGAAGACGACGAGCAGCGTCAGCGACGCGACGATGATCATGGCGACGCGCGTCACGATGATGCCTTCGCCGAACAATTTCCAACACAGCGCGAGGTAAGCCGGCACAAGCGGCGGGTGCGCGTTTGAAAGTGTGTGCGTCGGGACGAAGTCGCCGGTCAGCAACAGGTCGCGCGCCGCCGGGATGAAGTACCCGGCCTCGTCCCAGAAGTAAGGCAGATTCAAGAGCGGCAGATGCGCCAGAAGAGTGCCGGTGAAGATAACCGCGAGCAACAGCACGACGGGAATTGGTTTTGTGGAAGGTGGCGTCGGCGAAGAATCAACTGTTCGGGGCGGAGATGTCATCGGGCTTGAGCGCGTTTATCAGGTCGGATTCGAACGAACCTTCCGGACGTTTGATCATCGTTAAGCGGTTGCCGCGCTCATTGTACCGAACTTCGTCCATGATGTTGTAAATTAGTAGCACGCCGCGGCCTGATGTCTTGAACAGATTGGCGGGATCGAGTGGGTTAGGAATCTCGTTGATATCGAAGCCGTCGCCCTCGTCCTCAATCGTGAATCGCGCTTCTTCGGCTGACAGCTCGGCGGTGATTCGCACCAGCTTCTGATGGTCGTTCTTGTTGCCGTGCTTGACGGCGTTGACGAATGCTTCGTCAAGCGCAACAAACAGATTGGAGCGGTCGGGCCGGATCACGCCGAGTTGCACGACGCGCTCCTGGAGGTAGTGCAGCACGCCGTTCATCAACGACAGATCGCTCGGTAACTCGAACTCGATCTTTTCGTGAACGAACGGCAGCACCTTTAGATCGTCGACGAAGCGAAGCTTGTAGCCGAGCGTCTTTTCGACGATGGTGCGGAGTTCATCTTCATCATATGGACGGCGCAGAAAGTTGGCCGCGCCGAGTTTGAATGCCTTAACGATGCCGTGCTGGTGGGCCTCTTCGGATGACACCACGATGGGGACGAGCAGACGTTTTCTTTGTAGATCGCTCAGGATTTGGACGCCGCCCTCAGCCTCGTCGGTGAGGTCGCTGATAATCAGATCGAAGTCTTCGAGGTCTTCGCGCCCGACCGCTTCTTCGCGATTGCCGGTCGCCACCACGTCGTGGCCGAGTTCGCACAGCACACCTTGCAGCAGCGTGCGCAGTTCCGGGTTGCCGTCAACGATCAGGATGCGTCGTTTATCCATACGGTCTTCAAGCAAGCGTCGCTTATCCATACGGTCTTCAAGTAATCAACGCTGTCTAAAATAATGGGGAGGGGAAGAACGCGGTATCATCTCGGGAAGCGCGCCTTCGTTGATGCTGTACGAAACGACATAGCGCGGTGTTCCGAGTGCCATCATACAGGAAGCCGGCGATTGGTCGCCAGTCTCACGCGTTGATCGATATGTTGCCCGCGGCGCGCGCTCTGCGCTCGCCCTGACTGATGCGCCACGCATCTGCTAAACTTTCGCCGCCGTTAAAGAACCCTGATGCACACCGTCACAGAGAGAGAGATTTCGTCGCCTCAAGCGTCGAGCGCCGTCGCCGCGCGCGGGGCCGGTGCCGGCGTGTCTGCGGCGCGCGCTTACCGCTTCGCCGACCTTTCGGCCTATCCGTTTAAGAAGCGTTGGCTGATCCGCGCCGCCGATGTAGCCTACTACACGATGATCCGCGCCGTCGGGCGCACGACGCGCTACACCGTCGAGGGCTGGGAGAACTTCGAGGCCGTGGCGCGCGACGGGAAAATTCCGATCTACACTTCGTGGCACAGTAGCGTTTTCCTCGCAACCTATTTTTGGCGACGACGCAGAATCGTGGTGATGACCTCGCGGAGTTTCGATGGAGAATACATCGCGCGCTTCATCCAGCGCTTCGGCTTCGGCGCGGCGCGCGGCTCCTCGACGCGGGGTGGCCCCGGCGCGCTCGTCGAGATGGTGCGCCTGATGCGTGCGGGGTGCCCGGCAGGGTTCACGATTGACGGGCCGCGCGGCCCGCGCCACGTCGCCAAGATGGGCGCGGTGCTGCTCGCCAAAAAGACCGGTCATCCCGTGTTGCCCTTCGCCGTCGACGCCGCGCGCCGCTACGAAGTGCCGAGTTGGGATCGGATGCAAATCCCTCTGCCGTTCACGCGCGCACGTGTCCGCATCGCCGCGCCGATTTACGTCCCCCCGAACGCCGACGCGACGACGCTCGAAGCTAAGCGCGATGAACTGCAACGCGCGCTTGATGATGTCAATGGGTGAAGAGATTTTGAATGACTGCGCGTATAATCGGGCGGTTTGCCGCCATTCACGATTAACAATCTACGAATTCGAAATGATTAATCGGCAAGCCTGGATCAATGGGAAGGAATTGTTAACTACAACTTCGTGGCGACGATGGATGACATGATGACCAAAGATGAAGCGCGGCAGTTCACGGAGCGTTGGAGATTGGTGAATGAGTTCGTCGCGGAGGAAGTACGGCGCACACCGCCCGAAGTGAAATTGCGACAACTAGCCGTGCTCTATGCAGCCGGGCGCACTTTAGGATGGACTGAAAAACTTGCAGCAGGTGAAGACGAAGTGCGCGAGCGTTGGCGTGTACTTAAAGAAAAACTCGGTGTCCGAATCTAGCTTGCCAGATATATTTGTCTCCGCGTTGCGGGACATGACCGTGTGGCTCGGAGCCGAGCAGGTTCCGCACACGGCCATTGGTGGCATCGCCGTCGCGCTCATTGCACAACCGCGCATGACACAGGACGTGGATACAGTCGTCTGGCTCGAACATGCCCGGTGGAAGGATTTTCTTCAGGCTGGAGAGCGTTACGGATTTACGCCGCGACTGAGCGATGCTTTAGAGTTTGCGGTCACGGCGCGCGTGCTGCTGCTACGGCACGAGTCGAGCGGAATCCACTTCGACGTATCTCTCGGCGCGTTGCCGTTTGAGCTTGAGATGATCGAACGCGCGGTGATAGTCAAGGTCAGTGATTTTGAATTGAAAGTTCCTACTCCTGAAGACCTCATCATCACCAAAGCCGTCGCGCGCAGACCCAAAGATATAATCGACATCGAAGCGATTCTGAGTGCGCATCCACATCTGGACGTGCATCGCGTCAGGTTTTGGGTGCGGGAGTTTGCGGTCGCACTCGAAAGCCCCCAACTGTCGGAGGTTTTAGAGACGCTGTTGCACCGCAGCGCAAGATAGCAAAGCGACGAGGACGCGAAAGCATCTGTCGCTGGAATTTGTTCCTGAAGTTTATGGCGGAAAATGAACACAGCAATGTTTACCGGAGCGGCTATGTCGCGCTTGTCGGGCGGCCTAATGCGGGCAAATCGACGCTGCTTAACCGGCTGGTCGGTGAAAAAATCGCGGCGGTGTCGAACAAGCCGCAGACGACGCGCTACCAGATACGCGGCGTCATCACGCGCCCCGCCGAAGGACAGATCGTGATGGTCGACACGCCGGGTGTTCACCAGCCGGGGTATCTCCTTAACCGGCGGATGATGGCGGCGGTTCATGACGCGCTCGAAGGCGTTGACCTGGTCTGCCTGATCCGCGATGTGTCGGTTTCAACCGGCAATGGCGACCGTTACGTGCTCGACCTCGTCAAGCAATCGGGCAAGCCCGCGTTGCTGATTCTGAACAAGGTCGACCGCCTCCAGGACAAATCGGAAATGCTGTCGCTGATGGAGATGTACGGCGCGGCGCACGAGTGGCGGGCGGTCGTCCCTGTCTCGGCACGCAAGGGCGAGATGGTCGATGTGCTGGTGGCGGAGATTATCAAGCACCTGCCGGAAGGCGAGCCGATCTTCGACGAAGATGAATTGACGGATCAGCCGATGCGCGCGATTGTCGCCGAGATTGTGCGCGAGAAAATCCTCCAGACGACCGGTGAAGAGATTCCCTACGTGACCGCCGTCGTCACCGAGCGCTACGAAGAAGAGCGCCCCGACATGACGCGCATCTTCTGCGCCATCTACGTCGAACGCACCTCGCAGAAAAAGATCATCATCGGCAAGGGCGGCGAGCGTCTGAAGCAGATTGGGATGCGCGCGCGTCAGGACATTGAGCACTTGCTGGACCACCGCGTCTACCTCGAACTGTTCGTCAAGGTCGAAGAGAACTGGCGCAACAGCGAACGCGCCTTGAATGAACTCGGCATCTCGGAGAGAGGAAAGTGATTAACAAGGCAGAAGTAAACAGGTGTCAGGTGATGGGTGACAGGAAAATCAATGCTTATGCCGGGTGGCGCAGTCTTTCAACCACGGGTTTGCTCATGTGGCTCGGCAGGAGATTATTACCGCAGAAGTGTGATGCTGGTTGTCTTCTCTTGTCACCTGTCACCTGTCACCCGTCACTTTTAGGTTATTACTATTCACCGAACACTCTATGATTTGGTACGCACTTGATGTGACATGTGATGCGGCGGCGCGCGAGGCGGTCGAATACGCGCTGATGGAAGCGGGCGCGCGGGGCACAGTGGTGACCGGCGCGGATCTGTCTGCTGTTGAAGCGACTGCCATTGGAGTAACCGCGACGGATGGGACGGGCGTGGCGCGGGTCGCGGCTTACTTCGACGCGCCGCCCGACGACGAGCAGGTGCGCGCCGCGCTGTCGGACGCACTTCACATTTACGGCCTCGGCCCCGGCGTGGTGCGCGACATCGAATCCCGCGACGTGGCGGAGTGCGACTGGTTGGCTGAGTGGAAGAAAAACTGGCAGCCGGTCGCGGTCGGCGAGCGTTTAATCATCGCGCCGCCGTGGAGCGAAGTTCACGACACGCCGGGACGCATTGTGCTTCGTATCGAGCCGGGCATGGCCTTCGGGACGGGCACGCACGAAACGACGCGCCTCTGTCTGGCCGCGATTGAGAAGCATTTCGACGGCGGCAGCTTTCTCGACGTCGGCACCGGCACCGGCATCCTCGCCATCGCCGCCGCGAAACTTCATCCGCGCGCCCACGTCGAGGCGTGCGACATAGACTCCGATGCGATTACCATCGCGCACGAGAACGCGCTGCTTAACCACGTCAGCGAGCGCGTCAACTTCCGTGTCGGGACAATCGAAGACGATGCCTTCTCGGTCGACTGCGTCTGCGCCAACCTGACGGCGGACGAGATCATGCTGTTACTGCCGACGCTCGTCGGTGCGACGTGCGGACGGTTGATCCTCTCCGGCATCCTCGAAACACAGGCCGAAGCGGTGCGGACGCGGATGCGTGAAATCGGCATCGATGAGTGTGAAGTGACGAGCGAGGGCGAGTGGGTCGCGCTGACGGTTTAATGCGATACGCGGCGAGCGAGGGCGATGGTCGAATTCAGGGGCCAACTATTTCTCCGGTACGGTGTCGCGGTGTTAGCGGTCGCGCTGGCCGTGGCGCTCCGACTTGTCCTTCAACCGCTTCTCGGTGAGCAAGCGCCGTTGCTGCTTTTCACCCTAGCGGTGATCGTCAGCGCGTGGTTCGGCGGCTTGGGGCCGGGACTGCTCGCCACCGCGCTCAGCGCATCAATCGGTTCCTACCTTTTTCTGATTCCGTCAACGACCTCAGAGGCTTTCGACCCGCGTGACCGAGTGCGTCTCGTGCTCTTCATCGTCATCGGGGTGCTCGCCAGTCTGCTGAGTGAGCCATGACACGCCGCCGCTTTCACGCCCCGACGGACGCTTTCACACACACCGGTGATGTGCCGACTGTGACGCTTGCGAGCGACGAAGCGCGCCACCTCCGTGACGTGCTGCGCCTGCGGACTGGCGACGAAGCATTTGTGTTCGACGGCGAAGGCAACGAGTACCGCTGCACTGTCGCCAATGCCGGACACGGACGCGCGCGGGGCGGCGACATCGCGACGCTCGCCATCGAAGAGCGCGTCGACCCGCCGCACGCCGAATCGCCGCTTCGTCTCACGCTTGCTCTCGCGCTGCTGAAAAACGAAAAGTTCGATCTGGTGGTGCAGAAGGCGACTGAATTGGGCGTGTCGCGCATCGTGCCGGTGATGACGAAACGCGGCGATGTACGCTTGCGCGACGCGGGCGACGCCGAGAAACGAAGAGTGCGCTGGCAGCGGCTCGCGCTCGAAGCGGCGAAGCAGTCGGGGCGCGCGCGTGTGCCGGCCATCGACGCCCCCGCGACGTTAAGCGTGGTGCTGTCGAATCAAACGTCAGCGGGTGCTGATGTCATACGAGTGATATTCACCGAGCGCACGGGGCACAGTCTGACCGAGTCATTGAACAGTTGGCCCGCACGCACTACGTCGGCGACGGACTCAGTCGCGGATTCAGTGACGGCGCTGGTCGGGCCGGAGGGCGGTTGGGAGGATGAAGAGATTCAACAGGCCCGCGATGCCGGATGGCTCGTCGTCACGCTCGGCGGTCGCACGTTGCGCGCCGAAACTGCCGCCGTCACCGCCGTCGTTCTGCTCCAGCACCTCGGCGGCGACCTGAGATAAGTAGTAAGGCCAAAGTGAATAGGTAGAAGGCACAAAGTGAAAGCGAAGTCCGGACGGACATTATCGAACTGCATCCGTCTCTCGCTTTGACGAACGACCTCGCGCGGGAGCAGAATACGTAGACGGCGGGTACAGTGAAAGTCGTCTGTCGCGTGAACCGAACGGAACGGTTCGCATCATGGTTGGAAAGCAACATCGACGGGGGCAACATTTGATGGCGATGAGCAAAGAAGACGCGGTTAAAAAGGCGCGCACCGACGCGGCACAGCGGCTCGGCGTTTCGGAAAACGAAATCAAGGAAGAATCTATCGAGCAGGCAGATTTTCCCGACATGGCACTCGGCGCCCCGGCGAAAGATGAGATGAGCGGGATGATGATCTCCACGGGCTGGCGCATTCGTCTGAGCGGCGGCGGGCGCAAACTGGAATATCGCGCGGACGACCATCAACTGCGGCTTTACAACTTCAACGGCGCGAATCATCGCATCTAAATTTCAGGAGTCGAGCGTCTGAAGTTTTGCTCATTACTATTCCCAAATCGACTTCAGACTCCAGGGCTCCGAACTTCAAGACTCCAGACTAACAAAGTAGCGAGGTAATACAAATGAACCGGCATAATTTTCTTGGACACTTAACATTGGCCGTGGCGGTCATCATGGTCGCCGCCTTCATCGGCCAGATGCGGAGTTGGGAGAAGGAACGCAGAGCGCGCCCCGCTCAGACCGGATCAATCATCAGACTGGGTGACCAAGCAGGCGCCATTCGGATCGACGGGAGCGGAGAGGCGGAAGTGTTGGTGCGCTTCAAACGCGGAGTCAGTGAAGAACAGATTGCAAGCGTCGTCCGAGGCTTCAATGACATCATCGAAGACGAGATCGAAGCGGTCGACGGACTCGCCGTCATCTCCGACGCTGACGGTCTTGACGCCGCCGAGATTGACGCCTACCGCGCGCTCAGCATCATCGAATACATCGAACCGAACTTCGACATCAACCTCGTCGAGCCGGAGATTAGCGATGATACTGACAGTGAAATCAACGATGACTTTGATGTGACCGAAATGGTTGGGCGGAGCGCCGCGGTGCCAAACGACCCGCAGTTCGCAGAGCAGTGGGCGCTGAACAACACCGGGCAGCGCAACGGCAAGCACAAGGCCGACATCGACGCGCTGAAAGCCTGGGGCAAGACGCACGGCAGCGACAAAGTCGTGGTCGCGGTGCTCGACAGCGGCGTTGATTACACGCACCCCGACCTGGTTAGCAACATGTGGGTTCGCCCCGACAGCCTCGCGCCTTACGTGGACGCGCAACTCGGCGAGATCAACGACCTCCATGGCTACAACGCCGCCGAGAATAACGGCGACCCGATGGACGATAACGGCCACGGCACGCACTGCGCCGGCATCGTCGGTGCTGAAGGCGACAACGGCGAGGGCATCGCGGGCGTCAACTGGAAGGTCGAGATCATGCCGCTGAAGTTTATGTCGGCAGGTGGCTTCGGCACCACGAAGGACGCTATCGAAGCGATTAACTACGTCATCGCACGCAAAAAGGCGGGCGTCAATGTGCGCGTCATCAGCGCCAGTTGGGGTTCGACGCAACGCTCGCGCGCGCTCGAAGACGTGATTCGCAAGGCCGGTGAGGAAGGCGTCCTGTTCGTCGCGGCCAGTGGTAACTCGAATGCCAACACCGACCGCGTGCCGCACTTTCCGTCGAGCTACAATCTGCCGAACGTCATCAGCATCGCCGCGATGAATCGTAACGACGAGTTAGCTTCATTCTCGAACTACGGCCCGAAGAGCGTTCACCTCGCAGCGCCCGGCGTCGATATTCTGAGCACGTGGCTCAACGGTCAATACAAAGAAGCATCGGGCACTTCGATGGCAACACCGGTCGTCTCCGGCGTGGCCGCGCTGATTCTTTCAAACGAGAATGATCTATCCGTGAAGGAACTGCGCGAGCGGCTACTGGAATCGGTGGACAAAATCGACCGTTTGCAAGACAAGACAGTGAGTGGCGGGCGCATCAACGCGGCGCTCGCCGTCAAGGATAATTAGACAACTGATTCCGGCTGTCATATTAGCTTTTGCTGAAGCCCCTTCGATTCTCGCCGAGAACCGAAGGGGCTTCTTGTTTCAGCACGCTCGAATGCTAAGATAGCCACGCCTTATCAATCTCGAATCTCAATTTTGCATAAAACTCTTCGCATGATCTTCGCTCTGCGGAGAGCTACCGATTAACCATCTTTCATTCGAGGCCGCGTTGAAAGACTCGCCTGCCAATTTAACATCAGAAGACGACCGCGAAGAGATCAGCCCGCGCGACGCGCAGCAACCGTTTGTGCTGGCGCTTGACGTCGGCTCGTCGAGTGCGCGTGCGGTCTTCTATGACGCCCAGGCGAGAGCCATCACGGGGACGCTGGCGCGCGTCGAGCGTGGATTTGTGACGACTGCCGACGGCGGCTCGGAGATGGACGCAGACGAGGCACTCGCGGGTGTCGCGCGCGTGATTGACGAAGTGCTTCAGTGCGCGCCGCCTGAAATCATTTCACATACCGAGGCCGTCGCCGTCTCGTGTTTCTGGCACAGCCTGGTCGGAGTGGACGCTGAAGGCCGCGCTCTGACGCCGGTGCTCGGCTGGGCGGACACGCGCGCCGCCGGTGAAGCAGCAGAGTTGCGTCGTCAATTAAACGAACGCGCGACGCACCGGAGAGTTGGCTGTCGTTTTCATCCGAGCTACTGGCCGGCGAAGTTGCGCTGGCTGAAGAAGACGCGCGCAGAAATTTATCAGGCCGTGAATCGTTGGATGTCTTTCGGAGAATTTCTGGCGTTGCGTGTGTCAGGCGAAGTGGCGGCGAGCGTCTCGATGGCGTCGGGCACCGGGCTACTTGACCAGCGGCGGTGCGTCTGGGACGAAGAACTCCTCGCGCAACTCGGCGTCGGTGTCGAACGTCTGCCGCCGCTGGCGGAGTTGAGAGTTGACACTTTCCGTCTCGCGGGCGAGTACGCGAAACGCTGGCCGCAGCTTCGCCGGTGCAAATGGTTTCCGGCCATCGGCGATGGCGTCGCCAACAATATCGGCGCGGGCTGCGTCTCGCGTGAACGCATCAGCCTGATGATTGGAACGTCCGGCGCGATGCGCGTCGCCTACGACGGCGACGCGCCCGCCGAGTTGCCTTCTAGTCTGTGGTGTTACCGTGCAGATCGCCGCCGCGTCGTCGTCGGCGGCGCGCTTTCGGATGGCGGCGGCTTGCATGATTGGATGACCGACACGCTCGCGTTGAACGATGATGCGAAAGCCGTCGAGCGCGCGCTCACGGTGTTGGAGCCGAACGCACACGATTTAACGGTGCTGCCATTCTGGGCGGGCGAACGAAGCACCGGCTGGCACCCCACCGCACGCGGCGCGATTCTCGGCCTGACGACGCATACGCGCCCGCTCGAAATTCTTCAAGCCTCGATGGAGGCGGTCGCGTACCGCATCGCGCTGCTCGCCGCCGAGCTTGAGCCTTACGCGCCCGGCGCAGAAGTCCGCGCTTCGGGGGGCGCGCTGTGGGCTTCGACCTTTTGGACGCAGATGCTCGCCGACGTGATGAATCGTCCTGTTAAAATCTCGCGCGTCCGCGAAGCGTCAAGTCGCGGCGCGGTTTTACTTGCGCTCGAAGCGTTGGGTGCAATAAAAAGTCTCGACGAACTGCCCGCTTCCGTCGGCCAGACATTCACGCCCGACGCGAAACGCCACGCGCGCTACCGCGAAGGACTGGAACGCCAGCAGAAGTTTTACCATCTGCTCATCGAAGCTAAGGATGAGGGACTCTTGAGGGATGAAGGTTGAATTAAGGAATACAAAATACGGAGCGTCGAAGATCAGAGCCGACTTGTTTCTCGCTGTGTGCTGCATTCTGTGTTCTGGTTTTTATTCATCCCTTATCCCTCATCCTTTCGCCCATCTCTTACGAGTCCCTCTCTATTAATTTTTCTTTGGATTGAGAACAAATAAAGAATAAGGAAACTGAAAACATGAGCACATCAACTCCCCAAACCGAAAATAAACCGACATCCAAACTGGACGAACTTTGCATTAACACGATCCGCGCGCTGTCACTCGACGCGGTGCAGAAGGCCGAGTCGGGTCATCCGGGTCTGCCGCTCGGCGCGGCTCCGATGGCTTACGTGTTGTGGACGCGCTTTCTGCGTCACAATCCGCGCAACCCGAAGTGGTCGGGGCGTGACCGCTTTCTTTTATCTGCCGGTCACGGCTCGATGCTGCTTTACTCGCTTCTGCATCTGACGGGCTACGGCCTGCCGCTTGAAGAGTTGAAGAACTTTCGTCAGTGGGGATCAAAGACGCCGGGCCACCCTGAAAACGTGCTGACGCCGGGCGTCGAGATTACGACCGGGCCGCTCGGACAAGGATTCGCCAACGGCGTCGGGATGGCGATGGGCGCGATGCACCTCGCCGACAAATTCAATCGCCCCGGCTTCCCGCTGATTAACTCTCACGTCTACGCGATTGTTTCCGACGGCGACTTGATGGAGGGCGTCTCGTCGGAAGCCGCATCGCTCGCCGGTCATCTGAAACTCGGCAATCTGATCTACCTCTACGACGACAACGAAGTGACCATCGAAGGCTTCACAAAGTTGGCCTTCTCTGAGAACGTGCCGCAACGCTTCGAGTCGTACGGCTGGCACACGCTAACGGTCGAAGACGGCAACGACCTCGACGCGATTGAGCGTGCGATTCGTGAAGCGCAGAGCGTCACCGACCGACCGTCGTTGATCTCCGTCAAGACCGTGATCGGCTTTGGGATGCCGACCGCCGGAACGCGCAAAGCTCACAGTGACGCGCCCGGCGCGGACGCGGTGCGCGCGACGAAAAAAGCACTCGGCTGGCCGGAGGATGAAACCTTCTTCATACCCGACGAAGCATTGAGCAATTTCCGTGGGGCCGTCGAGCGCGGCGCGGCGCTCGAAGCCGAGTGGGACGCGCTGGTTGATAAGTATGTGAAGAAGCACGAGGAACTCGGAGCGGAGTGGCATCGCGTGATGAGCGGCGAACTACCCGCCGGTTGGGAAGATCATTTGCCGAAGTTCGAGAACGCGAAGCCGATGGCGACGCGCGCTGCGAGCGGCGAGGTCATCAACGCGCTCGCGCCGGTGATGCCGATGCTGATTGGAGGGTCGGCGGACTTGGGGCCTTCGACCAACACCGACATCAAAGACGGCGGTAGCTTTCAGCACGGCTCTTTTAACGGTCGCATACTTCATTTCGGCATCCGCGAACACGCGATGGGCGCGACGCTGACCGGCATGAGTTTGAACGGCGGGCTGATTCCTTATGGCGGCACGTTCATGTGCTTCTCCGATTACATGAAGCCGGCGATTCGCCTCGCCGCGCTCTCGGAAGTACAGGTCATCTATGTCTTCACGCACGACTCAATCGGCCTCGGCGAAGACGGCCCGACGCACCAGCCGATTGAACAACTCGCTGGGCTGCGCGCGATTCCGCATCTGTACGTGATTCGCCCGGCGGACGTGCATGAGACAAGCGAGGCATGGCGCACCGCCATCCTGCGTCGCCACGCCCCGACCGCGCTGATTCTGACGCGCCAGAAAGTTGCGTTGATCGACCGCACCGGCGCATATGCCTCGGCGGAAGGCGCGCGACGCGGCGCATACATCCTCGCCGAAGCCGAAAGTAAAAAGGGCACAGGTGGAGGTGACAAAGCGGGGACGATGCCCGACCTGATTTTGCTTGCGACCGGCTCTGAAGTCTCGCTCGCACTCGAAGCGCGCGAGGCGTTACAGAAAGAAGGCGTCGGCGTGCGTGTCATTTCGATGCCGTGCTGGGAGTTATTTGAAGAGCAGGAGGATGAATACCGCGAGAGCGTCCTGCCGTCTGCGGTGACGGCGCGGCTCGCCGTCGAAGCGGGCGCACGTCTCGGATGGGACAGGTATGTTGGCGGGCGCGGCGACGTGGTGTGCCTCGACCGCTTCGGCGCGTCCGCCCCCGGCGACATCGCGCTCCGCGAATTAGGGTTCAACGTCGAGAACGTGACGCGGCGAGCGATGGCTCTCATTAATTCCTAATCGAACCGCCATCTCTTAAGGGATGAAGGATGAGGGATGAGGGATGAATTAAGGAATACAAAACACGGAGCGTTGTAGATCAGAGGCGACATGTTTCCTGCTGTGTGCTGCATTCTGCATTCTGGTTTCACTCATCCCTCCGCCCTCCGCCCTCAGGAGTCTCTCATCTCTTAAGTTTAGCCTCTGCGACGCCGGTAAGTTTTGAGCGCAACACCCGCGATGCCTGTTCCAAGCAGCAACATCGTTGCCGGCTCTGGGATGGGAGAATTCAATGTGCCGTTTCTGGCGATGAACGTGAGGCTGTTACTGCGGATGCCGTTTCCGGTGTAGAAAACTTCTATCGTGAATACGAAGTCGCCGGGCGTGATTTCAGACATAGCAAGCTCACTCCCACCGAGCGTCAGGGTGAACAGCGGGCCGCGCGCCTGCTGACCGTCCTGCAAAATAAAATTAGAGTTGATGAGCACGTCGTTTGCCGTGAGGAAGGGGCTGTCACTAATGAAGCCGAAGAACAGATTTTGATTCGTCAGGGTGGCGTCGGTGTCGTTGAACAGCGTTCCATTTAATAGGATGGTGTCGCCGAATTCAAAGCTGAGCGGCGGCGGGGGCGGCGGGTCGCCACCGAGGTCAAGACTGGCGCCGTTGGCGTCGTTGGGAAACATTAACGTGGCGACGACAAAAAGAATCGTCAAGGCAAGTTTGCGTGAGTGGGACATGTGGGTTTTTCTCCTCGTTGTACGGAACTGATTTCGGTGTTGCGGAAAAGCCTCTGCGGCGGGGAGCGAGTACCCGGCAGCAGGCCTGATGAAGGGACGTTTGGACAGCGACGTATCTTACACTCGTCGCGCAGATTCCGGTAACGGCGACGCGGAACAAGCACAGTTCGTGCGCGGTTACTTGACGGCGCTAATGAGAACGACGCCGCTCGTCGAGACGCCGCGAGCGGTGGCGACTTGTCTTCCGTCCGGCGACCAATCGTAAGCGAAAATCTTTTCTGACTTGAAGTCGGTCAACTGCTTCGGCGGGCCGCCGACAACTGGTTGGCTCCAAATGTTTGAGACGCCGCTACGGTCGTCGTGGTATGTCAGCGCACGACCATCATCGATCCAGTGAATAAGTTGTAATTCGTAGTTCGGGACGTCGAAAGCTTTCACCGGCGCTCCACCGTCAAATGGTATCGTCGCCAGTTTCGGCTGGAAAGCCCCCTGCCCGCCCCAGTACGAGCAGGCGATCAGCTTGCCATCGGGCGACACGGACGGCCATCCCGAAAATTCATCCGTCAGCCGCACCGCGTCGCCGCCTTCCGCCGGCACCTTCCACAGTGTCCACTTGCCTGAACTGATTGACGTGTAGATCACCCATCGGCCATCGGGCGAGACGGACGGCCACCACTCGCTGCCGCCGTTCGTCAACTGCTTCTGGTTGACGCCGTCGATGTCCATCCGCCAGATGCTGAAGCTGCCGGTGCGGTTCGACCCGAAGACGATGTAACGCCCGTCAGTCGAGACAGACGGGTCGAGATTGTTCTGCGCGTTGACGGTCAGTGGTTTCTGGTTCGCGCCGTCGGCTTCCATCACCCAGATGTCCCAGTTGCCACTGGCGTTCGAAGTGTAGACGATCTTATTGCCCGGTGCCCAACAGAGGCCGGACACCTGGTCGTACTTGCCGAAGGTAATCTGTTTGGCGCGACTCACGTCGACCACCGACCCGGCGCGCGCCGTCCGCAGAGAGGCTTCCGCAGCCCGTGGCGCGATCCAGATGTTCGACACTTGTTCCGACTGGACGGTGACCAAAAGATTCGAGTCTGCCGTCAGACTGGCCCCGCCGTAGTCACTCAGGTCGTTGGAAATTCTTCGCACCTCACCTGCCGGGTACGAGAGATAGGATATCTGCTTCGGCGTCCCCGACGCTTGATCCCGCGAAGTGATGACCAACCCGCTGCCGTCGGAAAGCCACGCCACCCGACCGACCGACCACCACTTCCGCGCCGAGATCTGGTTCTCCGCGCCGTCTGCCACGCGCACTTCGATGACGTTCATGTAAAAGCCGCCAGCGTAACTCCCGGCAGCGCAGGCGATCACTTCGCCATCGGGCGACCAGGCCGGCTCGCGAAAGAAGTCCGGGTACTTTCGCGTCGCCAGTTTTCGCTCGACGTTACCGTCCGCGTTGGCGATCATCAGTGCCTGTTCGCCATTCGGCTGCCGGCTGACAAATGCCATCCGCCGGCCATCGGGCGCCAGGGTGATTGCGCCGTTCACGTTGGCGATGAGTTTCCGCCCCGCGCCACCCAACGCCGGGACTTGATAGAGTGCACCCGCTGGACTGTTACCCTCGGACGCGACGTAGTAGACGTAATTCCCGTCGCGTGAAAAAGTCAGCCCTTGGTATTCAATCTCCGCCGGCGCGACGATCTGCACATTGCTCGAAGTTGCAATCTGTTTCCCCCACAACCCTTGCCGGCCCGACTCTTCCACAACATAGACAACGTACTTGCCATCGGGCGAGACGATGGCGTCCGTCGCCCTGCCGTTCGTCGCCAGCCGGGTGATCTTCATCGACTGGAACGGCGGCGTCGGCGACGACCCGGCGCGATGCGGTCCGAAGAATATGTACAGTCCCCCGGCGACGCCCACTAGAGCCACGACCAGCGCCGTCAGCCACACCGCGATTGAGCGTTTGCGCTGATGTATCGCACCGCCGCCGAAGGACTGAAGACTCAGTACCGTCGGGGTCGCCTCAAAGCCTCCGGTCGACGCGCCGTGCATCGGTTGCGTGGATGTCGGCGACTCCTGTCCGACATCTACGGCTGATGAATCAATAGACGACGGCGACAGTAGCTGCGGCATCTGTTGTGACAGTGGTTGCTGTGACGGTGGTTGTGGCGATGACGGCGACGGTTGCGATGGCAATGGTGGCGACGGCGGCAGACTCAGAGGGCTTGGCCTGAGCAGCGTATTCTGTTCGTGCTTCGTCCCGGTCGTTGGCCGCTGAATGACGGTCGCTGGCAGGCTGCCGCTTTCACTCTGCATCGCATCGCGCAGGGCGTCACGCATCGCGGCAGCGGTCGGCGGTCGCTGCTGCGGGTTCTGCGCCATCGCGTTGTAGAGCACCGCCGCGACTGCCGCCGGCACTTGCGGGTTGGTTTCGTGGGCGGGACGCAACGGGTCGGGCTGACCGCCGAGCACTGAGGTCGCGCGTGTCAACGCCTCCGGCGGGGCGACGCCCGTGATCAAGTGGTGAAGCGTCGCGGCCAGCGCATATAAATCACTGCGCGGGTCGGTGCCGGTGCCCTGAATCTGTTCGAGCGGCGCGTAGCTCGGCGTGTAACCATAGATGCTGGTATTCGACGACGGACGCGAGAGTTGGAGCGGCATCCCCTTCGCCAGTCCGAAGTCCAGCAGGATGATCTGGCCGCGCGGCGTGAGTTTGATATTCTGCGGTTTGATGTCGCGGTGGATGATCGGCGGTTGCTGCGTGTGCAGATAGTCGAGCACGTCGAGCAGTTGGTCGCCCCACTCCTGCACCTGCGCGGGTGGGAACGCGGCCCCGCGCCGCTGCAACATCGCCGACAAGTCATCGCCGCTGATGAACTGCATCACCAAAAACTGACCGTTCTCTTCGGTGAAGTGGTCGGTCACGTTTGCCAGCGCCGGGTGATGCAGATTGGCGAGTAACTCAGCCTCGTGCTCGAACGCGCGGCGCATCCGCTCGTCGTCGAACAGCGTTTCTTTCAGTGCGACGATGTTGTGCAGCCGTTGATCCTTCGCCTGATAGACCGCACCCATCCCGCCCTGCCCGATGGCCTGCAAGATCAAGTAGCGGTTCTGCAAAAGGGTGTTCGGAGCAAGCATGCGAAGTTATGTTTGGAAGCGCCTGATTTTGGGTAATGACTCAATTGCGGAAGATTGAAATGAACTGCTCACAATCGACCTCCCGGCCCGGCGCGACATACACAATAAAGCGGCATTCTAACCGCGTTTGGATATCCGCGCCAGATGTGCTCGCCCTCAAAAGATTACGCGCAACGCACGTGGCATCACGCGAAACTCGACCGGGGTGGCCCCACGCACGTCACCGTCGGCCTCGACGCCGAGCGCGTCCGGCGTGTCCAACGCTTCGATCCGCACGCGCGCGCCTCGCGCGACGCGGACGCGCGGATTGGCGAGGTGTCCGCCGCGGTGGATGCGCGTCAACTCACGCATGATGCCGAGCCGCGAGACGCCGCACGCGATCATCACGTCGAGCGTCCCGTCGTCTGGTCGCGCGGCTGGCACTAAGTTCATTCCGCCACCTGCATATGCACCATTGACCACCGCGAGCATGTTGGTTCGGCACTCGATGGCCGCGCCGTCGTCGACCCAGACGCGGACGCGCCGTTCGCGCCACGCGGCGAGTGCCCCGATGGCCGCCGCCGCGAAGCGCGCTTCGCCGGGTAATTTTCTGACGACGCCGTTCTGTGCCGCGACGCGCTCCGCCACCTCGGCGCCTATGCCGAGCGTCGCGGCGTTAAGACAAATGAACCGCCGCGGTTCTTCGTCGCCGATCTCGGCCTGCAATAAATCGACGACGCGCACGCCCTCCGGTGAACCTTCCGAAGATTTGTCCGCCACATCGGAGTCGGAGCGGCGACAGTGTTTGATTAAACGCTCCACCCAATTCTCAAGCGGCTGGCGCGCGCCGGCGAGTCCGCGCGCGAAGTCGTCGCCGGTTCCGGCGGGCAGAATGGCGAGCGCGGCCCCGTCACTGATGTCTCTAAGGACGCCGCTGTGATCCATGTTTTTGCCGCCGCCTTCAATCTTATCGACACGGCGCGGGCGCGCATCGTGATCCGTCTGATCGCAACTCTCAAAGAACCCCGCCGCGGCTTCGCTCAATGTCCCGTCGCCGCCGACGACGGCGATAATTCGGTAGCCTTCGCAGAGGCCCGCGCGAGTCTGTTCTCGCGTCCCACCGGCATGCTCCGGCCCGCACGTATCGAAGCGGACGCCGCCGCGCTCAAGTGCGTCTTGGATAATCGGCCACGCACGGCTGGCGCGTGCCGCGGCGGCGTTTATGATAATCAATGGGCGTGTCGGGTCGTCCATGCCAAGCGAAAACTCTAATCATACCCGTCGAGCCAACCGCCCCACGTCTTAAGTAGGAAGGCAAAAGGAACAGCCACCAAAGAACAGATGTTAGATGATAGATGCTGGATGTTAATCAAGACACGCTGTTTGCCTGAGCACTTAACGATTGAACAACCCGCCGTTTTTGGTGGCGGCTCAATGCGGAGAGACAAAGAATAAGGCCGCAGACGGACGCAGGTCGACGCAGATCAGAAAATCATTTGCTTTAATCTGCGTCGACCTGCGTCCGTCTGTGGCTGATCTCCCTGTTTGAACTACTAAACCCGCATTTTTTATCGCCCGCCGGTTTACTCAGTGCTCATCACTAAGTACTCAGAAGCTTTTCGCGCGGGTATAGGCGTTCTCGGCATTCAGTTCGACGGTGCGCTCGCGTCCGGCGACGTTGACGGGCAGGCGCCAGGTCATCTCCTGTTGTGCGCCGGACAGTTTCGCGTGGATCCACCACCTGCCGGGCGGGACGTTGATCGTCGCCTCGCCGCGCGCATCGAGGTGTCCGGTGCGCGGCTGCTGTCTGCCCATTCGCTGCCGCAGGAACTCTTCGAAGCGGAGGCCGGCGCGGCGCTCTGAGTTGTACTCGCGTTGCGCCGCGGCGACATCAATCGGATAGAGTTTGACCGCCGCATCGTCCCCCTGCGGTGCGTCTCCGTCTGGCTCGGTGCGGCGGACAATGCGCAACTCAGTTGCGAATGGCTGACGTGCACTGCCGAGCAGAGCAAAGTCGTCGCCCGGCAGCCGCCGGTAAATGTTCCATCCCGCGCCGAACAGTGCGATGACGACGGCAAAGCGTAAGACGACGATAGCGAGTGTGTAGATGGGACTGGGTGTGCTCAAGCGAAATAAGTGGCTCAAGTGAAAAATGTGTTCGGGTGAACACGTGTGCGCCGCGCGGTCACAAAGGACGGCGCGGCGTTAGTTGTATTCTGATGCGGAAAAGTTTGTTGCCTCAACGTCTGCCTGCGGACACGAACACAAGATGGCTTATTCAACCGCGTCATCGCTTCCAGTCTTGCGTTAGCGGGAGAATATCCGAGGCGGCGCGCTCTCAAGCCATCAAACCTTTTTCGCGGAGCGCGCTGCTCAACTCCCGGTCGGTCGGAACTGACAGCACCTGCCCGGCGATTTCAACCGTCGGCTTGCGCTCCAAACCGCTGTTCTGCGCCTTTACCCACTCTGACGCCTGCGTGTCCTGCTCGACATTGATGTACTCGTAATCAACGCCGAGACGGTCGAGATGCTTCAGCGTCCGCACCGTGTCGCCGCACCAGTCGGCGCCGTAAACCTTGACGTGCATTTTTAGAGTCCCTTCACCTGCGATCCAAAGTTTGGGGACGGTCATCATACCATGCACTTCGGAGATTTGGCGGCCCCGATTTGGTGGCACCGGTATCTTTCAAAAACTGGTAGTGGCTCAGTTCGAGGAGACAAAAGAAGGCCGCAGATTGATGCGGATGAACGCGGATCAGAAAAACACTTGACGGAATCTGCGTTCTTCCACGTGCATCCTCGGCTCATCTCCCGGCCTTCGGGCCTCTACCCAAAAACATAACAAAGCGCGTGCGGCTTGCCGGTGCGACGGTGTTACAATGGCCCCACGATGCAAACTTCCGGTTGGGCTTCAGCAGCAAACAATGAACGATAACATCAGCGTGGACGAGCCATTGAAAGACGAACCGTTCGACGGATTTCATGATGAGTGCGGCGTCTTTGGGATTTTCGGTCACCCGGACGCCGCGCGCCTCACCTACCTCGGTTTGTACGCGCTTCAGCACCGCGGCCAGGAGTCGTGCGGTATCGTCGCGTCTGATGGCGCGCAAATCCGTTCAGAGCGCGCGATGGGTCTCGTCTCCGACGCATTCAACGAAGAGCGTCTGAACCGCCTGCCCGGTCACAGCGCCATCGGTCACGCGCGCTACTCGACGGCGGGCGAAGTCTCGATTCGTGAAGCGCAGCCATTCCTCGTCGCGTGCCAACACGGACAGGTCGCCGTCTGTCACAACGGCAACCTGCCCTTCGCCACCGAGGAGCGCAAGCGGCTGGAACGAGCCGGCGCGATTTTCTCTTCGACTTCGGACACCGAAGTCGTGTTGCACGGCATCGCGCGCTCGAATGCGGCGAACATCATCGAGGCGATTCCCGAAGTGCTGCGTGAAGAAGAAGGTGCCTTCTCGATGCTCTTTTTAACGCCGGGAGCGATGATCGCGATTCGCGACGCGCGCGGCTTCCGCCCGCTGGCGCTTGGACGCCTCGGCGAGTCGTGGGTGGTTGCGTCGGAGACGTGCGCGTTCGACTTGATCGACGCCGAGTACGTCCGCGATGTCGAGCCGGGCGAGATGCTGGTGGTCGACCGCGACGGGCTGCACTCGTCATTTCCACTGCCGGCGCGCCGCCACTCATTCTGCATCTTCGAGCACGTTTACTTTTCGCGCCCCGACTCGATGATCTACGGGCGCTCGGTTAATGAATCACGTCACAAGATGGGCAAGCGGCTCGCGCTGGAGCACCCGGCGAAGGCCGACATCGTGGTGCCCGTTCCCGATTCCGGTGTCGCGGCGGCCATCGGCTACGCGGCGCAGAGCGGCATCAACTTCCGGCAAGGTCTGGTGCGTAATCATTACGTCGGGCGTACCTTCATCGAGCCGAAGCAGTCGATTCGCTCGTTCGGCGTGCGCATCAAACTCAACCCGGTGCGCCATCTGATTAACGGGCGGCGAGTCGTCTTGATTGATGACTCGATTGTGCGCGGCACGACCTCAAAGAAGATCGTCCATATGGTGCGCGAGGCCGGCGCGGCGGAAGTGCATGTGCGCGTCAGTTGCCCGCCGACTGTCAGCCCGTGCTTCTACGGTGTCGACACACCGGACAAGGCTGACCTGATTGCCGCGCAGATGTCGGTCGAAGAGATTCGCCGCTTCATTGAGGCCGACTCGCTCGGCTATCTGTCGCTCGAAGGGATGCTCGAAGCGACCGGCATCCGTCGCGAGTCGTCGTGTGTCGCCTGCTGGACGGGTCACTACCCGACCCGCATCACACGCGAGGCCGAAACCATGTTTGCGCGCGAACGCGAACCGGTACCGTCGGACTAAGGGATGAGGGATGAAGGATGAGGGATGAATAAGAGACGCGGATGCGGGTGTGGGTTGGTGGCGGTGATCGCGTTATTGATCGTGGTCGGCCTCGTCGCGTGGTTTTTGCTGAAGCCGTTTATTGAAGAGCGTTGGTCGAAGCGTCTGCCGCCGCCGTCTGGCAAAGAGCTACAGGTGCATGTGCTGGATGTCGGACAGGGCGACGCGATTCTGATTGTCGCGCCATCGGGTAAGACGGTGCTGGTTGACGCGGGCGTGCCTGGCAGCGGTAAGAAAATTATCGACGCGATGAAGCGACACAACGTCGGCCAAATTGATTTGATGGTCGCCACGCACGCGCACGCCGACCATATCGGCGGTGCCGACGAAGTGATTAACGGCGCTTCCGTGCGCGTCGTGCTCGACAGCAAAGTGCCGAACACCACGAAGAACTACCAAGATTTTCTGCTGGCGATTGAACAGCGCGGCGTGGAGTATGTCGGCGCCGAGCCGGGCCGCCGGTTCGACCTCGGCGACGGTGTGATTCTAACTGCGTTGGCGCCGATTCCGCCGTTCTTTACGAAGGATCAACTTCGCTCCGGCGGCAACGAGCCGAACGCCAACTCGGTCGTCGTGCGACTCGACTATGGCGGATTTTCGATGCTGTTGACCGGCGACGCCGAGGCGCAGACTGAGCAGCGCATCATCAACAACGGAGGGGACGTCACTGCCGACGTGCTGAAGGTCGGGCACCACGGCTCGAAGTACGCATCCACGGAAGAGTTTCTCCGGCGCGGCCAGTTCAAAACTGCAATCATCTCGACCGGCGCCGACAACCGCTACGGCCATCCGAGCCAGGACGTGCTCGACCGTCTGCGCGCGGCAAACGTCAAACTCTATCGCACCGATTTACAGGGTGAGATTTCGATCACGACGCGCGGCGGCGACGAGTACGAAATTAAATCGACGCGCGAAGCCGCGGAAGAAGTATGGGCCGGACGCACTCCGCAAAAGGACGACTCGTCCCGCTCCGGCTTCGTCGCCTACGGTGATTTTGGCCCCGCGCCGAAGCCGAAGAAGAGTCCCGATCAACGCAGCCGGAACGTCGCCGGCGGAAGATGAAAAACACAGTCTGGAGTCTGGGAGTCTGGGAGTCTAAATCAAACCATCTACAACCGGGATAGTCTCATTGCCCCAATCATAAATGTTTCGTGTGAGAGTCAGCATCTCTTCATCTGGCTTTATGACTTCAAGACTCCGAGACTCCAGTCTTTCTTTTTGAGGTGATGGATGACAGACGACACATCGAAGCGCGCGCCGTCGTTGAAGACACGCGGCGTGATTGACCGAATCGAAGACAATGAAATGGCCGTCGTCCTCGTCGGCGACGACGAAGCGATGTCGATTGACGTGCCTCTATCACTGCTCCCCAAAGGTGCCGGCGACGGCGACCATTTAACCATTACATTCACGCTCGACAGGGAATCGCGCGCCGAGGCGGAAGTTCGGGTCAAAGCAATTCAGGAACGATTGACGAAAAAAAGCAGCGCGGCGGACAAGAAGGAAATTAAGCTGTGAGCGATCAGCGGTCAACAATCAGTTGGATGTACCGAAGCGACTGTTCCTGCTGAAAGCTGATTGCCGAAAGCTACGAGCAATGCCCAACCCCATCACCTACTCAGACGCCGGCGTTTCGATTGACGCCGCGAACCGTGCGGTTGACCGGATCAAGGAATTGGGGCGCGGTACATTCAACGCGCGCACGCTGTCGCAGATCGGTTCTTTTGGTGGGATGTTCGACGGCGCTTTCCCGTCGATGCGCGCGCCGGTGTTGGTCGCGTCGGCGGACGGCGTCGGGACGAAACTGAAAATCGCGTTCCTGACGAACACGCATCATACCGTCGGGCGCGACCTCGTCAACCACTGCGTCAACGACATTCTGGTGCAGGGCGCGCGACCGCTCTTCTTCCTCGACTACATCGCAACCGGCGCGCTTGCGCCCGACACCATTGCGAGTGTCGTCGAAGGCGTCGCGCAAGGCTGTCGCGAGAATAATTGCGCGCTGCTCGGAGGCGAGACAGCGGAGATGCCCGGCTTTTACGCCGACGGCGAGTACGACATCGCGGGCTTCATTGTCGGCGTCGTTGACCGCGACCAAGTGATTGACGGCAGTCGCATTGAACATGGCGACGTGCTGCTCGCGCTCCCCTCCGCCGGCCTGCACACCAACGGCTACTCTCTGGCACGCAAACTCTTGTTGGAAATCGCGGGTCACCGCGCCGACACACGCCTCGACGAACTTGGCATGACCGTCGGCGAGGCATTGTTGCAGCCACACCTCACCTATCTGCCGGCGCTTGATGGCTTGCTCGACGCTGGTGCCATCAAGGGACTCGCGCATATCACCGGCGGTGGATTGCTTGAGAACATCCCGCGCATCCTCCCCAAAAATACGAGCGTCGAGATCAAGCGCGGGTCGTGGCCGGTGTTGCCCATCTTCACCTTGATGCAGCGGATAGGTAACGTCGCCGAAGCGGAGATGTATCGCACATTCAACATGGGTGTCGGGATGGTCGTCGTCTGCGCCGCTTCGAATCAGGGTAAAGTTCAATCCCACTTCACCGCGCACGGCCAAACTTTTTACGAAATTGGGCGTGTCGTCGAAGGCAATCGTCAGGTCACACTCGTCTGAGAAGTCGGCATACTTGTCATCCCCTCTGCGCTCGTTTGCGGTCCGAAGTCTGATGAAGGACGGCTTCAGGTGAAGGTACGAACGGCGCGAAAGCAAATTTACTTATGGACGTCACGAGTAGCGAGACCTGGCATCAACTCTGCCGCATCGGAGTCTTGATCTCCGGGCGCGGCTCAAACATGCTCGCGCTCGCCGACGCCGTCCGCGACGGGCGCATCCCAAAAGCGGAAATCGCCGTGGTGATTAGCGACCGGAGCGGGGCGGCGGGATTACATCACGCGGCGGAGCGTGGCTTGGAGACGCTCTTCATCGAACGACGCCGGCGTGCGCGCGAGGAGCACGAACGCGAAATCATCGCGGCACTCGGTGCGCGCGGAGTTGATCTCGTCTGTCTCGCTGGTTACATGCGGCTGCTGTCGCCGCTCTTCATCGAAGCGTACCGTGGGCGCATACTCAACATTCATCCGAGCCTGCTGCCCGCCTTCCCCGGACTCGACGCGCAGCAGCAGGCGCTTCGTTACGGCGCGAAGGTTTCAGGTTGCACCGTCCACTTTGTTGACAAGACGCTCGACGGCGGCCCCATCATCACGCAGCGCGTCGTCGCCGTCCACGACGATGACACGGAAGAAATTTTATCTGCACGCATCCTCATAGAAGAACATCAGGCTTACCCGGAAGCCGTCGCGCGCGTCGTGCGCGGCGATTACGAATTGAACGGACGACGAGTTATTTACCTTTATGAAAGATAGCAGTTGCCACACTGCTCCGAAGGAGCAGGCAGAAGGTAGCCAGTGGCAAGCGCCGAGAGCGTCAGCGGAGGCGCGCAGCCTCTGGGTGCTGTCCCCCGCCCCGACCGCGCCCTGAAAGGGCGCACAGAGCAAAGCTATGCCATCAACACACACGAGCCTGCATTATCATCTCGTCTTCAGCACGAAAGACCGTGCACCGTTGATCGGCCAGGATTGGCGCGACAAACTGCACGCATATCTTGGCGGGATTGTCAGAAACCTGAACGGCGTGGCCGTCGCGGTTGGCGGCACCGAAGACCACGCACATTTGTTGGTAGGATTGAAGCCGACGCATCGCTTGGCTGACGTCTTGCGCGATATCAAGCAAGGCTCATCTGAATGGGTGCATAAAGAATTATGCAGGCGGTCATTCGCATGGCAGCCGGGTTACGGCGCGTACACGGTCAGCCCTTCCAACGTCGAGCGTGTCAGGTACTACATTCTTCATCAGGATGAGCACCATCGTCATCAGACCTTTCAGGAAGAGTATGTCGAAATGTTAAGGATGGGCGGGATTGAATATGATGAGCGCTTTCTGTGGTGACACTTTCCCCGCGCCGCTTTCAGGGCGCGAAACCGTTTGTGTGCTTCTGTTTCCAGAGGCGGCGCTCGTTTCACTCGCTTGCCACTGGCTACCTTCTGCCTGCCCTTTCAGGGCACAGATGTTATGTCTCACGTGAACTATCAAGACGAAAGAATTATGACGATTGACGAACAACTGACTTACCTGCGTAAAGGCACGGTCGAGATCATTCGCGAGGAAGACCTGCGTGCGAAGTTGGAAAAATCAGCCGGGACGGGCAGGCCGCTCCGTGTGAAACTGGGAGCCGACCCGACCGCGCCGGACATTCATCTCGGCCACACGGTTGTGATCCGCAAACTGCGCGCGTTTCAGGAACTCGGCCACACCGTCATTTTTCTGATCGGCGACTTCACCGGATTGATCGGCGACCCGTCGGGTAAGTCGGCGACCCGCCCGCAACTGACGCGCGAAGAGATTGCGTCGAATGCCGAAACGTACAAGGCGCAAATCTTTAAGCTGCTCGACCCTGACCAGAC
The DNA here is from genome assembly GCA_030859785.1 of Acidobacteriota bacterium. Taxonomy (GTDB): domain Bacteria; phylum Acidobacteriota; class Blastocatellia; order Pyrinomonadales; family Pyrinomonadaceae; genus JACDEG01. The sequence continues at coordinate 28,401 of JALZJL010000277.1, forward strand.
AGTGATTGACTTCAACTCGCGCTGGATGGACACGCTCGGCTCCGACGGTTTCGTCCGTCTCGCGTCGCACGTCACGGTGAAGCAGATTTTAGAGCGCGACGATTTCGCGAAGCGCATCGCGGAGAACCGCCCGCTGGCGCTGCACGAAGTCCTCTATCCGCTGGTGATGGCTTACGATTCAGTCGCGCTCGAAGCGGACGTGGAACTCGGCGGCACGGATCAGAAGTTCAACATCCTGATGGGTCGCAACCTGCAACGTGAATACGGGCAGGAAGCGCAGGTCGCGATCATCATGCCGCTGCTCGAAGGCACCGACGGCGTGCAGAAGATGTCAAAGTCTTTAGGGAACTATATCGGCATCAACGAACCGCCGTCCGAGATGTTCGGCAAGGTGATGTCCATCTCGGACGAGTTGATGTGGCGCTACTACGAACTATGCACCGACACCAGCCTCGAAGAAATCGAGCGGATGCGCGGCGCTGCCAAGTCGGGTGCCGGCAACCCGCGCGATTTGAAAGTTGAACTCGCGAAGCGAATCATCACCGACTTTCATTCCGCCACTGATGCGCACGCCGCCGAGGAAGAGTTCAACCGTGTCTTCCAACGCAAAGAGACGCCCGACGAAATCGAAGAGCGCATGGTGACGGCGGGCCGATGGAAACTGCCGCGTCTGCTGGTCGAAGCATCACTCGCACCGTCGATGGCCGAAGCGCGGCGCTTGATCGAACAGGGCGGCGTGCGCGTCGATGGCGAACAACGCACTCAGGTCAACGACGAAGTAGAAGTGACACAAGACCACGCGCCGCTGATTCAGGTCGGCAAGCGGCGCTTCCTAAGGGTGCGCAGTCAATCATTGGAATAGAATTATGTGAGAGCCGCACATCAGGGATGCGCCTCAATCCGTTTCGCGACTTCAGTATGAGTTTCGTCAATGTCAGTTGCCATCACCACTGAAGAGACGCTCGTCATCGAAACGCCGGAGCGCGTGCCGCTGCACTTCGCGCTGGCGTCCATCGGCAACCGTTTCCTGGCGTGCGCGTTCGATCACACGCTGCAAATCGTTGCTATCGCGGTGGTGGTGATTCTACTGGCGTGGACGGGGAACGTGGCGGACTGGGATGGCCGCTTGTCGGAAGCGCCAAAGTGGGTGGTCGCGGTTTTGATCCTCGGCGTGTTCGTGATCTGGTCGAGTTACTTCGCCGTCTTCGAGTGGTTATGGAATGGACAGACGCCGGGGAAGCGTTGGCTGCGCCTGAGAGTCATCCGCGAGGATGGACGACCAGTCACATTCTGGGAGGCGTCGGCGCGAAACCTTCTGCGCATCTTCGACATGATGCCGTTCCCGTTCTACTCCGTCGGCCTCGTCTCGGTCTTCATCAGCGAGCGCGACCAGCGGATCGGCGACTTCGTCGCGGGCACGGTGGTGGTGCGCGAGCGCGAGGCCGAGGCCCCGACGTTCGATCAAATCTTCGCCTCGCCGACGAGCGACACCGCGCTCCGGCGTTCCTTCAAGCCGGTCATCTTCACCGGCGACGCGGGCACACTCACTGAGCGCGAGATCGAAGTGGTCGAGACATTCTTGCGCCGCCGCTGGGATTTGCCTGAAGCCACGCGGCAGTGGATGGCATGGCGCGTCGCGACGCCGATCCTCTACAAAATGCGACCGGGTTTTGAGATCGAAGTGTTTACCTACGAAGGGTTCCTCGAAGAGTTGCTCCACCGCTACCGCGCACAACGGCGGTTCAGCGATTAACGGGCGTGACGAGGCTGAGGAGACTCGCGTCAACGGGCTTCGCGACCGGCGAGCAGCAGATATGTGTAGAGTGCGACGCCGGTCATCGCGGCGACACCAATTTTGTAAAGCGGCGAGATCGGCGCGGGCGAGATGAAGCCTTCGATGATGCCGGCGAGCACCAACAACGGCACGCAGCCGACGATCAAATGAATCGCCTGGCTGCCGCGCAGTCGCAGCGCATCAAGGCGCGACAGATCACCCGGCATCAGCATCGCGCTGCCGATCAGGAGGCCGGCGCCACCTGCGAAGAAGATGCACGAAAGCTCGATGACGCCGTGCCCGGCCATGAAAGTCAGCAATTCATTACCGTACCCGGCGCGATACGTCAGCGCGAGCACCGCCCCGATTAGCGCCCCATTAAATGCCATCGCGTAGAGCGTGCCGACGCCGAACAACGCGCCGTAAGCGAAGGCGTTGAACATCACCCAGATGTTGTTCGTCATAATGAACGCGCCGCCGATTTGATTCGCCTCGTTCAACTGCTCCCACCAGCGCACGCCGGCATCGGTGTTCATCTCGCGCCATCCGGCATCGATTCCGAGGACTTCTGAAAATTCCACATCCTGCCACGTGCCGAGGAATCCGATGGCCGCAAAGATGATGAAAGCAGCAAACGCCGCCGCCGTGTAGCGCCATGTGCGGCGAAACGTTCGCGGGAAATCGCGCACGAAAAAGTCGCGGACGCGGTGCCCGCCTTCGAGCGCGCCGGCGCGGTAGATGCGTCCATGCGCGCGGATCACAAGGCTGTTCAGGTAGTCGACGAGGCGCGGGTCGCGCGACTCGGCGCGCGCAATCGCGAGGTCTGAGGCAGTCCGGCGGTAGATGCGCCCAAGCTCTCGCACCTCCTCGCGGTGCAGGCGGCGCAGAGACATCCGTTCGAGCAGCGTCAGTAAATCTTCGAGCCGTTGCCAAGCGCCCTTGCGCTCGCGGATGAATCGGTCAGTGGGCATGAGAGTGAAAGTCGAGAGTCAGAGTCCAGAAGTTCAGACGGGACGAGTGAAAGTCGATGGTTAACCGAGGAGCAGTTTGATCCCGGACTGCCGTCTCCCCGCGTTGTCGAACGTCGATGAGAACAATCGCATCGTTGACGGGCGTGCATCCGACGCTTGCGACACTCTATACCACTTCTATCTGTTGACCGGCAATACACTCGGCGGCGCAAGCCACACCCGACGCGCCGGTGGAGAGCAGTTCAGACGACCGTGTTCAAGAAATTCTCGCCCTTGTGTAACCATTTTTTGTGCGTTAAAGTTTGCTTTATGAGCGAGACTCTAGCGCGCCGACAGATGCGTGAACAGCATACGCGAATCAACATCCTGATTGACTCTCAGATTCGCACCGAAGAGCGGATCGACACTCAGAAAGGCAGGAAGACATGAAAGGCAAAAACAACCAGCAACAGTCACCCGCGATGGTGGAAGACGACGCGACGGAAAAGTTGAAAAAGCGCGCGCGGGATTTGGGCTTAATTGTCAACGCCGGTGTCGGCAAAACCACCACGGCTGCGCCTCAGAAAAAGGATGCTAAAAAGTGAAAGATGTCGGCAGCGTGGCAACGCCCGAAGTGATGCGAACGTGGGTCGAAGTCTATGATCTCTTTCAAAAGTGCCGGGGCGAGCGGCGCGAACGGTTGCAGCAAGTCGCCGACCGCCTCGGCCTCAGCTACAAGGTGGCGCGGCGGCGTCTGCGCAACTACGAGGCGATGCGGAAGACCGGTCGCAATGTCGCGGATTACCTGAGCGGTGAGAAGGAAAGCAGCAAGTCGTGAGCGAAGATAAAACTAAGCAACACCCCGACGCGCCCCCATTTGAGGAGCGCGTGCTGACGATGCTGACGCAGATGCGCCGAGCGACTTCAATGTGAACGAGAGAATAATAAATGAACCAGGATGAAGCGCGCGACGCTGCGCACAAACTGATCGAGGAAGCGGTCGCCGTCGCCATCAAAGCCGACATTGATCCAACGTCCATCATCGAGCCGTACTTACTGCAGACGCTTTCGACACAGGATGCCGGCGGCCAACAGGAATCGCCGGAACTGATGTGGCACGGCGTCCCTGTGACCATTGACGCCGCCATTGCCGGGTTGTTTGAAATGCCCGAGGTAAATAACGATCCCGATCAGCAGCCCTCCTTTCATGTCACCCAGTCAACCGCGGATTTTGTGCAACAGGACTTCGAGCGGTACGGGGCGGCCCTGGAGCGCATGGCGGAAAGTTGGCGAGAAGAGAAAACGCTTTTGTTATCCGAAAAGAAAGACGACAACGAGTGAGCGATAAAGCTATGGAAAATATCCAACCGACTGATTTAGTGATCCGTGTCAATCATGTCCTGACGAATGACCCCTGCGCCTTATGTAGCGCACCGACAGACGCGACCGGCATTGATCTGTTCCTCGCAGATCGGCCTGCCCTCGTCTGTCATGCCTGCGGACTGTATCATGCGCCGGCGCTGGTGCGGCTGCTCAACCTGGCGAGCGCCGCCAACACTTTCGTGCGTGCCGAGTATGAGATGGCCGGCGTTGTCACGGATGAAAAATTGTTTTGACGGAGCCGCCAAAAACCGACCTCTGCGGCAGGAAGATGAGAGGCGCGGACCTACCGCATCCGGTCATCTTCATAAAAAAGCTGCGCAACTTTCCAACGATGTCCGCTCGAAATCAAACCATCTCAAACTTGCAGCAGTCGCCTTTGCGTCACGGTCCGGACGCTGAAGAAACCGTGTATCTCAATCACAAAGGTCTCGACTTAGAATCGGGGTCTGCTTCCCGGTCGGGTCATGTCAACATCGAAAGCAGGATGGGTTTGAAAGGTGGCGGGGTTGAATCGCATCGTTGAGTGTGTGCCGAACTTCAGCGAGGGCCGTCAGCCGGAGACGGTGGCGCGGCTTGAAGAAGCAATCGCGGCAGTCGATGAGGCGCTGGTGCTCGACCGGCACATGGACGCGGATCATCACCGCTCCGTCATCACGTTTGTGGCGAGTCCGGAAGCGGCGGTCGAGGCAGCGGTGCGGGTCGTCGCACGCGCGGCGGAGTTGATCGACCTGCGCCAGCACACAGGCGAGCATCCGCGTCTCGGCGCGACCGACGTGCTGCCGTTCATCCCGGTGCGCGGTGTGACAATGGCCGAGTGCGTCGCGCTGGCGCTGACGGCGGGCGAGCGAATCGCCGGCGAGTTGGGCATCCCGGTTTACTTTTACGGCTACGCAGCGCGGCGCACTGATCGCGTCAACCTTGAGGATGTGCGGCGGCGCGGCTTCGAGCAGTTGCGAGCAGAGATTGAAACATCCCCGGAGCGGGCGCCCGATTTTGGCGAGGCGCTCGTGCATGATAGTGCCGGGGCCATCGCCGTCGGCGCGCGCCACTTACTCGTCGCTTATAACATCAATCTCCGCACCGACGATCTGGATGTCGCGCGGCGCATCGCGCGGGCGGTGCGTGGGCGCGACGGTGGTCTGCGCTATCTGAAAGCCATCGGCATCAAGCTCGTCGGGCGCGGGCTGGTGCAGGTCTCAATGAACCTGGTGCGCCACGAACAGACGCAACTGTACCACGTCTACGAAGCCGTGCGGCGCGAGGCCGAACGATGGGGCGTGCAGATCGCCGGCAGCGAAATCGTCGGCCTGATGCCACGCGCCGTGCTGCAAAAAAGTGCGGAGTATTTTTTGCAGCTCGAAAACTTCACGCCCGAATTAGTGCTCGAAGATCGTATCGCATCGGCCCTCGCCGTCCGCCATGAAATAAAGGAAGCTGCCGGCGTGGCTGAAGCGGGCGGCGTCGCGAAGGTGAAGGACGAGTTGGAAATTAACGGCGGCGGCTTGTCGTTAGACCTCATCCAAAACAACATCACCGAAATTTAACCGTCCACGGACGAGAGAGAGGACGCCCCGGCATCCGCACAGTTTTTCACCCGATTGATAATGCTTTCCTTTCACATCTTCCGCGTCCTCCAAGCGTCCGCGAGCGGTGGTAGTATTTTGTCTTCAGTCTTCAACAATCGCCGCGGAGACGCCCCGCTGATCCGATCCATATCATGAATCAACTCCGACTCGTGGCGGGTGCGTCCTGGCGTGAACAGTGGCGCTGGGCAATACATCATCTCTACTCGCTGCTGATCCTGTCGCCGATGGTGCTGGGGATGACCTACGTCACTGCCGTGCGTGCCGCCGACCAAGCGCCCGCGTGGCAATTCTCGACGCCCGCGAATGTGGCGCTGGCCGCGCTGTTCACGGCGAGCCTGATCGCTCTTAATCTGTCGAACGCGAGCGCCGAAATCTATCATCTGCGTCGCGCCGAGGCCGCGCTCGAATCTCTGCCGCTAACGCTCGCAACGCACTTTCACACGGCGCTCGTCAAACGCCTGCCGCGTACCGCCCTAATCGGGATCGTGTTGTGGATTGCGACTTCGCTCCTCGCGGGCAGCAACAATGGGGGCAGCGGGCGGGCGGCGGCGGGCGACCCGTTGGTCATCGCAGCGTTAATCGTGTTCGTCGTGCTGACGGCATTTGCGGAAACATTCGCGGCGCTTAACTGGATTCATTGGGGGCATGTTCGGGACCCGCGCGCGGTCGTCGCCGGTTTGATGATGCTACTCCTCGCCGTGGTCATCGACGCGCTGCTGCTGACCTCGGTGCTGAGGCCAAACGACACGTTGGCGCGATACCGCGTGTGGATGATGCTCGGCGGCGCGGCGTGGGCGGCACTGCTGTATACGGTCGCGCGCGGCGCCCATGCGCGGTGGCGTGCGACCGACATCGAGTACGCGAAGCGGCTTCAGAGCAGAGGCCGTTCCAGTCTGTTCGGCGCGCGTCTGTTGCGGCGCAAATCCACACCGGCAGTCGCCGCGCAACTCGCGCGCGATTTGCAATTGACGTTGCGCGTTTTTTCCTCTGCCGTCTACGTCGCGGCGGCAGTGGCCGCGCTGTCCGTCTTCGTGCTGGTCACGGTGTTGTTGACCGGTCTGTTGCCACCCGCGTCTAACGATGCGGACTGGTTCGCAACGACGTGGGTTCCGGCGGTGATGGCAGTCAAACTCGCCGCCGTGGCCGCGACCGTGGCGCTGGCGGCATTGTTGCCGGTGCTGGTCGCGCACCAGATTCCGCGCCGCTGGCTGGAGCGCGCGGCGGGGACGACCGGCGAAGAGATGTGGGAAGCGAAGGCGCGATACGTGCGATTCGTGTCGCTGCCCGCGCCGCTCGTTGTGTGGGCGGCGGGCGTGGCGACCGGGCAAGTGCCGCTCTTCTACGCACTACCGCTGCTCGGCGAATGTCTGTGGGTGTGGTGGATGGTCAGCACGTTGTTCGGCCTGCTCTCGTTCGAGATACCGGATCAGCCGGGGCTGGCGTTAATTTTGATGGCGACGATCAGCGCCGGCGCGGGCTTTTCAATCGCGCTGCTGTGGCCGCTCGGCCTCATCTACTACGTCTTCGGCATTCCGCAACTGACCGAACGTGGTCACGCGCGCGCGCACTATCATCTCGTGCAGGAGGAAGATTGAGCGACACTTTAATCAGCGTCGAGACGGTCACCAAAAAGTACGGCAAGCTGGTTGCGGTCGACGGCGTTTCGCTGAATGTCGTGGGCGGCGAAGTGTACGCGCTGGTCGGCGCAAATGGCGCGGGCAAATCGACCCTGATCCGCGCGCTCGTCGGCATCACTGCGCCAGACTCGGGGCGCGTACTGATCGGCGGCGATGATGTCGCGCGGCGTGCACCCGCGACTAGGAGGCGCATCGGCTATCTGCCTGAAGAACTTTTCCTGTACGAGCGTTTGACGGGCGACGAGTTTCTGCGTCTCGTGGCGGGGCTGAAAGATGTCAATGACGAATCGGCGGTCGAGCGCGAAATCGACTTCTTCGAGTTGGCGGCGGTGCGGCACAAATGGGCCGGCGGCTATTCGCTTGGGATGCGCAAAAAGCTCGGCCTCGCGGCGGCGTTCCTCGGCGCGCCTGACGTGTTAGTGCTCGACGAGCCGCTCAACGGACTCGATGTCGAGATGATGCGAAAACTGCGGCTGCGGATTGAGACGGAACGCGACGCCGGGCGGGCGCTACTTATCTCATCGCATGTGATGAGTTTCGTCGAGCGCGTTGCGGATCGGGTCGGCGTGATGCGTGCCGCGCGGCTGGTGGCTGAAGGCACACCGCAACAACTGCGCGCGCAGACGAAGATGACGGACGCGCCATTCGAGGACGTGTTTTTTAAGCTGGCGAAGTAAGCGATACCGGTAAAATGACAACCGCCCGCTAACTTGAATTAAGCTCGCGGGCGGTCGGGTGTGTGACGTTGCGATGTTGCTGGTTAAGCTACGCTGGACTTGTTCGCCTTGCGACGCCGAAACTTCGCGGCGATGCCCGCCAGGCCGGTGCCGAGCAGAATCATGGTCGCCGGTTCTGGTATGGCGGCAGCTTGACCTATCTGAGTCGTCAATCCGCGAATCAAGTAGCCGCTGCCAATTTGCCCGATTTGAGTCGCGGCTCCCGTTGCCAGGTTGATGGTGAAAAGATTTGAGAAGCCATCATTAGGATTCAACGCGGCATAAGCCGTGCCGGTCAATCCCGAGATATCGAAGCCGAGCACGCCCGAAGAGTTGACGCCGAGCGAGCCGACCGTCGAAAGCTGTCCCGATGGCGCTGGATTTTGCGTGACGAGAACGCCGAGGTTGGTATCTATATCATACAACGACGTCGAGGTCGCGCCGTTCACGTTGTTAGCATAGGCCGAGCCAGCCACATTCGGATTCTGGCCGAAGTTGGGGTCGCCTGCCACATACGCGAGCGGGGTTTGCACCGTCGCCACGCCGGTGGCAACATTGACCGCCAGATTCTGGTTGACGCCCGCGCCATTGTTAGTAATACGCAGTGAGGACATGCCGGCGGTGTCCGCCTGTGGGTTGAAGTCAACGCCGAAGACGCCGCCCGACAGCGTGGTGCCGGAAATGGTCGAAACTAAGGTAGCGGCTCCCGATGTCTCGTTGATAGTGTAGATGCGGCCCTGGCTGCTGACGCCGTAGATCAGTCCGTTGGTCGGGCGGCGGTCAATACCGACGATTGTTTCGCTTCCGCTGACCAAGCCACTGATCGCCACTGGAATGCTGGTCGCTCCCGGCGTCGCGCTGTCGAAGGTAAGCACTTGATTCTGCGTCGTGACGACAATGATGGCTTCAGCGTTCGCTTGCATGGCAGAGCTAAGCATTAAGCCTACGGCAGCCAGTGCCGCGATAAAAATTCTTTTCATTAGGACAAATCTCCTGGTAAATTCAGAAAGTCAAAGGCGGATTAGAATTAGCACGCGAGCATCCCAACCCCCAACGGGTATGCTGCATGAAGCTGCTGGCGCTCAGATAAAAGTCCAGGTTAAGCCGTACACTTAATATAGTGTCAACTGTAAAGGCTGTTGCCAAAGTCCTCACGAATGGAGAAGTTTACTCGGATGCAAGCGATACGCCAAATATACGGCGGCACTAAGGGGAACGGATTTACCACGCGTGGGAGAAAACATTGAGGTGTTCAGTTCGGCGGAGGAGGGAAAGCAGGTAAAACATTACGGCCCACGCCGAACTCATCATGCGTCATCCGAGAACTGGTGCGAAAGGGGCCGATTCTCAGGGCGCGTATAAACTTTATAGTTGCTTGCCTGCTGTAAATAATGTCAATGCGGCAAAGCTTCCAGAAATAGCGATGAAAAAGTTGGCATGAGGTTAGGGGCGTATCGACGGCGAAAGAGCCCAGTCGGACGTCAATTGAGAGTCGGCGTTTACAAATGCTTTGTGAGGTAGGAAATAATCTTCCAGCCGTCCCAATACACCCACGGCTTTTCGCCGCTGGTGTAATGACCGCACGGCAGCCACGTGACATCAAGCGGCACGCCGAACTTCCGCACCTCGGCGATCACGGCGCGTGAAAGATCGATTGGGAACGTCAGGTCATGGCGCGCGGCAATGAATCGCATCGGGCGCACGGGTAGGTCGAGGAGCTTGCGCGCGAACGGCATCGGGCTGATCGGCAGCCAGTGCCGGCGCAATTCGTCGAGCGTCAGGTGCGGTTCGATTCCGGCGCGGACGTGCTGTGTCGAGATGCCGTGCCAGACCACGTCTGCGACGTATCCGGAGACGTGGTTGAAGACACCCATGTTGATGCGCGTGTCGTGGGCGAAGGCGAGAAACGCAATGCACGAGCCGATGCTGGTTCCGACGATCCCGATCCGCTCGTAGCCCCGCGCGCTGAGCCAACTGACAGCGGCCCGCGTGTCGAGCACCGCCTGCCGCATCGATTGAAGCGAGCGCCCGATGTTGGGGCTGACGAGATAATCGGCGCGTTCGAGTTCCGGCGGGCGGCGCGCTTCGTGATATGGAAGCGTGACGCGCAGCACGTTGATGCCGCGGCGGCTGAGGTTCCGACATAAGTCGACGTGGCTTCGAGCGTCGGCGTTCCACTGCGCCAATACCACGACCGCGCGCGGTGGCCCCGACCGTCCCTTCGTTCGCCAATTGGTGACGGCGGGGAAGAAGCGCGCACAAGCGATGTTGTTCTCCAGCGACGGGGTGTTGACGGCGCTCGTCCACGTCAGCAGATTCTCATTCGACAAGTGATAATCGCTCACCGGCGGGAGCGCATAAAAATCCTCGCTCCGCTGCATCGCGCCGTGCGTGTATCGCTCCACAATCGAGCGCGGGTCGTCGCCGTTGATGTGTTCACGGATGAAAGACACGCCCCACTCAAACGGACGCACGATGCGGTTGGTATCCTTCACGGCCCGCAGCCGCTCCTGATCTTTGATGTAACGTCCCAGCAAACTTCTGTCGAACCTCTGGATCAGATTGAACCTGTGATGCACACAACAAGCGCGCCATCCTAAAGGCACGCGGGCGCCGAATCAAGCGGCCACCGTGTGCCAAACGTGACAGGTAAATCGTGACAGGTGACAGGACAGAACCAAGCTATTGCCGATTGCCGATTGAAGAACAAGTCGTGTTTCTTTTAGTCCGCATTCCGCAATCATCTTGTCACTTGTCACGTTTGGTTATGTTTTAGAGCGGCGCTCGATTAATCGCTTCATCAACTGCGGCGCGAGCAGCATTGTCTGCCACGCCGAGCCGGTTGCGAATCGTCGCGCGAGTCCGCGAAACAACGCGGTCGCGCGCGGCGTGTAGTTGAACCACCACACGTCTTCGAAACGCGCGAGGTGATTGATGTGAATGTGATACGGCGCGACCAGTTCCAACAGTCCGAGCCGCCCGTGCGTGCGTCCGATGCCGCTCTGCTTGACACCGCCCCACGGAGTTTGCGCGATGCCGTGCGTGTAGAGAACTTCGTTGACCATCACTGTGCCCGCCTCGATTCGCGACGCGACGCGCCGCCCGCGACGCATATCGCGCGTCCACACGCTGGCCGTTAATCCGAACGGGGAATCGTTGGCGAGACGGATCGCTTCGTCCTCGTCCGCGAACGTCATCACGGGCAGCACCGGCCCGAACGTCTCTTCGCGCATCACCGTCATGGTGTGGTCGACATCAGCCAGCACCGTCGGTTGATGAAAGTGACCGCCGTGCAGGTCGAGCGGACGGCCCCCGCCGGTGAGCACTCGCGCACCGCGCCGGACCGCGTCGCGCACGTGATCTTCGACGATGCGCAGTTGTGCGACGCTCGACATCGCGCCGAGGTCCGAGTCCGGGTGTGTGCCGGCGTGCTGACGGAGCGCGCGCGTCTTTTCAACCACCCGCGTCGTGAACTGCGGCGCAACGCGCGCGTCAACGTAGCAGCGTTCGACCGAGGCGCAGGCTTGGCCTGAGTTGGCGAACGCGCCCCACACCGCCGCGCTCGCCGCCGCATCGATGTCCGCGTCTTCAAAGACGATCATCGGGTCCTTGCCGCCGAGTTCGAGCACCACCGGCGTCAGAGTCTTCGCCGCTGCTTCAGCGACGCGCCGACCAGTCGCAACACTTCCCGTAAACATGATCTTGTCGACGCCAGCCGCAGCCAGCGCCGCACCCGTCGTGCCATCGCCGGTGACGACTTCGAGCAAGCCTTCCGGCAGTCCGGCGCGCCGGAACGTCTCGGCGATGCGCAGTCCGACTATCGGCGTCAACTCGCTCGGCTTCAGCAAGACGGCGTTACCGGCCATCAGCGCCATCACGACTTCGCCGAGCGGAATCGCCCACGGAAAGTTCCACGGCGAGATGATGCCGATAATGCCGAGCGGACGGTAGACGACGTGCGACGAACGACCCAGCAAGCCATACAGTCCGATGTCGATCTTCTCCGGCTTGAGCAGTCGCGCGGTGCGGCGCGCGAAGTAGCGCATTAGGTCGAGTGTCGGCACAATCTCCATCGCAACCGCCTCCGCGATGGGCTTGCCACTTTCGCGTGAGATGAGCCGGGCGATTTCATCCATCTCGCTCAATACCAGTTCACGGGCGTTGAGTACAATGCGCGCGCGTTCACGGAAGGTGAGTTCGCTCCATGACTGCCGTGCGGCGCGTGCTCGTTCGATGGCGTGGGCCACGTCTTCCGCCGAACACAAGCGTGCCCGCCCGACTTCCTCGCCGGTCGCCGGGTCGAGCGAAATGATGTCGCGTAAAGTTTCAGTGTATGTCGTCGTCTGTGCTGACATAAGCGTTCGGTTCGGGCCGGGAAATTATCGCACAAAACAATCGCCTCACGCGGTTCCGCGCGTTCTCGACTCTCGGTTACAATGAGCGCCGCCGTGCTCGGTCACACGCGCGGCCACGCCACCAGAGGAGAAATAAAGAGACATGCCACGACCGCAGCTTGCGGAATTTATGCGGCGGATGGACGCGAACTCCGTCGCCATCCTGCCGAGTGCGCGCGAGGCGCTTCGCTCAAACGACTCGCACTATCGCTACCGCCAGAACTCCGATTTCTATTACCTGACCGGCTTCGACGAACCGGAATCAATCGCCGTCATCGCGCCCGCGCACAACGAGCACAAGTACATGCTCTTCGTCCGCCCGCGCGATCCCGAACGCGAAGTATGGGGCGGGCGGCGCGCCGGCGTCGAAGGAGCGAAGAGCGACTACGAAGCGGACGCCTCGTTCAAGACTGACGAGTTCCGCGAAAAACTCGGCGACCTGCTAAACGGCGCGAAGCATCTCTACTATCGCGTCGGTGAAGACGCCGAGATTGACGACATCATCATCAAACAGATTACCCGGATGCGCGCGTTAGGGCGGCGCGGCGTGCATGCGCCGGAGTCGATCACCGAGCCGGGAACGATCCTCCACGAGATGCGTCTCATCAAAACGGACGAGGAAATCGCCGTCATGTCGCGCGCCGCCGACATCACCGCCGAGGCGCACCGCGAAGCAATGATGTCGGCCCGGCCCGGCATGAACGAATATGAGATTGAGGCACTCATCGAGTATATCTTCCGGCGGAACGGCGCTGCGGCCCCGGCCTATACATCCATCGTCGGCGGCGGCGCGAATGCGACCGTGCTGCACTACGTCAGCAACAACGCGACCCTCCGTGACGGCGACTTGCTGCTCGTCGACGCTGGCGCCGAATACGAAACATACGCCGCCGACATCACGCGCACCTTCCCTGTTAACGGGCGTTTCACTAAGCCCCAGGCTGAAGTTTATGAACTCGTGCTCGAAGCGCAACTCGCCGCTATCGAAATGGTCAAACCCGGCGTCACGATTGACGAGTTGCATAATCGCTCGGTCGAAATTCTGACCGCGGGAATGGTCCGGCTCGGTCTGCTCGAAGGCGAACCGGCGAAGCTGATCGAGGAAGAAACCTATAAGCGTTTTTACATGCACCGCCTCGGCCACTTCCTTGGCATGGACGTGCATGATGTGGGCCGCTATCAACTGGACGGCCAGTCGCGCCGCGTCGAAGCCGGGATGGTGCTGACCATCGAACCGGGCCTCTACATCGCGAACGGGGCCGAGGGCGCGCCCGACAAATACTACGGCATCGGTGTGCGGATTGAAGATGATGTGCTGGTGACGGCGGACGGCAACCGCGTGCTGACTCACGCCGCGCCCAAACGAATCGAAGACATTGAAAAACTAATGGCGCGAAGCAAGGGATGAGGGCGGAGGGATGAAGGATGAAAAATGAGAACTTACCATCAACTTCCCCTCTGATTCATCCTTCATCCTTCATCCCTCCAGATAGCTCCGCGACAATCTCGCGGGCCACTTCGCGGGCGCGCTCGACGTCGTTGACGCCCATTGAGACAGCACCGACGACGGCGTGGCCGCCGCCGCCGTAGCGCTCGCAGATCGAAGCGATGTTATGCCGGCGTGGGTGCGGGCTGAATGGGTTTGAGCCGACCGAGATTTTGGAACGCTGAGCGCCGCGCGTGACGGCGACCGAGTAAGTTGTTTCGGGGTGGACATAGTACGGAATGAATTTATTAAATCCTTCAAAACCTTCTTCGACCAGATCGAACTGCACGACGCCGCGCGTGTAAACGGATTTGCGACGGATGATGTCGAGCGCCGCGCGATGCTGCGCGAGAATCGGTTGAAAGCGGCGCTGCACCTCTGTGTCCGCTGCGACCTCATCGAGCGGGCGCGTGGTCAACTCGCGGATGATCCATTCGTTGAAGTCGTCGCCGGGGACGCTCTCAATGACCTGCATCAGTTGCAGCGCGGGCGCGGCGAGTTCAACCACCTGCGCTGCCGATTCATACAGCGCGCCATCGATGATGTGCGCCCAATCGACCAGCGGACGAAGCGCGTCGTCGTGAAATCCGAAGCGCGCGCGCGCCACTTCGGCGATGAATTCGGTGCACGACTTACTGTCCGGGTCCCAGAATTTCCTGCCGCTTTCCCGGTCGGCGTAAAAGTGCGCTTCGTCTTCCGGCGAAAGAAACGCCGACTGGTGATGATCGAACCACCACGTCAGACGTTCGGAAGCGGAGTACTTAAAATCAACGATGGCGTTTTCATCGCCGTCGTACATCGCATCGTCAAACAGCGCGCCCGGTCGGTGGATTAACCCGCCATAATGAATGTCTGCGGCGGAGTCGACGTGCGCGCGATAGAACCGCGTGAAGACGGCAGCCGACGCAACGCCGTCAAAACAGTGACCGTGATAAAGAAGTCGAAGTTTCATTGAAGTCGCACAGTGAAGAATTCTGAGGATGACAAAACAGGCCATCTTAACAGCCGCCCTGCGCGAGCGCCAAACGCGGTTCGCTCACGCAAACTATCGATAGACCCGGATGGTCATCGCGGCTTGCGATTGGTATTGGTGAGGATGCGTTCGAGACCCGGAACAGATGAGGGTCGCGTCTCGGTAACTATGAAGCCATCACGCATCGAGAGACGGCAAGCAGTATCTTGATGACGAGCACCCGCCGGCCCGCGAGTTGTTCCGGCTGTCGATAGTCCTTCGAATGAATCAACTCGCCCGCGAACTCGCCCGGATAGTCTGGAAAGCGCTTGTCCCAATGATGCCCGTTGCACACGATCAACCCTTTGTAGATGCGCCGCTCGCCGCCGTCTAATTCCAACTCCCAGCGACCGTCGGAGAGCGGTCGTGCCACCGTCACTTTGGTGTTGAATTGAATGCGCGGGCGTAGGTCGAACGCATCGGCATAGTCGCGCAGGTATTCGAGCATCTGGCGCGCGTTGGGGAAATCAGGGTAGTGCTGTGGCATCGGGTAGTCGGCGAACTCGGTCGTCTTCTTCGACGAAATGATGTGCGCCGTGCGATACACGCCGTGATACCAATTCCCACCAATGTCATCGTCCGCCTCAATCTGTTCATACGGAATCGAGGCGTCATGAAGCGCCTTCGCCACGGCGAGACCGAGCGGCCCTGCCCCGACGACTGCCATCATTTCAGCGCGTTCGTACATGGATGTAAGTAGGAAGGCAAAAGTAAAAAGGTCAAAGGCAAAAGTGAAGGTCAGTGAGGAATAGATGTGAGATGCCGGATGCTGGATGTTAGTCAAGACACGCAGGTGCTCTGTCCAACATCTGACATCCAGCATCAACTTTATTCTTCCTTCGCACCAAATAACCTTTGCGCGAGGTGCTGATGTCACATCTCATGACGGTTGGTGAGCGCCTTGTCCATCGTCACTTCGTCGACGTATTCGAGGTCGCTTCCGACGGGCATTCCCATCGCGATGCGCGTGACACGCACGCCGAGGGGTTTCAAGAGCGTGTTGATGTAGCTGGCCGTTGCTTCACCCTCCATGTTCGGGTTGGTAGCGAGGATGACTTCGCGCACCTCGATGCCGTCGTTGTTTTCGGGCCGCAAGCGTGGCAGCAAATTAAGCAGGCGCAGGTTCTCCGGATGAACGTTGCGGATCGGCGACAGACTTCCGTGCAGCACATGGTAGAGACCTTTGTAGCTGCGCGTCTTTTCGACCGCGACCAAGTTGTAAGGCTCTTCGACGACGCAGATCATCGAGCGGTCGCGCGTGGGCGAGGAGCAGAAGCGGCACGGGTCGACATCCGTCAGGTTATTACAGATCGCGCATGACACGATGCGGCGCTTCACCTCCTGCATCGCCTCGGCGAAACGTTCGACATCGGCCTCTGACATCCGCAGCACATGGAAGGCGAGGCGCTGCGCCGTCTTCTGGCCGATGCCGGGGAGACGCTTGAACTCGTCGATCAATTTAACGACTGGTTCTGAGTATTCGAGCATGTTAATGATTTTCGATTCGCGATTTTCAACTTGCGATTTGAAGATGTCTGAACTTTACCTTTGATCCACCTTTCAATCACAAAACTAAAATCGCAAATTACATGAGTCCTCCGAGTCCGGGCGGAAGCATCCCGCCGAGCTTGCCCTGCATGGCTTCGTCCACCTTCCGGCTCGCTTCGTTAATCGCCGCCACGATCATGTCCTGAAGCATCTCGACATCGCCCTCTTTGACGGCTTCCGGGTCGATCTTGAGCGCGGAGATTTCCTTTGTGCCGCGCATCTG
>JALZJL010000434.1 GCA_030859785.1 Acidobacteriota bacterium
CCGGCGGGGAACGTCTGACCGCTCCTCAAAACGGTGCCGACAGGAATCGGCGAGATAATGAAGATGCCCGTATTTGAGCCTGCCGGAGCGCCCGTTAAGGTTTGGGCAGTGGCGGGGCGTGTGCCGAGGTTTGAAACCTGATAAGAGTAGGTGATGTTCGTGCCTAATGACACAGGCCCGGTGGGCGCGGTCAGCGTCAGCCTAAGCTGCGCGTCGTTTTCGATAATCGCGGTCTCGTCGCCGCGGGCTTCACGCAGACCGTTGACGGACGCGGTGGAGACAGTCCGCACTTCGTTCGCGGAAGTGTTTGCCGGTTGATTATCAAAAGTCGGGCTGCCTGTCGCAGCATCACCGAGAAACACGGTGATTGCATCGCCGTTGACGGCGTCCGCGTTCACAGTAGTGGCGACGGCGATGTCAATAAATCCGTTCTGCGCGAGGCTGGCCGAGATCACATCCGCGGCATTGCCAAAGATGTCGGGCTCGCTTGCATCAACGTTGCCGTCACCGTTGAGGTCGATCACTGCCCCCGTAATCGTTGCCGGGCCGGTGACCCGGATGCTTGCGCCACCAGCGAGAAAGCGCACCTGATCCGCAAAGTTGCCGGTGTTGGTGACGCGGAAGGCGAAACGGACGGGCGCTTGACCGGCGACCACTGTCGGGCGTGTGCCTGCGTCGGGCGTAATCACAAGGCCGGAGACGTTTGCGACCGTCGTCGTGACCGTGTTTGAAACCGTCGAGAAGTTGTTGCCGCTGCCATCCGTGTAAGCGGCGCTGGCCTGGTTCTGAATGTTCGTGCCGCCGGGCGTCGTCTGCGCCTGAAGCATTTGTGTCCCGAGCGCGCCAGTGAGCGCCAACAGGACGCACACACGGACAAGCGCGTGGACAGCAGGGGTAATATATCTACTCGTCATAAAGACTCCTTAAAATTATGGGGAATAAAGGTGAGCCGCGGTTGGCTGTGAGTGAGCCGGAACCGCTGGTACTGCAAGGCGCGCGCTTGTCCGGCTGGACAGGTTGGATTTGGTGTGGGTGCGCTCGTTCTATTTCACGCGCACTTTGTAAGAGGCGTTAAGACTACCGCCCGCGGCGAGCGCATCCGACCACTCGTAGCGAACCTGCGTGTACATCGAGATGGGTGCGGGCACACGCTTGACACTGCCGTCCGCTTGCTTTTCTTCGACGAGCGGCTGCGCGGAATATGTCTGACCACTATCAATACTGAATGTGACCGAGACGTCGCCGTCCGCGACGGTGCTACCTGCGATAAGCAGCGTACCCGCCGGGATTTGGCCGACGGCTTTGTACTCACGCGCCGCGCCGTCGCCATCATTCTGTGAAGCGATAACCCAGCGCAATGTTTCGCCGGGATTAACCGTGCCGGCTTTATCCAGCATGACTTCGGTGTTGTCGCGCACGACCATGCCGGCGAGTGTGACTTTCAATTCGGGTCGCCCGCTGGCGGCGGCAAACACTTCAGCAACGCGACTGCGCCCGAAGGCGGCAGCGCCGCTCGCGATGGTCACAGCGCAGAACAGAGCAATTGCTCCGGCGTAAAATTTTCTATTCCATTTCATGTTCGATACTCTCCTTCGAGTAAGTGGAAAAGTTCCCTGGTATAAGACAATTTATGTAACGGACTATGCTGTCATGGGCAGCGGCTCGCACGCTTTAGTTCCTTTGACCTCTAAAGCCTACTGAGCGCAGAGAGACACATCCGGTCAAACCATGATTAACAAGTTTGATGCCGAAGGTTCAATTTAGTTTGAAAATTCTGGCTAAGTGTTGAAACGATGGGAATTAGCTGGAGCAGGGGGTGTTTAACGGAATGCCGTCGGTATTCCAAAACGTACAGTATCTGTCACATTGACCTGCCAGTTTTTGTCGAAGTGGATTACTTCAGCCCTACAGCGGCATCCGAACGCTTCAGCATCGGATTCAACTACGCAGGTTGAATTACAGTGGCGAACAGATGAAGCCCTGGTCTAAGATAACTCTCCTGAAAATAATATTAGCGTTCAGCCGTCAGCTTTCAGCGAAAACACGCGTTAGCCGCGCGGCACAAACGTCAAAGAGCATTGGCGGTATATCTCCGGCTGATAGCTGACGGCTGATAGCTGAACGCTCACAAAATAATTACCGGAGCGCTCCACACAGATTCTGCCGGGGGAATGTTTACTTATGCGCGGACGACGAAGATTACTGTTGCTGTCGACAATTTCGTTGATGGTCGGGCAATTGGTTTCATGCGGTGGGCTACTGTCGGGCAAATCCGGTGGGGGCGACGGCACGCTCGTCGGAAGGGGTGGCGCGGCGCGCTCGGCCCCGCACTTCAGTCCCGGTTTCAACCTCTTCAGTCCGGAGCAGGATGTCGAACTCGGAAAGCGTTCGGCGACCGAAATCGCGCGGCAGGTGCCATTGATGCGCGACGAGGCGACCGTTAATTACATTCGGCAACTAGGGGCAAAACTGGCCGCGCGGGCGTCGGGTCACAAGTTCCCATATCAGTTCAACGTCGTCGCGACGAAGGACGTCAATGCGTTCGCGCTGCCTGGCGGCTTCATCTTTGTTTACGCCGGGTCGATAGCGGCGGCGAAGAACGAGGGCGAGTTAGCGGGCGTCATCGCGCATGAAATCACGCACGTCTCGCTGCGCCACGGGACGAATCAAGCGTCGAAGGCGTATCTGGCGAAAGCCGGACTCGGCGTGCTGGGAGCGATTGCCGGGGGCAGTGAGTCTCCCGACATCAGCCGCGTGGTCGAGTCAATCGGCGGCGCGGGCGCCAACATGTTGCTGCTGCGGTTCGGGCGCACCGCCGAGACGCAGGCCGACCTCGAAGGCGCGCGCATCATGGCCGAGGCGGGCTACGACCCGCGCGACATGGCCGGCTTCTTCCAGACATTGCAGGCGCTCGGCGGGCAGCGCGTGCCGGAATTTTTGAGCGACCACCCCGACCCCGGCAACCGCGTCGCGGCCATCAGCGCGGCGCTTCCATCGCTGCCGATGAGCAAAACCCCGGTGCGCGACACAAACGAGTTTCAGCAGATCAAGGCGCGCGTCACCGGTGGCGGTCGCGCGTCGTCGTCGCTCGCCGCCACGCGCGAGCCGGCGCGCACAGGGCCACGCGACCCGAACGACATCGAGCCGAACAACCGCCCGCAGTTGCCTGCGCCGTCCCTCAAGCAGTTTCAGGCGCGCGACGGCTCGTTCGCTTTTCAGTATCCGCAGAACTGGGACGCGCTGACCGCCGGCGACGAAGCGAATCTGATCTTCGCCCCGCAAGGCGCGTATGGTCAGAAAGAGCAGGCCGTCTTCGTCACGCACGGCATCTTCATCGGGACGCTGCCCGCTACGTCGAACGACCTTGCGTCGGCGAACGCCGCATTCGTCGAACAGCAGATCAAAGTCAACCCCGACTACCGCGTCGAGCGGCAGCCGCAGCGCATCACCTTCGGCGACCGCACCGGCTACGCGACAGTGGTTGTCGGGCCTTCGACCGCGACCGGCCTCACGGAAATCGACGTCATCTACACTGCCGCGACCGCCGACGGGCGTTTGTTCTACCTCGTCACGATGGCTCCCGAAGATGAGTTCAAGAATTACCAGGCAACATTCGAAAAGTTGATTGCGAGTCTGCGGCTGGCAGAGTGAAGTTTGATATTGATCGTCTGAATAAAAACCGGAAGACAGCACACAGCATACAAAAGGTACGAGGCCACCCCTTTATCTTCAGTATTCTGTATTCCCGCGTAGAGAGGTTCCAATTGATTATTGAACAGTTCACCGTCACCGCTTTTGAGCAGCAGGCGCGTGTGCTCGGCTGCGCGGAGACGCGGCGCGCGGTCTGCGTCGATCCGGGTGACGATGCTGAGACAATCGTCGCTACGCTCGTGCGACATGGATTGGAGTTGCAGGCCATTGCGTTAACGCACGCGCACATGGATCATATCGGCGGCGTCGCGGCGCTGAAGCGTCTGAGGCCGGAAGCGGAGATCATTCTCCACCCGGCTGATGAACCGCTGTATATGCGGCTGACCGAACAACCGGCGTGGGTCGGCATTCCGCGCGCGCAGTGGGCGGCGCTCGGCTTGAACTACGAAGTGCCGCCGCCAATCGAGCGCTATTGGGTCGATGGCGAAACGTACGCGGTCGGTCGGCTAAACTTCACAGTGCTGCATTGTCCCGGCCACACGCCCGGCCACGTCATCTTGTTTGAGGCGAATGAAAGGAAGGCGTTCGTCGGCGATTGTTTGTTCGCCGGATCGATTGGCCGAACTGATTTGCCGGGCGGGTCGAGTGAGGAATTGATGGATTCGCTATTGAAGAGAATCGTGCCGCTCGGCGACGATGTGGCGGTTTATGCGGGACATGGCCCCGACACGACCATCGGGCGCGAGCGGCTGACGAATCCGTTTCTGGTTGGTGTCGGTTGAGTCGTGACGCGGCTTAAGTCTGTCACCATCGGCGATGTCATGAAGAAGCGGGGCGTCACTGCCCCTCCGTTGGCTTATGCAGTTCCTGATCTTTAACCTTGTCCCATTTTTCGCGCGCGTCGCCTTCAAGTTCGCTTGGCAGCGTTTCGACGGGAATGCTGTTCTCTGAACAGAAGATACGCCACAACAGGAATCGCGCGTCGAACTGTCCCGTCTCTTCCGAAATCGCTTCTGATGCCGGTGCCGGCAATGTCTCTTCCGCCACAATCGTTTCTCCTGATCCTCTGAAAATTACCCCGCGCCTTAATCGTCGGAGTGGCGACAGTGTAGCAAATTTTTTGGCGACGTTAGATGTTACGAAGCACCGCTCAGAAGATACATGGCGTCGGGGGTCGGTGTGGACGCGCCCTGTTCCGGTTCGAGCGTGACCGCAAACGTTGAAGCGTTGCGACCGGCGGCGGGGACTGTATCACGCAGCGTCGCGTGCCCTTCGGAATCGGGTTTGAAGACGGCGCCGGGCAAAGGATTGCCGCCGACTATGAACCACAGTTGATAAGCTTTGCCGTTGGGAGCGGGCGGCAGATTGTTGGCGTAGAGCACGGCGCGTCCGCTGCCGCGCTCGTAGGCGAGGCGGGCACTGGCGCGCGGCGCGATCTTTGTTCCGGCGAGCGCCAGGACGCGCGCGTCCGGGGCGCTGAACAATTCGCGCTCCTCACGTTCGCGGGCGAGTTGTTGTTGCATCTCATCCGAGCGTCCGGCAAGTTGCGTTAACTGTGCGCGCAGATCGTTGTTGCGTCGCCACTGCACGACGAGCGCACCGACCAGCACGGCGATGATGATTGATGCGGCAATCGCGCCGACCCACGATTGGAGAGCGTTCGCTAAAGATGCGCGTGGGCGTAGCGGGACGACGTTCGAGGGAGCTACCGACGGTTGCCGGTCACGGTTGTCACGGCTGTCACCGATACCATTCGACGCGTGCGAAACTTCCGCACCGTGCGAAGCCGGAGTGTCGACGGTCTGTTTGTCGTCGACTTCGCTGGACTCGATTGTTCGCGGGTGTGCTTTGATGCTTTCCAGTATCCGAGTACGCAGCGCGGCGGGAACAGCGACCGGCGCGACCGTATAGGCGAGCGCGGCGGCTGTGTCGCGCATCTCGGCGACTTCGCGGCGGTACTCGGCGCGCGTCTCAAGGTACGCTTCGAGTGCCAGCCGCTCTGACGCTTCGAGCGCGCCAAGCGCTTCAAGTGCCAACGCTTCTCTGTACTCTTCTTGGTTCATCAAAAATTCTATCGCGCGCTCTTTAGCCGGTTGCCGATTAAATCGCGTAGCTTAGTCATCCCCGAACGCATCCTCGTCTTGACGGTGCCGAGCGGCTCGCCGAGCTGAGACGCAATTTCGGTTTGGGTCAGTCCTTCAAAGTAAGCGAGGTGCAGTGTTCGCCGCTGGTCTTCCGGAATGGCCGCGAGCGCGTGGCGCACGACATCGCGGTTTTCCGCAAGCATGGCTTCGTCGCCGGCGTCACCGACTGTTTCCATCACGTCATATGCAGCTTCAGACGCCACGCGGTCGCGGGCGTTCGAGGATCGCAGGCGGTCGATGGCGCGGCTGCGAGCCAGCGTCACCAGCCAAGTGAAAGGGCGTCCGCGCGTTTCGTCGAAGTTGGCGGCGCGCTGCCAGACTTGCAGGAAGACTTCCTGCAACACATCCTCCGCATCGACGCGGCTGTGTAATATACGCAGCATCAACCCGAATAGGATGTGTGCATAGCGGTCGTGCAGAGCGGCAAAGGCCGTCTCGTCTCCGCGCGCGACGGCGTGGAGCATTTCGACATCGGTTGGCGAACTGTTTTCACGTGCTGAAGACAAGATGATTGACCCTAGAGAAATTGACCGGACGCCGCCGCGATGCGAAATAGTGTTGCGTCTCTAGATAACGTTTGTTCGTCAGATTGTCAACGGAGAGATTAACCTCTACCGGCGGAGTGCGCATACCAGCAGCTTCCAGAAGTCGAGTGCCGGAACAAAGCGAATTATGACGTTCGGGGTTCCGGAAAGTTTGCCGTTGAAACAAGAACCACCCGCGGCATCAACAGACAGTCGATGTCGCGGGTGGTTCTTGTAATCGACCCGATAGAAGTCGATGCGAGGGTTCGGATCTTGTTAGTTTTTGCGTCGTTGACGGGCGCGCGCTGCGAGTCCGGCTAAGCCGGTGCTGAGCAGAATCATCGTCGCCGGTTCGGGGATCGGTGCCCCGCCGCCGCCGGGTGTGACCGTGATGATACCAGGGCCGTTGGCGACAATGTTGAAAGCGCCGAAATCACCGTTGTCGAAGCCGCTTTGCACTAGAAAGTAGTTCACCCCGGTGGTCAATGACAGCAAAGGTTGTGGCATGACCCCGAGTGCAGACTGTGTAAAGTTGCCCGGAGCGCGGTTGTCGTTAGCAATTGTGAAGTTAGCCAACGGCGTCGTCGGGTTAAAGCCGTTCGTGTATAGCGCGATGAACGGATTGTAATCAGTGGTCGTCGATGTGCTGAGGAAAGAATAGTTTCCCGTGGCACTGACGTTGACCTGAAAGACGCTGTAGCGCACGGCGGTGCCAATGATTGAGAGTGTTCCGGGCGCGGTTCCCGTCTCGGTACGATTGTACGTCGGACCGCCGGTGGTGTTGCCTGAGAAAGTAACTGTATCCGCCATTGACGGCGCGGCAAAGAGCGCCGCCACAACCACAGCGAATAGGAATTTTTTGAGTGAGATTCCGATGTTGGACATTTGTATATTCTCCTAATAGAACAAGAGTGTGTAAGCGCTTGCCTACCTTAACTCGCCATTCAATTTTTCTGGAAAGAAGCCGAAGCCCGCCGCCTCGCCACCGAGGTAAACGATATTGAGCACTTGGTTCGGGGTGCGGCTGAATGCAATGGCGTTGGCGTCAGTGGGCACGATGTTGGCTTTGTTGTTCAGCACAATGCCCTGATCCCGGTCGTCCGGGCCGTCAGCGGAATCTCGCAAGTCGGAGATTTTCTGAACCGCGTCGATCAGTGCCGGGGCGCTTTGTCCACGACCGTAAAGCACCGTCCGAACTTCGCTCGCGTGATAGGCTTCGACAGCCAAAATCCCGGCGGCGGCTTCGAGAAAATCTTTGTTCTCAATGAACCTGGCGGCTCCCTTATATGCCGTCACTCCGACATCTTCGAAAATGAAAGCGCCAAGCAGGAAGTTATTCTCGTTCGCGTATGGATCAAAGGTATCATTCGGCCCGATCACGCCGGCGGCGCGGGCGGCGACAGTGAAGCTGTACTCCAAGTCGATTGTCGGACGAGCGACCTTCGCGTCGCCGAGTGCCGCGCGCAAGAATCTGACGTGCGCTTCTTCGTCGAGCGCAATCTCTTCGGCGTACTGCCTGATGACACCATCGGGCGCAAACGGAACCTGGCGTCCGCCGAAGACCGGGCCTAAGTTACCCTGCCCGTCGATGTCGCCGGGGTTAAGGCCCCGGTTAAACGCCGCCCGTAGGTAATACTCGGCTTCGAGATATTCCAGGTTCAGCGCGAAGTTAAAAATGTTAGCGTCAGAAAGGGCGGGGCCGCCCGTTTGAGCGATAGCGACGCCAGCGAGATGGTTGATGCCAAGAACGCCGAGGCCGGCCAGTCCCGCCTGGCCCATAAAGCGGCGTCGGTTAGACCGATTGGCAGCAACTTTCGTTAACAAATCCGAAGAGGCAGACACAATAAACCCTCCTTAAATGCGCCGTGTGGCGCGTGCGAGTGTCTCGAACTTCTGGGAAAATTTGTGGCGCGAAATATTCCCGAAAATCGAAAATGGGTGAAGCCGTTGGCCGCGTTCGCTGTCGGCGAATCTGCTTATCAATTTATCCAACTTTGAGGCCGTCGCCTGTTTGTCCAATCGGAACGCCAGACGCACTAACAAGCTCGACTTATGCCGGTTGAGAATTGAGCTTGAAGTTGATCTCAATTCTTTTGGCCGCGTGGAACGATTAGCGCGAGATTACGGCGTGCGTATCCCCCGGCGACAAGACATCAACGCTTGCGCACGACGCCCGCCTCCTTTGAAAAAATGATTCGCAAATATTTTGGGTGCTTCTGAAAAGAAAATACGGAGCGGAGCGGCGATTGGATTTTTTTCTCTGTGAATTTTTTTTACGATAGGCAGGTGGTGGTGTTGAACGGATGTTTGACGGGCGAGTAAGAGTTTGGCGGGACGCTTTTTCGGAGGGGCGGAGTCAAGAGATTTATGACGCGGGGCTGAGCAGGTACTTATCACCGGTCGGTGCGCTCACGCCGCCCGCGGGTTCGAGGGTGACGGCGAAGGTGGAAGCGTTGCGCCCGCCTCTCGGAACTTGGCTGCGCAGCACGGCACGCCCCTCTTGATCGGTGGCGAAGACGCCCGCCGACTGCGGTTTGCCGCCGGCGATCAGCCAGAGTTGATAAGTTTTACCGGGCGGCACGGGCGGCAGATCATACGCAAAGAACGCAACGCTTCCGCTCTGTCGGTCATAGATAAGTTTGGCGGTCGCGCCGGGTGCCGCTTTCGTCCCCGCCAGTGCGACCGCGCGCGAGCCGGGGGCGGTGATGAGCGACTCGGCCTCGCGTCGGCGCGCCAACTCGCTCTGCAAGTCACCGCTGCGTCTGGTCAAACGTGCGACCTCGGACTGTAGCTCGTTCGTTTGGTCGGTGAAGCGTGCGACCTGCGTCTGCAACTCGGTGTTACGACTCGCCAACCGCGTGATCTCGGTTTGCAATTCGCGGTTGCGAGTTTCGAGCGCGGCAAGTTGCGCTTGCGTGTCGCGGTTGAGGTTCGTGAGGCGGGCGATTTCCGCTTGCCGCTCGGTGTCGCGTGTTGCAGACCGCGCCAACTCCGCCTGCAACCCGTCGCTACGATTCGACAGGCGATTGTTGTCTGCCTGCAATGCTTCGTTGCGACCGGCGATGCGCGCCAGTTCCGTCCGCAATTCATTATTACGGCTCACGACGCGAGCCGTGGCATCCACGCCGACATCCGTCTGTGGCGGCGCTCCAGGTGTTGGCGTCGCGCCGGGTGTCGGCGTCGCATCCGATCCAGTGGCATCGCGCCCGCGTGCCAATTCCGCCTGTGTTTGTTTTAAGGTCTCCGCGAGACGAACCTGTTCAGCTTGTGATGCTTGTAAGTTATTTGAGGCGCGGGTGAGTTGGGTGCGGGTCTCGCTGTCGCGCTTCCAAAGCAGGGCGAGCGCGGCGATGAGCGTCGCAATTACAAGTCCGGCGGCAATCGCGCCGAACGTCGACCGCCGCGCCATCAGGTCTTCGCGCGCTGATTTCTTCAACGCTAAAGTCACGACGTTTGAGGGCGCTTCGACGGGTTCGCCGAAATCCGTGTGGGGAGCCGTCGCGCGCAACGGTTCGGAGGATAAACCGTTCCCCTGATGTCTGATGCTTTCGAGCACCCGCGCCCGCAACCCGGCGGACGGCGCAACCGGCGCGACCGTATGGACGAGCATCGCCGCCGTGTCGCGCAGTTCGCTCGACTCCGCCTGACACTCGGCGCATGTCGCGAGATGTGCGAGCAGCGTTCCCTCGGCATCCTCGT
>JALZJL010000008.1 GCA_030859785.1 Acidobacteriota bacterium
AATAATTGTTCCTCTTAGTCTTGCCAACTTTCGGTTAAACAGCCCGACTTAAGTACCCTAGCTTAAGCTTCACATAAGGAAGTTATCGCCGAGTTGAAGGCCCTTTGCGAACTTACAGAGTCGAAACGCTCTGCTGTCTAAGAGCCACTAGTATTGTCTAAGGCTGCAGTTGAGAGATTTCGTATGTAGAAACGCCAGAATGATGATAGACGCAACGATTCTTACAATTAGTATTGATATTAACCGCTATTGATATTCATTTGAGGCAAAAGGAAGAAATGAGACACATAATCATCGCCGTCCTTCTAGTTATCTCCTCATGTCCTCTAATGTTTTCACAAGATAACCAGAAACAGAAAAAACACTTTGAAAGAGTGATAACCTTCCCTGATGGAAAGCAAACGAGTTACGGTGGAACTGTGGGTGCTGTTTGGACAAATCCAAACATGATAAAAATTGAGCAGCATCTATTTGCTGCATCGTACGACAAAGTATGGTCTGCGGCTAAACGTGCTACTCAGGAATTTGCCAAGATGGGTAGGCGCCCAATTGTAATAGACGAAGAAAGGGGCAGAATTTCAAACTCAAATGTCGGAGATGCACTCAATAAAGAAGCTACTTTGATTGCCACAACGTGGGTTGATGAACTCAAGACAGAAGTTACTAAGATTGACAAAGATAATACAAAGGTAACTGTGACACGAAAAGTATATGACGTACGGACAGGCAACGATGGGCAAAAAGGCGGGGCGGCTGTACTAAGCAATGGGAAAATAGAAAGATGGTTACTAACCCAGATTGAAGATGGAATTAATGATCCCAACCTAAACCTAGAAATAGGTGCGAGTACAACAATCGCTGACTCTGAAATTCTTGATAATCAACAGATTATCGATATGGTCAAAGCAAGGATTTCGGATAGATTAATAGAATCCAAAATAAAGAAAACTACATGTAAATTTGATACGAGTGCTAAAGGCATGATTAGGCTAAGGGAAAATGGTTTAAGTGAAGGATTGATACAATTTATCATGGAACACGATTGCAAAGAGCGACCTGACGTTACAAAACCATAACTCTAATGGATGCGTAATCTCCTGCGGCTTGATAATATTGAAAACGTAGATGCGCCTAAAATTAAGTACTCTCGGATAATTGGTTTTCAATATAAATACCATGAGTCTGGTCTGCCAATGGTCTGCCAACTAACCCAAACTAGCCAAAACCGGCACAACTAAAGCATAATGGAACGTGCGGATAGCCCAATAAACAGGCACACAAAACAACTCATTTACACTGAGGGAAAGTCGCTCATTGAGACTGAAAATCAGAGGGTCGGGAGTTCGAATCTCTCCGGGTGCATTCACTACAGGGATGAGGGATGAAGGATGAAGGAAAGACAGAACTTAAGGCAGGCGCGCGAGGCGTTTAACTTCTGATTTATCCTTCTGCCTTCCGCCTTTCCCCGCCGCCCCTTCTCCTACCCCCACCCCTTCACTTCCGGGAGATGTCGGATGTAAGCTCTCACGCATGGTCAAACTTAACTGTTATCACCGCGGCGGCGATCAACTCGCCTGCAATGGCTTAGCTGAAATGGCAAACAACGCTATGTGTGCTCTGATGGCGGGCGCACCAGCCGTCACAATCCGCAACTAAATGGCTACACCGAATGGGCGTCTATGCCTTACTCAATCTGTTCACGCGCTGTAAAATAGATAGTTAATTGAAGATGGAGTACGAAACCAACAAAGTTAAAGGTCGTGAAAAGCGATGGCTCATTCCTGTCGCCGCCCTGATTACTTTTCTTTACACCTTCATTTCAGCATTTTTGTTAGTCAACTTATCTGCCCTATACAGTCCTGAGGTAACAGCGGATGATGTCGGAACTATCGAGGATGGTTTTTGTCGTGTCGCCGTAGACGCTCCCAGCCCCTACCTCCGGTGCGGGAGCCCGGTGAAACTTTATGAAAAACTACGCCAAAATGTTATTGCTACCGCTGGTTTTGATTTCCTCGCCAAGTGCGGTGACATGAAGAGGCACGAGCAAGCAAAGTACTCGAAGCCGGGGGTCGCGAATGACAGTAGACACAAAGGTGGGCTGGCTTTCGACTACAACCAGGAAGATGCTCGCGTGCTGATCGTCCGCGAGAACATCGCAGACCGTACATATTGGCGTACCTACCTCCGCTGTGAAAAGCAAGACGGTACATGTGGGGTAAAAGTCGACATCGATACCGACAATGCCGGTCGCGTGTCGGCATACTTATTCGATTTCACGAGTGCGGCCGAGAACTTTGGGTGGGAGCGCATTCCGGCACATGAAGGATGGCACTACAGTTGGAAGAAAAAAGAGTTTTGGCACTACCAACTAAAAGATAGTCTTTTAGACGGAACGGAAGGTTTCACCGATGCCGAACGGGATCGAATGCAAAAAGAGAGGGCTTCCGCGGTAGCGATTCCGCTTCAAATCATGAAAAAGCTTTTAGGCTTACGATGAAGTCAATGACCAGGCTCTAGACAAGCCGGGAATAGCAGTGACCTATTCAGGGAAGTTTGGGCATTCAACTTTCTTTTGATCGTATATGATATTCAGCACGTTCCACCGTGAGCTTTTTTTAGACACTTGAAATATGAATTGCTGTGGGGACACCTTCCAGTCCCCCCAAACCAAATCGGAGTTGCGCCTGGTTGCCGTCCTCCAAACATTCCATTTTGCCATCACCTGTCCACCCCACTCGAATCCGTCAAGCTCATCTGCTTTCGTCAGCGGGCGAACCTGCGATACAACAAAACTGACGCCCCTTAGCTGACGTAAAGTGCTGTTGAAGCCTAAAGAGACGTAAGAGTCTCCGCACTTCGTGAAGTGCTGTTCCCAAAGTTTCATAACTTCACCAACTGCCTTCCCGGCGATGGCACCGGATTGTTTAACCGCCGCCTCACGGCTGGGGTCTATGGCATAAACGGGATCAGCATTGCGTTGGCCTGCATCTAGCTCAGGTTTAGGTAATAGATGCCATCCCAAAACCCGCGTTTTAGCCACGCCCTTGTGCGGCTTTCGAGATTTTGTGATGGCTTCTACACCGTCTGTTTTAAGTGAACCCGAATACTTAACATAGACCTGAACATCACGCGACTTAAGCTCATTGGCCGCCGCTGTCGCTTCCGCTATCGTGTCGAAAACTCCGTACACCAATACGTAATAGCCGGGAGATAACTTGGACCACTGGGAAGAATATGTGACGTATGTTTGATGGCCCGTTCGATTACGGCGCTCCATTTCTCGGATCGCAGTTGCTTGTTTACGCGAGCTGAGGCCGATGACAAGATAGCCGGGTTTATTCTTGGAAATTTGTTGGGCGGGCTCGCTTGAAGGCTGCCGGATTTCATCCACCTTCTCAGGAGAAGGGGCAGACATCTCCTCCAGCACCTGTGCTCCGGATTGTTGGTTGAAGATATAAAAAAAATCAAATGCAAAGATAACAATGCCTGCGACAATGACGATAGCCCCGCCATTGATAAAGACAGACTTACCCTTTAAAACCTGATGAGTTGGTGTGAAACTGGTAGAGCCCAGGAGCGGTGTACCGTCCTTTTCACAAAATTCTTGTTTATCATCGTAAACAGCGTGGCAGATGAGGCAGCGTTGCATGCATGATGCTTCCTTTCATGAGTTGAGTTTCAATCATAACTATTCAAACTCGCCTTCGCTCAATCCCGTTTGCCTGAAAATACTGCGAAGCATCCCGGCCGCACCTACTCTATGCTTCGGCACGATCGCCGTGCGCGTTCCTTCATCGGTTGTCTTGGCAAACTCACATGGCTTTCCGTTCACAGACAGAGCAAAATCTTGTGTGCCAGTTGTGTGCCAACTCATCAAAACAGGGCAATACTCAACCGAACACAGGCATTATAACAGTTGCCGCAAACGTAACTGTGGCATAGACTAAGCTACTCAGGACAACTCAGAGGAAAAGCCCAATTGAGACTGGCAGTCATGAGGTCAGGGGTTCGATCCCCCTCGGCTCCATTACCTTTGAACGAATGCCCTCACAATCTGGCATCTTATTAACAATTCACCTGTTGATGACAGTCCGCAGCAGCACTGCCGACCATTCTGCCCGGACGACCCAAGCCTTCACTTCTCGCGCATCCCTTCCTTCGACAGCGGCGTCTGGAAAAAATCATCCTTTGCACCTTTCCCTAGAGTTAATCAGACAGCTTTGTTCCCTTATAACTGTCTCGCTGTTGGCAGCGTTTCATAAACGGCTCTTAATATGTCCACCGACGCGCGAGGGTCGCAAAGGGGATTTGAGGCGCAGGACTGCCTGACGAAAACAGTCTCTACGGAAGGCGAGTAACTAATGGGTATGGAACAGCACACGACCGGGCCACTGGTGATGGTCGTTGACGATTTGACCGAGACGCGCCGGCTGCTCAGAAAGCTTCTGGAGGAGAGCGGCTGGCGCGTGGTCGAAGCCGCCAACGGGCGGGATGCGTTGGAAGTAGCCGCACACACACAACCGGCGTTGATCCTGATGGACTTAAACATGCCGGTGCTCGACGGCTTCACGGCGACGCTTCGCCTGCGTGCGGTCGAAGGGATGCGCCATGTCCCGGTCGTCGCGATCACGGCCCACGACTCCGAAGAGTTTCGAGCCGCCGCGCGCGCCGTCGGGTGCGTTGAGTTCGTCGTCAAGCCAATCGACTTCGATTGTTTAATAATCCTGATGGAGAGGCTGGTCGAGAAGAATCCGGTGCTCAACGCTGAACGAGTCCTCATCGCGTAAATTTCCCGCGGGCGGCACGCGGCCCCGGTCCGTGACACGGATGACGATGGCGGTTTAAAGTAAGCACATTAAATTAAGCACGGCCTCTCGGTCACGGGAGGAACGACAACTCGCGCTGGATGTCGGCCCTAAGGCTCTCATCCGGTTTCAGTTGTGATATGTCTATTTCAATGGGGTAGAAGCGGTCTCGGTGGATGTGAGATGAACCTGAGCAGGCAAGATTCTAATGATTGATTTGAGGTTTGACCGCGTTTCCAAGAGATACCGGATTCAGCAGGAGGATGCGGATCATCCCGCACAGCATTCGCTCGTTCGCAAGTTGCAAAGCCTGCGGCGGCGACGTGAGGACTTTTGGGCCGTGCGCGATGTGAGCTTTGAAGTTGAGCGCGGCGAAGCGCTCGGCATCATCGGCCACAATGGAGCCGGCAAAAGCACGATCCTCAAACTGCTCGCGAACATCACGGCGCCGACCAGCGGTGAGATTACGATCAACGGTCGCCTCTCGGCCTTGATCGAAGTCGGCTCCGGATTTCACCCCGAGCTAAGCGGGCGCGAGAACGTCTTTCTGAGCGGTTCAATTCTTGGTATGCGACGCGCTGAAATCTCGGCTAAACTCGATAGCATTGTCGAGTTTGCAGGCGTCCGCCAATTCATCGACACCCCCGTCAAGCGCTATTCTTCCGGCATGTACGTCCGCCTCGGCTTCGCCATCGCCGCGCATCTCGACCCGGATATATTGCTGCTCGATGAAGTGCTGGCCGTCGGCGATGCGACATTTCAAGCGAAGTGTATGCAGCGCATTAAGGAGTTAGAAGCAGCCGGGACGACTATCGTTTTCATTTCGCACGACCTGACTGCTGTCGAGCGTGTGTGCGACCGTGTGCTATTAATGAACAAAGGCAAGATTGTCGCTAACGGAATGCCTCGCGGCGTTATAAACGATTATAAGCGTCTCGGCGATCAGCTAACCGTTGCTGCGGATGTGAATCTTCGGTCATCGCGAGAGTGGCGCAATCTAGGCGATTCCCCTGGAGACGACATTGCGCGGTTGCGTAACGTTCGGGTCTGCACCGAGCGAGAGGAAACCGCCGCGGTGGTTGACATTCGTCGCCCTGTAGGAATTGAAATGACCTATGACGTCCTTGAGCCGGAACATGTACTGGTAGCTAACTATCACTTCTTTAATGAAGCTGGTATTTGCGCCTTTATCGTCCAGGATTCAGACCCTGAATGGCAACACCGACCGAAACCTGTTGGGCGGTTTATTAGTACGGCTTGGGTCCCGGGTAATTTTCTTGCTGAAGGTAGGTTGGCTGTAACGGTGGCCTTAAGTTCATATTGTCCTCTGATTGTTCATTTCTCACAGCCGGAGGTCGTTAGCCTGCAAGTGATAGACAGCTTTGACGGCGACTCGGCGCGCGGAAGCTATGTCGGATCGATGCCAGGTGTTGTCAGACCTATATTCAACTGGACGACGCGCTCGGCTGATCCGGGCTCATGCATCTTCACTTCACATCAAAAAGATCCTTGTCTAACATCAACAGGGGCGGAGTCTTTGTAGAGATGCGGCTAATTATTACTCATAGCTGCTATCCGCTTGACGAACTGAAGTGTTAGACAAAATAGCAGCGACTTTTGGTGCTGTCATCCACACACTGACACAAGGGAATATTGAGATGAGTGAGAATCGAAGTACCACAGATTTGAAGGAGACAGGTGAGAGACTGCTTACTGAACAGTACAGCGACACGACATTAGAGCATCTACATAGGTACGCTCTGGCAGTACACCTCTCCGAAGATAAGGATGTACTTGATATTGCCTCAGGTGAGGGATACGGCTCAAATCTTTTGGCGAGTACAGCGAAGAGCGTACTAGGAGTCGATATAGCAGAAGATGCCGTCCTGCACGCGCAACAAAAGTACCAAAAGCCCAATCTCGCGTATAGGCAAGGACCTGCAGATAATATTCCCGTAGATTCGGGGGCGGTAGATGTTGTAGTGAGCTTCGAAACGATTGAACATCACGATAGACATGACGAGATGTTGTCCGAGATAAAAAGGGTTTTACGTGACGACGGATTACTTATCATGTCCACCCCTGACAAGCGTTACTACACAGATTTGCCCCAATCCAAAAATCCCTTTCACGTAAAAGAACTCTACTTGGAAGAATTCAGGTCTCTGATAAAGTCTCACTTTGCCAATGTTAATTTATTGCTGCAAAAAATATCATACGGTTCACTGGTGATACCAGAGAGCAAATCTCAGGGCTTTGTTATGTATAGCGGAGATCATTGCAACATCCATTCATGCGCGAGCCTACCGCAAGCAGTGTACGCCATCTGCGTCGCCTCGAACGGTAGATTGCCCATAACTTACCCAAGTTTTTGGGACGGTCTGCAGCTGTTGCGAAGTGGTATTGTAAGCCAGCTCAACAGTAAACAAAATCAGATTATCGGCATTGAGCACGAGTTAAAGGCGCTACGAAATTCTTGGTCCTTTCGGATAGGGCGTGCGCTAACATGGGCGGGGCGAAGTGTTCTGCATAGGGATTAGCCGTTCGGCGACTCCGCAGATTGTTGCAGAGTCCGACCGACGGGTCGCCCATCAGATCGTCCACATCGGTTCCGGCAAACGACTTTCGCGGCGAAGGCGAACTTTACTCCGCGCTCTTAGAGAACAACTTCATCATCATGCCGGCGATGGTGATGTACCGGAGCACCGCTTTTGACGCAGTCGGTGGTTTTAATTCTTTCGCCGATCATTCATGTGATTATGATATTTACCTGCGAATGGCCCGGCAGCTTCCAGTCTATTGTCATGACAAAATCGTCGCTGACTATCGCGTGCGTGAAGCAAACACGTTCCGCAGTTCCGCAGTCATGTTGCGATCTATGATGACTGTTCTCCGGGTGCAATAGAAGTATGTGAAGGGTAACAAACAGCTCGAAGAGATATACAAACACGGGGCGAAAACCTGGCGATACCACTACGGCGAAGAACTCGTTGCGAAGATGAGTGCTGACGTGCGAGAGGCCGGGCACGGTCGATGGAGGCAGCTTCTTAAAGAGTGGTTAGAACTGCTGCGCTTCAGTCCGCAAGTGTTTGCCGAGCATGCCAAGAGGGAACTGTTAACCAGCGCTTTTGGTATCAAACAATAACCCACTCGATAAGCTCCACTCCACTCAATCATGCGGTATCGCAGAGCGCGTTCGTCAGGCACTTGGACAGTTTTCAGTTTTGAGTTTTTGGTTTTGAGCTCAAAACTGAAAACTGTTTACTTTTGCCTTCCTGTTTAACTCTCTGATCATCCATGCCCTCTGTCCGCGTCGTCACATACAACGTGCATAAGTGCCGCGGCCTCGACCGGCGTGTGCGCCCGCACCGCATCGCGGCGGTGCTGCGCGAGACCGGCGCGGACATTATCGCCCTCCAGGAAGTAGTCAGTATCGAAGATTCCGCCGAGCGCGAGCGCGACCAGGCGCGTTTCATCGCGGACGAGATCGGGTTCGAATATCGCGTCGGAGAGAACCGAAGACTGCACGGCGGGACTTACGGTAACGTCGTGCTGAGCCGCTTCCCCATCCGTCATGTCCATAATTACGACATCACATGGCGTGGCCGCGAGCCACGCGGATGTCTGCGCGTCGATGTCGAGGCGGGCGGCGGCGACGCCGGAGGATTGCTGCTACACATCTTCAACGTCCACCTCGGCACGGCATTCATTGAGCGGCGGCATCAGGGGCGGCGACTCGTCAGCCCCGACATTCTGTGTGACGAAAGTCTGGGCGGCGCGCGCGTGGTGCTCGGCGATTTCAACGAATGGACGCATGGCCTCGCCTCGCGTTTGCTGGCGACTGAATTTCAGAGCGTCGACATCCGCCTGCACCTGCGCCGCGCGCGCACCTATCCGGGGCCGTTGCCGATTCTCCACCTCGATCACATCTACTTCGACCCGACACTCCGGCTCGAACGACTGACGCTGCACAAAAGTCTGACGGCCCTCGTCGCATCCGACCACCTGCCGATGGTCGCCGATTTCCAGCGGTGCTGAACCTACTCAAACGTGACAGGGGACAGGGTAATTGCGGATTGCGGATTGATAGAGGGTCCACGTGTTCTTCAATCCGCAATCCGCCATCCGCATCCGCAATCGCTTGGTTCTGTCCTGTCACCTTTGAAGAGATTGATGCTCGCGTGCTTGCTTTTTTAACGCCCTAACAAGTGTAATAGACGCCGAAATCGAAGGCCAAACGAGGCGCTTTGACCGAGCCGCCAACCCGCAAAACATTGAAGGATGGAAAACCATGTCCAAAAGATTCCTGCTGTTATTGACGCTGATTGCCGCAATCGCCTGCGGCTGTGTGACGCCGACGAAGACCGAAGTAACACCCGCCGCGACCGCGCCGTCTACTGGCGGCGCAGATCAAGCATTCAAAGCGATTCACGACAAATACGTGGTCGAGTTTCTGCGGCGCAACCCGACCGTCAACACATACCTCGGCGGCGCGGGACTCGATGCTTCCCTGCGCGACGTAGACGGAAGTTTGCGCGACCACACGCCGGCGGCCATCGACGCGGAAGACACGTGGCTCGCCGAAACGCAGAAGGCGATTGAAAGCGTCGACCCGAACTCGCTTTCCGCGCCCCGGCGCATCGACCGCGAAGTCGCGCTCGCACAGATTCGTTTTCTACTTCATCAACACCGGGAGCGCCGTTACCAGGAACGCGCGCTCGATACTTACACCGACGAGCCGTTCCGGGCCATCGATTGGCAGTTGCAGGGCATGACGCAGACCGGCGAAAAAAGTTACGGCACGCCGGAGGAATGGGCACTGATCACGAAGCGGCTCGGCTCGATCCCGCGCTACCTGTCCGTCGCGCAGGAGCAACTCGCCGCCGGCATCAAATCCGGCAACACGCCCGATCAACGCATGCTGCGGCGCAACGGCATCGAGACTGCCGAGGCCAACGCGAAATACTTCGAACAGACGCTTCCCGCGCTCGCCGCAGAACGTCTCGCCGCCAGCAGCCAGCGCGACCAATTGCTCGCTCAAGTCCGCGACGCCGCGCGGCAGGCGTCCGCCGCCTATATCGGATTGCGCGATTTCGTGAAGCGTTCGTTCTTCAACGAGATGTACTCAGGTAAGTTCGAGCTGACGCCGAAGCCGGAGTTCAGCGCCGACCGTTACGCGTCGGGCGAGGACGAGTACAACCGTGCGTTGAAAAACAATTTGCGCATCACCGACAAGACGGCGGCGCAACTCTACGACGAGTCGTGGCCGGTGGTTGAGCGAACGCGCAACGAGATGATCGACCTCGCCAGAAAGATCGGCGCGCAACGTGGCATCACCCTTCCGGCGGACGGCGCCGCGGCGGTGCGCGCGGTATTCGATGAGCTTTCAAAAGATTACCCGAAGTCCGACGCCGAGATGGTCAACTGGTATCGCGAGGCGTCGTTCCGGCTCGTCGACTACGCGCGCAAGACCGGCATCTTCGACGTCCCCGTGGACTATAAACTCGATGTCGTCGAAACGCCGCCGCCGCTTCAGGCTTCGATTGACGGCGCGGCCTACTACCCAGCGCCGCCTTTCAAGAACAGTGGCGTCGGTCGCTTCTACGTCACGCCGACCAACAACGACACCGCCGCGCTCAAATCAAACAACCGTGCCTCGCTCGCCGACCTCGCCGCGCACGAAGGCTTTCCGGGGCACGACTGGCACTACAAAGTCTTAACCCAATTCCGCGATCAAATCGCGCCGGTGCGCTGGCTGACGCCGGGCGCGGTCGAAGACTCTTCATCAATGTGGCAAGACTCGGTAGCGAGTGAAGGATGGGGACTCTACGCCGAAGCGTTGATGGCCGAGCCGCAACCCGGCGCGCCGGAAGGTTTCTACACGCCGGAAGAGAGACTCTATCAACTGCAAGGCAAACTCTACCGCGATTTGCGCGTGCGCATCGACATCGGCATCCACACCGGGCGCGTTAAGTACGACGAGGCGGTCAATCTATTTTCAGAGGTCGTTGATTTTCTGCCCGGCACTTGCGGCAGTGATGCGGCGGCGAAGAATTCCGAGGCCAAACAAGCGAGTTGCAAATCAGCCGAGCGCGCCATCTTTCGCTACTCGAAATGGCCGACGCAGGCGATCACCTACCGCCTCGGCAAAGAACAAATCTTCGCGCTCCGTGACGAGGCCGCGCGCATTGCCGGCGATAAGTTTTCGCCAAAGGCATTTCACTTACTGTTCATGAAACAGGGAACGATTCCGGCGGGTTACTTCCGCGAAGAGTTGCTGCGTGAGATTCGTGAGGGGAAGTAGTTTCATGGAACAATCTCCCGAAGACGTTTTGGAATCTGTAAAAGCCTTGGTGGACGCTTGGTGTGGTAAGCGTCGTTTATTGATTCTCAGATTTATTTTGCAGGGCTATCCATTATCTTCTCCGTTGACCGATGGTTGGGCTGAGTTGCTGAAGTCGCTCGAAAACGTCAGAGCATTTACGCGTGATGAGCTTTCTGAAGAGGAAAAGCAAACAGTTGATCAGTTGATTGCGTCCACCAGCCGCATCGTTTACCGCAGATGAGAAAGCAGATTGGTTTCTCGTAAGAAGATGCGCGAAATTCTTACGCAATAGTCCCGAAGGGACATCAGGCATCCTCATCCTTCTTAGGATCACTCGTATCTTAGACACTCTATCGGGTCTAACCTGGAAGCCTTGTGCGCCGGCCACACGCCGAACACCAGTCCGACCGCGATGGAGACGATCAC
This sequence comes from Acidobacteriota bacterium, assembly GCA_030859785.1. Lineage (GTDB taxonomy): Bacteria > Acidobacteriota > Blastocatellia > Pyrinomonadales > Pyrinomonadaceae > JACDEG01. The sequence goes on from JALZJL010000008.1 coordinate 11,557, forward strand.
GCCCGACATCACCGCCCACAACGGGATCGTCGCCGGTAGCGACGGGACGAGCAACATAATCAATTTACTAATCAGAATCGCCAGCACGACGCCGAGCACGCCGCCGAGAAACGTCAGCGACATCGCCTCGTACAGAAACTGCCGCACGATGTCTTTGCGCCTCGCGCCGAGCGCCTTGCGGATGCCGATCTCCTGCGTCCGCTCCGTGACCGACACCAGCATGATGTTCATCACGCCGATGCCACCGACGAGCAGACCGACCGACGAAATCGCAATCGCAATTAAGCCGACCGCGCCGGTGATGCTGTCAAACTGTTCGATGAATTTGTCCGCCGTACTGACATCGAAGTCGTTCGGATCGCTGAACTTTACATGGCGGCGGCGGCGTAAGATTTCCTCGACCTGATCGACCGCTTCCATAATCTGCCCCGACCGGGCGCGAATTATCAGCAGCAGGAAGCCGCGCGCCGGCGCAATCATGCGGCCCAGACGGTACGGGATAAAGACCGCGTTGTCCTCGTCGCTCTCGCCGAAGAATCCGCCTTTGCGTTTCTCCAGTACGCCGATGATCTCGAATGTTCGTCCGCCCATTCTGACCTGCGTGCCGATGATGTTCTCTTTCTGATCGGGGAACAACGCATCGACGACGTTGATGCCGATGACCATCACGTCGCGCCGGAACTGTTCGTCGATCTCGTTGATGAACCGCCCCTCCGTCAGCACGATGTTCGCGGTGCGCGCGTAGTTCGGCGAGACCCCCTGCGTGTTGCCGCGTTTGTAGATGCGTCCGTCGATGCTGATCGTGTCGTCGAACGGCCCGCCCCCGTAGCCGATGTTCGGCGAGCACAAGGCGACCTCTTCGATGGCCGTCGCCTGTGTGCGAATCGCGTCGGCGTCTTCCGGCGTCAGCACTTTGCGCTGCAACTCTTTGCGGTCGCGCGGCCCGTGACTGAAGCCGGTCGTCAGGTGAAAGGCGTAGATATTATTGGTGCCGTACTCCTCAACCAGTCGCACGACGTTTTGCCGCAGGCCGGTCAGAATCGAGGCGATGGTGATCGCCGTCATGACGCCGATAACGATGCCAAGCACCGTCAGAAAGCTCCTGAATTTGTGCGCGCGGATGCTGTCGAATGCCATCAGCACGATCTCTTTCGGGATGAACTTCGGAAGCCTCAATTTCGGTCGCTTAAACTTCATGCCGTTTGTTTCCTTAACTTCATTTTAATGCCCGGCATCTTAGTTCTTCGTCAGCGCGATGATCGGGTCGAGCCGCGCCGCCTTGAACGCCGGATAGATGCCGGCGACAACGCCGATGACGCTTGACACAAACAGCGCCAGCAGGATGTAGACGAGCGTAATCGTCATCGGGATCGGCGTCGTCGCGCTAATCACCCACGACAGCCCCGCCGACAGCAGCAGACCGAGCACGCCACCGAGCGCGCACAGCAGCGACGACTCAATCAGGAATTGCAACAGGATTTGCTTGCGCGTCGCGCCGAGCGCCTTGCGCAGCCCGATCTCAAAGGTGCGTTCCATGACTGAGACGAGCATGATGTTCATCACCACGATGCCGCCGACGACAAGCGAAATCAGCGTGATTGGTGTCACAACCATCGCAATCGCGCCGGTGAATTGATCGACGTCGCTGTTGACATCGTCGGTGTTGACGAGGCCGAAGGTGTCTTCTTCGGTGCCGAGCAGTTGACGCCGGTTGCGTAGTGCAATGCGCGCGTCCTCAATCGCTGCTTGAAACTGTACGCGGTTCGACGCCTTGCCGTGAATCTGCAATCCCTGTCTGGCGCCGAAGACTTTACGGAATGTGGTCAGTGGCAGGTAGACGATCTTGTCAAACGACTGGCCGAACATCGAGCCGCGTTTCTCTTCGACGCCGACGATGCGCAGAGGCATCCCGCGGATGTTGATCTGCTTGCCGAGCGGGTCGAGGCCGGGGAAAAACTTTTCGCGTAGGTCCATTCCGATCACGCAGACCATCGCGGCGGTATCCACCTCCTGCGACAGGATGTAGCGGCCCTCGGCAATCGTCTTGTCTTCGATATCGACCATGTTGGCGGTGACGCCGGCGACGCGCGTGCCGAGCATTTCTTCGCCTTCGTGCTTGATGTCGGTGCCGGTGTCCATCTGTGCGCCAACCGATTCGCATGCGCCGCAGTGGTTGCGCACCCACTCGTACTCTTCCCACTCGATCCGTTTGTTGCGCCGGTTGCGCCGTTCCCACTCCTCGTCCGACACTTGGCCGTTCTGCGCCATCCGCGCGATCATGAAGTGGTTGACGCCGAGCACCGCCGTAATCTTCTCCATCACGTAACTGTTCAGCCCGCTAATCGCCGCGCCGACGACGACCACTGAGGCGACGCCGATGATGATCCCGATCAGCGTCAGAAAGGCGCGTAGCTTATGCGCAAAGATGGATTGGAGGGCGATGCGGGTGGCATCGACGTAGAAGGAGTAGAAGCTTTTCATAAAGACTTTAATGCGCGGACGAATCGAAGTGAGAAGCCGTGAACATCACCGCTATACGCACGTGCGGCGGGCAATGTTTAGAGAATGATGACTCTTTGTTACTCAAAAGCGACAGGTAAATCGTGACCGGTGACCGGACGGTTGAGATGCTGTGCCGCACCCAGTCGCTCTTTGAGCCAGTGGCTTGAGCGAAAAGTTATCGGCCTCGCTCGGAAGAACTGACGTGCATGAACTCTTTCTTGTCACCCGTCACCTGTCACTTTTGGGTTGTTAGTGAGTGATGACTTCATGATTCCGCCCGGCGCGGTCCCGCTTGGAGGCCTTTCGTTCGCCAATCGTAATACCCCGTAACTTAAATTTTCCTTGACATCTTTTACACTTCAAGCTTAACGTGCTGCCTTGGATTTCGAGACTTTCACCACAGTAACCCGCAACCTGACAGCGGGTTTGGCCTTCGAGCGTTCTCACGATCTCTGAACATATCGTTTCACTTAGCAGGAGGAGTTATTTGATGACCAACAGAACTTGGAGCCGTGTTCCTATCGCGCTCTGCCTGACCTTCGCCATCTTGTGCACGTACACAATGGTCGGGCTGGCCGCGCCGGAACAGGGCCAGCGCAAACTTACTGGCGATTTAACCGTCTCCGGCGGGGTCCTCGTCGATGGCGAGAGGGCTGTCTCCGGCGTTGTTTTCTTCTCTGGCAGCAGTATTGCGACATCGCATGATTCGGGCGCCATCCTTAGCCTCGGCAAGCTTGGCCGCGTCGAGTACATGCCGGAAAGCAGCAGCACGTTTAGCTTTACCGAGACCGGCACGAAGGGGTCGCTTGATGCCGGGCGTGTGCTGGTATCAAAGCCACAGGGCGCTTCGGCAGTCTTGACCACCGCTGGCGGCTCGGTTGTCGCCGACGCTAATGAGGCGGCCGTATTCTCCGTCAGCGTCAACGACGGCCACACGGTCGTGGCGACACAGGCGGGCCGGGTGTCGTTCCACGCCGCTAGCGGCGTCAAGAACGTCGCCGCCGGCGAGACTCTCTCGGTTAGCCAACAAACCGGGGACACACAGCAACAGACTGATGACGAGGCAGGTGCGCGGAGCGCCGCCACCGTCGCTACGATCATCGCGGCAGCCATCGCGGCGGTCGTCATCATCATCGCTGCCAGGGATAGCAATGACAATGAGCCGGTGACACCACCGAACCCCAGTCCGGCGAGGTAGTTCAAACACCAAAATAAATAGAGGGGCGGAAGACACGACATGTCTTCCGCCCCTCTATTTATTTTCACGAGCAAATTAATCGCCGCTGGCGCAACGAATTCCGGCAAAAGCGATGCGGAAGTGGCGACGGAAGAAGTTGCGAAACGAGGTCCGCAGGACCGACGCGCGCGTTGCCCACGAGCCGCCCTTCAGCACGCGGTGGTCGCCGTCAAACCACTCTTCGGAATACTCTCGATAAGGAAACGGCGCGAAGCCGGGGTAACCCTTAAATTCGTCCGCTGTCCACTCCCAGACATTTCCGGTCATGTCTAGGCAGCCTGCAGGAGTCGCGCCCGCCGGGAAGCTGCCGACCGGTGTCGTGCCCCAGAAGCGACTGCCGAAATTACAGCGCGCGGGCGAAGTCGCGGAAGCCGTTTCATCGCCCCACGCGAAGCGGCGCTTGTGTCCGGCGTCCGTATCCCATGACGCGGCCTTCTCCCACTCGGCTTCGGTCGGAAGGCGCTTGCCGGCAAAGCGAGCGTACGCCTCCGCTTCGTACCAACTCACCCCGACGACCGGGTGGCGCGGGTCAATCAAGCCCTCGTCAAACATCCGGCGCGCCCGCCAATTGTCCCCTTCGCGCGTCCAGTAGAGCGGGCATCTCCAATCCTCGCGCTCGCGCCACGCCCAACCCTCCGCGCCCCACCACTCGCGCCGTTCATAACCACCCTCTGTGATGAAATGTGCGTACTCTTCATTCGTCGTCAGTTGCCGGTCGAGACGAAATTCGGAAACGAAAACTTCGTGCGGCGGGAGTTCATTGTCGTAAGCGAACGAGTTCCAGCATGACCCCATCACGAACGACCCCGCCGCGACCGTCACCATTCCTTCGTTTGACAACGCGGGTGCAAGAGCATCTTTACTCGACGGCGCGTCCCGTGTCGCAGCGTGCGTGCCGTTCTCGTCGACGGCGACTGTGAGTGTGTGATGTGGCCGCGTCTTCTTCTCCGGGTCGAGCAGGTGCAGCAGATAGGCGAGCGTCTCCTGATGCTGGCGCTCATGTTCGAGCACCAGGTGAAAGACGTATCCGCCGCGCTGCAACGGGTCACGCTCGTCAAACTCGATCCGGTCAAGACAACGCAACGTGCCGTCGCGCACGCGCGCGAGATAGTCTTCCATCTCGCGCCGCGTCGGTAAATTCTTCGACTCTTCGCGCGGCGTTTTGATCGGGTCGAAGATACGCTCGTAACGCTCGTCGGGCGCCGGCTCACCGCCAACTTGTTGCACCAGCCAGTAGGCTTCGAAGACGCCGATATGTGCGAGATGCCAGATCACGGGTCGAAAGCCCCCGCCGGGACTACGATGTAAATCCTCTTCGCGCACCAGGTCGAACAGCGTCACTGTCTCAGAGCGCGCCTCGGACATCAGACGCGCCATCTCTTCCGTTTCTTGTTTCACGTTCCCCGTTCCCCCATGAATGTGGCGCGCGACCTGTCACACAAACGACACACCGGCGCGTGTTGATAATGAGATGTGATGAGCTATTATAACAGCCCCCTTGCCCATGCAGCGTGAACGCGCGAAGAGACGAGTGTGTCTCGGCGCGATTTCTCGCTTCAGTTGCGAGATAACCACCGTCGAGGAAAAGCGAATGTCACAAACTGTCCGTCGCGGCGCCGATCACATGCCTTACAGAACTGATGACGACCACCTGACTCCTGACCAAAGTCTTCATATTCATCGACTCGTTCAAACGGAAATCAACGCCGGGTTCGCCGACGACGTGCGCTGCGGCTTGTCGGCGGAGACCAAACGGCTCTTCCCGAAATACTTCTACGACACGCTCGGCTCGCTGCTCTTCGACGCGATCTGTCTGCTGCCGGAATACTATCTGACACGCGCCGAGAACGAGATACTTGAGCGCGATGCTAATGAGATCGTGGCCTCGGTTCACGACGGCGGGCCGGTCACGCTGCTGGAAATGGGCAGCGGTAGCGCCATCAAGACGCGCCTCATCATCGAGGCATTACTCAGACGACAGACGCGCTTGCACTATGTCCCGGTCGACATCTCCGCGACCGCGTTGGAGACGAGCGCGCGCGTGCTGCTTCAGTCATATCCGTCGATCACCGTCGAAGCGTACGCCAGCGATTACGACACCGCGTTGCGCCACATGCACGATGGCACGTGGCGCGAAGGACGGGTGCTCGCGCTCTTCCTCGGATCGAATATCGGTAACTTTGAAGAGGTCGAGGCGCGCGTCTTCCTGCGCTCGCTACGCGGCGTACTGCGCGCTGGCGATGCGCTGCTGCTTGGCGCCGACTTGAAGAAAGACCCGGCGGTGCTCGAAGCCGCATACGACGACGCGCTCGGCGTGACCGCCGCTTTCAATCTCAACCTGCTCGCGCGCATCAACCGCGAACTCGACGCCGACTTCGACCTACGCGCCTTCAGACACATCGCCTCCTACGACGCGGAGGGTGGCCGTGTCGAGGCGTTCATCGAAAGCGACCGACCGCAGCGCGTCAACATCGGCAAGCTCGGATTAGAAGTCACCTTCGCCGCCGGCGAGCGCATCCACACCGAGAACTCTCATAAGTACGACCTCGCGCAACTCTCACAACTCGCGACCGGCGCCGGATTCACGCGCGCCCGCACTTGGTTCGACCATGCCGAGCAGTTCAGCAGCAATCTTTTCGTCGCGGTCGAGCAGGCCGACTTAATTTAGCCGTGAGCACTCTTCCGCAGGAAATACAGAAGGGCAGCAATGTTCCTGCCGAACAATTGAACATACCGGCGTTGACTGACCCGATCTCCGCAGACTCGACGCCGCTGTTCGTTGAATACCTGCGCCGGGGCGCGAAGCCCGCCGATGACTGGCGATGCGGCGTCGAGTTTGAAGTGTTCGGCTACGAAGCTGACACGCTCGAACGCCTCGACGCGGCGCAGGTGCAGACGGTGCTCGCCGGGTTCGCCGCTTCGACGGATGACCTGATCTATGAAGGCCACACGATTGTCGAAGCCTCTGTGACGGGCGGGGCTGGGCGCGTGACGGTTGAACCCGGTGGACAGGTTGAATTCTCCGGCGCGCCGCAACGCACGCTGGCCGGCGTCGAACGAGAATTGAAGCGCTACCTGACGCGACTGCGAGAAATCGGCGAGAGCAACGGTTTCATTTTTCTCGCGACCGGCTTCGACCCGCTTCGGACAATCCGTGAGCAACGCTGGTTCCCGAAGGCACGTTACGGGGTGATGCGCCCCTATCTTGCGACGCGCGGTCGGCGCGCGTGGGACATGATGTGTCGCACCGCCGCGATTCAGGCTAACTTCGACTACGATTCGGAAGACGACCTCGCAAAGAAATTCATCCTCGGCAATCGCCTCGCGCCAATCGTGACGGCCATCTTCGCCAACTCACCGTTTGAAGACGGTCAACTCTCCGGCTATAAATCGACGCGCGCCGCCGTGTGGCTAGAGACAGACGACGACCGCACCGGTCTCGCACCGCCCGCGCTGACCGACGATTTTTCGCTTGCTGCGTTCGTTGAATACGTGCGCGGCGTGCCGATGCTTTTCGCGCGTCGCGAAGAGCGTTACCTCGATGGGCCGACCGGTATCAGTTTCGGCGAATTTCTTGAGCGTGGCTGCGGCGATATCAGTCCGGTTTTCGGCGATTGGGTTGACCATCTGACGACGATCTTCACCGATGCGCGCTTGAAGCAGCACATCGAATTGCGTAACGCCGACTCCGGCAGTCTCTCAATAGCGCTCGCGTTGCAGGCACTGTGGAAAGGTTTGATATATGACCGCGACGCGCTCGACGAAGCGCTGCGCGTCGCGCCGTCGCTAAACAGCACCGACGCAGTATTCTTACGCGAAGCGGTCGCGCGCGACGGACTCGCCGCCCACGTCGTCGGCGTCAACGTCCTCGGTCTCGCCAAAGAAATCGTCGCGCTCGCCGCTTCCGGTCTCGAACGCATCGCGCCCGGCGAAGCCCGTTACCTTGATGTGCTGCGCGCGCAAGTGATTGAGGATGAAGTTTGTCCGGCTGACATTCTGCTACGCAACTGGCACGGCTCCATCAAGAACGTCATCGAGCAGGCGCGCGTTACTTAAATCATGTCTTCACATTCAAGCGACGCGGCGGTGCTGTTCCGTAATGTCACTTACGGCGTGCCGCAACTCGCCGCGCCGATTCTCGACAATCTTGATCTGGTGATCCGGCGCGGCGAGACGCTGGTGCTGCTCGGTGAGTCGGGGTGCGGCAAGACGACGACGCTGAAGCTGATCAATCGTCTGCTGCTGCCGTCTGAAGGCACCGTTACCGTGGAGGGTAAATCAACGACTGAGTGGGACCCGATTCGTCTGCGCCGTTCGACGGGCTACGTCATCCAGGACGCCGGACTGTTCCCGCACTTCACGGTCGAACGTAACGTCGCGCTGGTACCGCAACTCGAAGGATGGCCGGCGGAGCGTGTGCGCGAACGTGTGCGCGAGATGCTGAGTCTCGTCGGACTCGAACCTGACTCGTTCGCCGGACGCTACCCGCACGAACTCTCCGGCGGACAGCGGCAACGCGTCGGCGTCGCTCGCGCTCTGGCCTCTGACCCGCCGTTGCTGCTGCTCGACGAGCCGTTCGGCGCGCTCGACCCGCTGACCCGCGCATCACTTCAGAAAGAATTTCGCGCGTTGCAACGGCGGCTCGGTAAGACGGCGGTTTTTGTGACGCACGACGTCCGCGAAGCACTCTTCGTCGGGACGCGCGTCGGACTGATGCACGCCGGGCGGCTCGTGCTGCTGGATTCACCGGAAGGCTTCATGCGCTCGGACGAGCCGCACGCCCGCGCTTACCGCGACACGTTGAAAGTCAACGACAGCGATGATGACACAGGCACCGGCAACGACATCGGCGACGGAGTCAGTGACGAAGTGTCCGGCGCGGCGGAGCGAACTGAAGTGAGCATGGAATGAACGCAGTCGAATTCATCAGACGACACTGGAGCGAGATGCTGGCGCTGTCGACGGAGCATTTGATGCTGGTGCTGATCTCGACGGCTTGCGCGGTCGCGATTGGCATCCCGCTCGGCGTGTTGCTGACGCGCCGCGTCGCGCTAAAGCGCCCGGTGCTGGCGCTCGCCGGAATCTTGCAGACGGTGCCGAGCCTCGCGCTCTTCGGCCTGCTCATCCCGCTGCCATTCATCGGCGGCATCGGCGCGCGCACGGCCATCGTCGCACTCGTGCTGTATGCGCTGCTGCCCGTGATCCGCAACACCGTGACCGGTATCGAAGGCGTCGACCGGAGCGTGCGTGAAGCGGCAGTCGCGATGGGGATGACCGACCGGCAGGTCTTGCGGCAGGTGGAATTGCCGCTCGCCACGAGCGTGATTCTCGCGGGCGTGCGCGTCGCGACGGTGATCTCGGTCGGGGTCGCGACGGTGGCGGCGGCGATTGGCGCAGGCGGACTCGGCACATATATTTTTCGCGGCCTGCGGATGAACGACAACACTCTGATCCTCGCGGGCGCGCTGCCGGCGGCGATGATGGCGCTCGCCGCCGACTGGCTGATCGGGATGCTGGAGTCACGGCTCGCGGTCGGGCGTCGGAGCGGAGCGGCGCACGGCGCGATGTTTGCGAAACGTCGCGCGACGCCGCTGGTACTGTCGGCGGCTGTCCTCGTCATCGTGGTGATTGGCGGTGTGATCGCTTTCGGCGTGTGGCGTGGAAGTCAGTCGTCAGGATCGAGCGATGGTCGTGCTGAAGTTGACGCGCCGTTGGTGATCGGCTCGAAGGATTTCACCGAGCAGATCGTCCTCGGCGAATTAATCGCGCAGGTGCTCGAAGCGCGTGGACTACGGGTCGAGCGCCGCTTCGAGTTGGGCGGCAACTTATGCCACGACGCGCTGGTGGCCGGGCAGATCGCCGCTTACCCGGAATATAGCGGCACATCTCTGACCGCGATTTTGAAGCACGCGCCGTCGACTGACCCACGCGCGGTCTACGAACAAGTGCGACGTGAGTACAGTGAACGCTTCAACCTTGAGGTGAGCGCGCCGCTCGGGTTCAGCAATGATTTTGCGATTCTGGTGCGCGGTGATGATGCGCGGCGATTGAGTTTACGCACCGTCTCGGATGCCGTGCCGCATGCGACGCGGTGGCGTGCCGGGTTCGGCCAGGATTTCAAATCACGCCCGGATGGCTACGACGGTTTCACGCGCGCCTACGGCATCCGCTTCAACGGGCAGCCGCGCGAGATGGACTTGTCGCTCAGCTATCGCGCGCTCGCGGCGGGCGAGGTGGACATCATCGCGGGCAACTCAACCGATGGGTTGATCACGGCGCTCGATCTCGTTCAACTCGCCGACGACCGCCGTTACTTCCCGCCCTACGAAGCGATGATCGTCTTTCGCCGCGACCGCTTCGCGCGTGTGCCAGCGGCGCGGGAAGCGATTGCCAGCCTCGGCGGGTCGCTCTCGACCGAAGAAATGCGTCGCTTAAATTACGAAGTCGACGGAAAGAAACGCGCCGCCCGTGACGTGGTGCGCGAGTGGCTCCAGAGTCAGGTCAAGAGGTAAAAGTAAAAAGGCAAAAGTGACGACGCGGCGGTTACCTGCGTCGTCACTTTTGCCTTTTTACTTTTCTGTTTGTCTGACTACTATTTCTTGCTGACCATCGTCACGTGCACCGGCTCGGCTAAGCTGGCCGGAGAAACTTCAATCTCTTGAGTTTGAAAGCCTTTGGCTTTGAGCGTCAGTTTAAGCCGCCCCATGTGAATCGGTCTCGGCACCGCGACGCCGCGTGCGTCAGTCCAGTCCCACGTCTCGCAACGGAACGGCTCCATGTTCCTTCGTGTAACGGATTCGAGGTAGGCATAGACGCCCTTGAGGGGAGCACCGCCCTGGTCGACCACGCGCAAGTCGAGGCGACCGATGCCGCCCGGCTGGTCAGGGGCACGGCCCATATTGGGGATGCTGCTGCCGCTGTCCGCGCTCTGCGGCGTGGACGTTAGCGTCGGTTGTTGTTGCTGGGCGAGTGCGGCGCCGAACACGGCGGCGATGAGTAGCGAGGCGGAAAATAATTTACGCATTTTAGTTGAATCTCCTGAAAGTGATTTAATGCTGATGATGCCCTGACTCGAAACCCCGCCGGATAATTAACGGCAGTCACGACAACTGTGTCGCCGACTGTCTTGACGCTCGTACCTTGACTGCGAGGGCGTCCGCACTCATCCGTCTCAGTCTGGGCAAGCGTCAACCGGCGTCTGTCAATTCTCTTTTTGGGGAGGCCCCGCGCTTTCCGGATAGTCTTAACGCGGAGTCAAAGAACCGAGTGCTTTGGGGAGGTGATCGGTGGCGGTGAAAGTGACTTTCACCCCTGTCGGATATTATATTGGCTGGCGGACAAATTGGGAAGACAAAATTCCAAACCCTCGAAAGTAGATTGCTCATCGACTATCAGGCGAAGTCCGACTAATCGGCATCACTGGGAACCATAACGAACGGAGGATCACAAAATGAATTGGGTTGATCTGTTGATATTGCTTCTCGTCGCGGGCATCTGCGGCGCGCTCGGTCAGGCGATTGGGGGCTACACGCGCGGCGGCTGTCTGGTCTCGATTGCACTCGGTTTCATCGGCGCGCTACTCGGCGTCTGGCTGGCGCGCTCGCTCAAATTGCCTGAAGTGTTCGCGCTACAAATCGGCGGGACGAGTTTTCCCGTCGTTTGGTCGATCATCGGTGCCGCGTTGTTCGTCGCGGTCATCGGCCTCATCTCGCGGAGCCGCGCCTGACGAGAGGATGAGTCAGAGCAGGCAATGTTAAGAGTCACGGACGACTGCGATTTGAGAGATGGTGAAACGCGGGTTAACCGGTGACTAAGAGCGCGTTGGCCCCGTTTCCACTCCTCAGTCACCTCACTTTTCGCTCCCCAATCCAGAGCGCGTTTTCGTCGTCTCATGGCACACATTTTTCACCGTTTTTCTGCGCGGTGGACGCACCCATTCGCATCGGTTACACTCTCGTGCCATCCCCTTTCGCTCGACCACACCACGTAGCGTAAATCGGCGAGGCTTAAATTCAACCTAACGCTTTTCGGAATCTGTTTTATGGCTGCTGTCCCTTCAACCACGCTCCGTCAGCGGCCCCGCGCCACGGCGAAGGACGGCACACCGGACCTTAGTTATTTCCGCCAACGCTACCCACTGACAGTTGCCAGTTTCGGCAGTCTCGCTGAACGCGAGGCGTGGCTGCGGCGCGTCTGGGAACTGGATGCACGATGGCAGCAGGCAGCAAACGGCGGCGATGTCACCGCAGAGGTCATCGTGCATGGCGCACCGCCGGCGGGGCTGGCGGTTGAAGGTACGTTCGATATTATCTATGCGGGCGGCGTGCTCGGCCTGCTGCACGCCGCCGTGATGAGTTGCCGCTACGGTCAGCGCGTGATGGTCTTTGACGCGCACACGGTCGGACGCACGCATCGCGACTGGAACATCTCCGACGAAGAGTTGCGCGAGTTCGATCACGCCGGACTGTTTACCACAGACGAGATCGAGAGCGCAGTCGTTAACCGCTACCGCGCCGGCTTCGTCAAATTTCACGACGCCGCGTCGCGCGTTAAGGCCGAACCGCTGTGGATGAACGGCGTGCTTGATGTCGCACTCGACGCCGACAAACTGCTGGCGCTCGCTGCTGCCAAGATTCACGTCCACGGTGCGCCGGGCGGCGCACTGCTCGACGGCTTGCGTTTCGTCCGCTGCTATGTCGAGCCGGATCAAGTGTCGGTTGAGGTCGAGGGCGGCAATGGTGCGCACAGACTGTATCGCGCCCGCTTGTTTGTTGACGCGACGGGCACCAGTTCGCCGGTCGCGCGCCAGATTAACGGCGGACGCGCGGTGACCCACGTGTGCCCGACGGTCGGGACGGTGGCGCGTGGATTCGCACGCGGAGAGGAACCGGACAAAGTTGATTTCGGTGTCGGCGAAATTCTCGTCAGCACACAGGACGCGAGCGACCATCGTCAACTGATTTGGGAAGGCTTCGCCGGCAATCCACGCCGTGACGAGTACACAACGTATCTATTCTTTTACGACGCGGTGAACTCACCCGCCGATAAATCCATTCTCGCGCTCTTTGAAAAGTATTTCGAGTTGCTGCCGAGTTATAAACGCGCGGGCGCGCAGTGGCGTGTGCAGAAGCCTGTCTTCGGTTACATTCCGAGTTTCCATCATCACGGACGGTTGGGCGGCGGAAAGCGTACCGCCGCCGACCGCGTGATGCTGATCGGCGACGCCGCTGGCCTCTCCAGCCCACTCACCTTCTGCGGCTTCGGCTCGCACGTGCGGAACCTGCGGCGGTTGACGCATCTGACGAGCCTCGCGCTAAAAGCAGATTTGCTTGACGCCGCCGCGCTCGGCGAAATCAACGCTTACGAACCGCGCGTCGCGCAGATGGCGAGCCTCGCCGAGTTCCTCCGCCCCGCACCGAAGAGCGCGCCGTCGGCGATTAACGAGACGCTGAACGCCGTGATGGCCGCCCTTCACACCCTCGACGAGCGCGTGCGACGCGAGTTGTTTCAAGACCGGATGACGTTCGGCGCGCTCAAGAGTTTGCTCGGCCACACCGCGAAAATGTATCCGCGAATTTTCCAGCGCGTGCGTGAGCACCTCGGCGCACGCGGTACGCTGTGGTGGCTCGTTAATGTCGCTGAGGCTGCTGTCAGCGAGCGGCGCGGACGGGCGGCGTTTGATGATGGGGTTGGCGAAGACGAATCCAACGGGAAGTTGGGCGGGGAGTCAGCCACGGAGCAGTTCGCCCGTCACGTTGCGCTCTACAAAAAAACGACGGGGCGCGGATCAACCAAGTCGGCTGATCCGCGTCCCGCGGCAGGAGGTGTGGATTTAGTTGATTGAGGTCAATCTCTCAACGGCGGTCGACTATGGCTGTCAGCCGTAATAGACCGTGATGACGCAGTCGTTACCCTCCACCTTCTCGTTGAAACTAACTCCGCCACCGGTAATCTCAATCCGGTGGATCTTCTTATCCCTGCAATAATGCTTGTTACCGTCTGGCTCGGTTGTGAAATTGCTTTCGTTGTATTCAATCGTCACGGAGCCGCCCTTGATGGTGATCGGTTCGTCAGCAGGCATGTTGATTCTCCTTTGGGGTTTGTGTGGTGAGATTACTTCTCGACAGTCAATACATCGTTGAGCTGTCGGTTAAGGTGCTGAACATCCTGGCGCGAGAGGTATCCGCGGTACTGCTCTTCCCCCCATTTTCGCTCAAGGCCGAGAAGTAGCACGCGGGCACGTGTGGCGTACTCGCGGGCTTCCGAATTTTGCCCGGCGCGGCGGCTGGATCGAGCAGCGATCAGCAGTGCACGCCATGCCGAATCATCCTGTCCGTTTTGCGCGAAGTGCTGATGTGCCCGCCGCGCACTATCCAACGCATCTTTGTCGCCGCCGCTCTCCAACAACACATCGGCCAGTGCCAGCAGCGATTGGAAGCGCAGTTTTTCGTCGCCGACGCGCGCCGCGACTTTGATCGCTTCTTCGCACGACCGCTTCGCTTCAACCATTTTGCCGAAGGAGGCCAGCGCCAAGCCGAGCATCCGATGGGCGTCAACCGCGGCCTCCGGGTTCTGCGTCCCGGCCAGCGTCAGGGCTTGCTTGCTCGCCGTCCTCGCCTCCGTAAATTGCCGCTCGCCGAGCGCCATTTCCGCCTTCACCAAACAGAGACTGGTCAGTAAATTTTTATAGCCGCTCGGCTGATTCGCAATCGTCAATGCCTGATCGAGTGCCGCGCGCGCCTCCGCCCGCCGTCCCAGTTTCGCGAGCACGTCGCCCTGATTCACCAGACTGTAGCCGACGCCCTGTTTGTTGTCGCGCGCTTTGTTAATGGCGTGACTCTCTTCGAAGTGCTTGAGGGCTTCCGGGTATCGCTCCTGACGAACGAGCACAGAGCCGATGTCACCGTGCGAGAGCGCGACGTGCTGCGTGAAGTTTATCTCCTGCGCGGCCCGGAGTTGCGGCTCGAAGGCGCGGAGCGCGGCCTCGTAATCACCCTTCCGACGATTGGCGCGTCCCAGTAAGCTGTAAGCCTGCAACGCCTCTTTACGGAATCCGGCAGACAGGTAATAGGCCAGCGCCTGCTCGACGTAGCGTATCCCTTCGTCCGTCCTGGCCTGCTGAATGAGGACGCTCCCCAATGACAGCCACGCGCGCGCTTCTTGGCGGCGCGTCTTGTATCGCTGTGCCAGATCAAGCGCCTGACGAAAATTATTTTCCGCTTCGCCGTAGTCGCCACGCACCAGGTGGATGTTGCCGAGGTCGACCAGACCACGCCCCGTCAGGTTGTACATGCCGTTGGACTGCGCCAGCGTGACCGACTCGCGCGCGTACTGCTCGGCCTCGTTCAACCGTTTGCTGTCAGCGTAGTAGACGCTGCTTAGAGCCAACAGCACCTGAGTGCGTTGGTACATATTCTTACTGAGGTCGGCGAATTTCAACGCCTGCTGCAAATCGGCGCCCGCCGTTGAGTAGTCGCCGAGCACATCACGCAACGCGCCGCGCCGCAGCAACACCTCGGTGCGCCCCTCTGTGTTGTGCTGCGCATCGTAGAGTTGCTCGGCCTTGTCGAAATTCGCCAGCGCGCTTGGCAGGTCTTGCTTTCGCCCGTAGAGGATGCCCAGTCGCAGGAAGGCCGTCGCGTACTGCGGGTCGAGGTCCGCCGCCCGGACGTAATTATCAATCGCCGGCTGCACCTCATCACTCTTCTCATATGCCCGACCGAGATCGACATAAGCCTGCGCGTCTTTCGGCTTGCGCCGTGTTATCTCCTGATAAGATTTAATGGCCTGCGCGAAGTCGCCCGTCGCGGTGGCCGTCACGGCGTCGAGGTAGAGGGCGTCGAGTGGCGGCAACGCCGAACGTTCGGGGACGAGTCTGCCGGCTACCAGCAGCGAGTCTTTGGCCCGGTCTGAGTAGTCCAGTTCAGCCCACGCCTCGGCCAGTTCCGCATGCGCGAACGCAAACTTTCCATCCACTTCGACGGCGCGTTCGAGCGCGCGCCGAGCTTGGTCGTAAGCGCCGGCGCGAAGAAAATTCGCTCCCTGCTCGGCCCACGTGACGGCTTCCGGCAGTGGTTGATGGAGCGTCGGAGCACGCCAGCGCGCGTACCCCCAGACGCCGAAGATCAACACGGCCAGCGCCGCGATAAAGGCGGCGGGCGACAATCGCGGGCGCCGCAGATTCTCGGACAGCGTTATCAGCAGACTCGAACGCGCGCCCGGCATCGTCTGCGTCATCAACCGCCGCGTGCGCGTCGTGTCTGTCGCCGAAAGCCGTCCCCGCGCCGCGCGCAGGTCGTCGATCAACTCGGCAGCGGATTGATAGCGCGCTTCAGGTTTTTTGGCGAGCGACTTCAGAATGACGCGATCCAATTCCGACGGCACGCGTGGATTGAACCGCGACGGCGGGGCCGGATCGATGTGCAGCACTTGCGCGCCGATCTCGATGACGTTCGCGCCGGAGAAGGCGGGGCGACCCGCGACGCATTCGTAGAGCAACGCGCCGAGCGCGAACAAATCGCTGCGCCCGTCGACCTTCGCGCCTCGTGCCTGTTCGGGCGACAGATAGAGCGGCGTACCGACGACCACATCGCTGCGCGTCTGCGTCGAGAGCATCGTCTGCGCGTACGGACCGGAGCCGGGCGCGCCCTCCTCTCCGAGTTGTTTCGCGAGTCCGAAGTCGAGCACCTTCACTTCGCCGCGCTCGTCGATCAGGATGTTGGATGGTTTGATGTCGCGGTGGATGATGCCGTGCCGGTGGGCTTCAGACAGGGCGCTTGCGACATCCTCGATGATTTCAACGGCACGTGAGATTGTCAGCGCACTTGCCAGCAGGATGTCGCTGAGTGTCTGACCATTGACCAACTCCATCACGATGAATGGTTGCCCGCCGTTGGTCTCGCCATAGTCGTAGACGGTGGCAATATTCGGATGAGAGAGCGCCGAAATCGCCCGCGCCTCGCGCAGGAATCGCGCGCGGTATTTCTTCTCGCCGCCGATGGCGGTCGGGACTTTAAGCGCGACGCGGCGACCGAGACGCAGGTCTTCGGCGACGTAGACGATACCCATCCCACCCTCACCGAGTCGGCTGAGAATGCGGTAGTGAGAGACGGTCTGTCCGATCATCAAATCAGAACCCTTCGCGGAGCGGGGCACAGGCGGGGATGAACTAAAGATGAACTCGCGCCTTCACGAGAAACATCCGAGCAAGATTTTGCTGCGCGTATTCTGCGCCAAAGGCCAACCCTTTTCAAGAAAAACGTACAGCGAACGACGCCCTGAAGAGTACTGAGTACCAGAAGGAAAGTAATGAGGACTGAGCGGAATGTGTCTCAGTACTCAGTACTCAATCACTCAGCACTCAGCACTATTTTCGTGCGGCTGGGATGAGCTTCATTGTCAGGCGCTGACCGTCGCGCATTACGTCCATGTCATACTCTTGTCCGGCTTTCATCTCAGCAAGGGCGGAGGTGTAATCATAAACATTGCGCACATCGCGCCCGGCCAGCTTTACGATCACGTCGCCGGCGCGCAGTCCGGCCTTCGCCGCCGGTGAATCATCGCGTACCGCGTCGAGTTTCATCCCATCGGTCGTCTCGGCGTAGTTCGGCACCGTGCCGAGGTAGACGCGAAAGCCGGTCGCGCGTCCCGCACTCTGACTGCGAGTGAGCGCATATGTCGGGCGGCGCTCACTCACCTGCAAATCGCGCACGATCTCGCGGACGAACGAAACGACGCGCGTCGCACCTTCGTAGTTAATCTTCTCCGCCGTGTCCGACGGCTTGTGGTAATCCTCGTGCGTTCCCGTGAAGAAGAAAAGCACCGGAATCTTCTTTGCATAGAACGATGAGTGGTCACTCGGTCCGAAGCCGTCTTCGTTAAGCGTCAGAGCGAAACGCCCGCGCGTATTCGCGGTCGCCATCACCCGACCGTTGGCGCCAACGACCGCCGGGACTTCAATACCGGAACCATTCGCCGTCTTCCCCTCGACTCCATTCATCGCGACGACCATCTTGATATTCGGGTCGACGTTAGCGCGTGCGATCCACGCGCTCCACTCCGGCGCGGTGCCTGTGCCGCCGATCAGCAGACGGTCTTCCTTCAAGCGCCCGACCATATCCATGTTGACCATCGCGACGGTTTGCGCGAGCGGCATCGCCGGGTTATTAACGTAAAAGTTAGAGCCGAGCAGTCCTTCTTCTTCACCACCGAACGCGATGAAGATTACCGAGCGCCGCAACTTGCCGCGTTCCTCGACGAAGAGTCGCGCGAGTTCGAGCAAAGCCGCCGTGCCCGATGCGTTATCATCCGCGCCGTGATGAATCTCGCCCTCGCGCGCGGCGAGACTCCCCTGCCCGCCGCGCCCCAGATGATCGTAGTGCGCGCCGATGATGATCGCTTCATTCTTCAACTGCGGGTCGGAGCCTTCAAGGATGCCGACGACGTTGTGCGCCGGTCGCTCGACGCGCATCACGTTGACGGCGATGCTGAGTGAGGCGTCCGGCGTGAAGCGGGGGGCAGCGGCGGCGCCGGCACGCATTTCTTTCTCGAACTCACGCAACTCCGTCAGGCTCCGTCCGCTGGCCTGCGCGGCGAACTGTCGTGACACGACAATCACCGGCAGCCCCGCGTCGCCGCCCGCGTTGTCATACGCGAGGCGCGCGAGTTTGTCCTCCTTGAAGTTGTCTTCGGTCGCGATGATGACGAGTGCCTTCGCGCCGGCACCACGCGCGGCGGCGGCCTTCAAACGAAGATCGCCATAGAGCGCGAACTTGCCGTGCGGATTGTCGCCGTCGGGCGTACCCGCGAAAGCGGCGACGACGCGGTTCGTCACGTCGCCCCCGGCATAGTCGTCGTGATTCAACTCTCCTGCCTTGATGCCGTAGCCGACGAACACGACCGGGGCTTTATCCACGCGCCCGTTGCCGCTGAAACCGAGCGGCATCCAGTCTTCTCGAAGGCGCAGATCGAGCGACGCCGGTTTCGCACCCGCCGCTGTGTCACTGGCACGCGGCGAGAAACTCATCGCGTTACCTTCTCCAAGTTCGACGCCCGCGACATACGGGAAGGCCTGAATGTACGAGGCAAACGCACCCTCTGTCTTTCCGTTGAATGTAACTTTCCCGTGCGTGCTGGGACGCAGACCGAGCCGCTTAAACTCGTCAGCGATATATTGCGCCGCCGCTTCCGCGCCCGCCGTGCCGGTGCGCCGACCGTCTAATTTATCTGAGGCAAGGTAAGTAACGTGTGCGCGCAGACGTTCCGTATCAGGGCCGGTGTTAATCGTCCGCGCCGGTTGCTGCGCGAAAACACTCGACGCAAGGAACGCGACGATGAGAAAGCTACGAAGGAATTTGTGACACATGATTTCAAATCTCAAAAGCTGTTAACTTCAAACTCCACATCTCAGATGTTAAATCCGAGACGGATGCTTAACTACTCAACCCAGTCGGCGATAAACACATTCGTGTCGCCGCGCTCTTTGGCGTTGCGGTTCGATGCGAAGACCAGTCTTTTTCCGTCGGGCGAGAACATCGGGAAGCCGTCGAAGGTTTCGTTGTACGTCACGCGATCAAGTCCGGTGCCGTCGGCGTTCACTACATACAGATCGAAGTTGCGCTTCTTCGGATCGTTGACGTTCGACGCGAAGATGATGCGTTTGCCGTCCGGCAGAAAGTACGGCGCGAAACTGGCCGCGCCGAGTTTCGTGACCTGCCTCTTATTTGTGCCGTCGGTGTTCATCACCCAAACTTCAAACACGTTCGGCTCGATGACGTTCTCCGTGAGCTTCTGCTTATAGCGCGCAATCTCTTCCGGCGTCTTCGGGTGAAATGCGCGATAGACGATCTGCTTGCCGTCGCGCGAGAAGAACGCGCCGCCGTCGTAACCGAGTTCCGTCGTCAAACGCCGGACGTTCTTTCCCGAAGCATCCATCGTGTAGATGTCGAGGTCGCCGCCGCGCATCGAGGTGAACACTACCTTTCGCCCATCGGTCGAGATGGTTGCTTCGGCGTCGTAGCCGGGCGCGTCCGTCAATCGCTTCAGGTCGGTGCCATCGGGTCGCGCCGTGAAGATGTCGAACGTCGTGTGAATCGGCCACACGTAGCCACGCGAAAAATCGGGGCGCGGCGGGCACTCTGCGCTGTTGAGGTGCGTCGAGGCGTAAAGAATCCGTCGCCCGTTCGGAAACATGTACGAGCATGTCGTCGCGCCGCCGCCGGTCGAAACCATGCGCACATCCGAACCGTCGGCGCGCATCGTGTAAATCTGATCGCAACCGCGTCCCTCGCGTTTCGATTGAAAGATCAAGCGCGAGCCGTCGCCGTTGAAGTAAGCCTCGGCATTCTCGCCGCCGAATGTCAGTTGTCGGACATTGCGCAGATGTCGCTCGGTGACGACTTCAGCGGCTGACGAAATGTTCTTCGCCACGTTCTCTTCCGGCGGCAGGCTGCGCGTCACCTGCGAGAACGCCGATGTTCCCATCAGCAGCACGCAGGTCAAAAAAAAGATAGAGACGGACACTGGGTTTTTCATACGGTCGTTGAATAAATGCTTTCGATTTTCGGTTCAGCAGACTCTCAGAATTTTACGACACGCCGGCCAAAAACTCTAAAGGCACAAAGACTCTAAAGGGCATGTGTCCTTCGTGCTTTGCTTGTCTGTTAGAAATGTTCGTCTTGAGACGTTAATCCACGGTGCTCTCCGCAAGAACTCGCCGGTACACTTGCCGCGCGTGCTCGTAAGCCTTCTCCGCCGCGGGCCGCTCGTGCGCGGCGATCTTCGAGGCTTTCTGACTCCAGCATTGATCTACCGATTTCAGGCACCACTCGGCGCTCCGGCGTGACGCGCGAACCGGCTGATTATCAACCATCACAAACACCGGGTTGGTGTGCGATGAAGGCAGAATTCGGAGCGCGATCCAACTGCTGCGTTCAACGCGAACGTCAAACATCAGGTCATGCACCGTCGTCCCGTCGGCGAGAATGTTCCGCCGCGCCACTGTCCGACCGTTGACGATCACCTCGACCGGGACTTCGCGAGTCGCTTCGATGCGGGCGCGCTCAATGTCCCAGTACGGCTGCTCGTTGATGGGTCGTGAACGTATCGCTTCATTCGGATTGACGTCCAAACGGGCTGCCACCTTTGCGGTCACGCGCACGGTCTTCTGCGTACTCTCCAGTTTCAACTCGCTGCCACTTGTTCCGACGGAAATATTATCGACTCGGAAATCGAGGAAATGACTTTTACCGTCGGAGACATACGAGCGCCCGTCGCGCAGGCCGCCGACCCACGCATCGTAATCGAGTGGCCCGTCGAGTTTGACGTATGACCGGCCCAATCCGACGCGCTCGCCATAGATACATGGAAAATCCGTTTCGCCGCTGATGCGCGTGCGGAAACCGGTGTTGAGCGTGTGATACCAGATGTTGAGTTCCCACGTGTAAGGCGTGTCAACCGCCGAGATGAAATCAACCGCATCGTGCGTTACGTCGACGATGTACTCATTAGCGCCGATGCCGTCGAATGGAGGCAACTCGTAGTTCGGAAGTTCATTCGATTTCACTTCCAACCCCCAACCCGAATGAGCGAAACCGACCATCGCGCCCTGCGCCTTCGCCCATTTCAGAATCGGCAAATCCCACGTCGGCCAATCTTCGATCTTCTTCGTACCGGGATAGTCCTGTTCCTTCAGACGCAACAGCGCGAGATGTCCGCTGTGGCTCGACGGAAAGCCGGACACCTCCAGGTCGTAACGCATCAGGTTGTCAGCAGTGGAAAGCTTATTAACTTTGGACTCGAAGAATTGTTTCTGAAAGTAATAACAAGGTCCCCATGTCAGGACGGTCCCGACGTTCAACGCTTCGCCCGCGATGTGGCGGATCATGTGCTCCGGCAAAAAGCCTTGCGTCGGACTTTCGTAATGAGAGCAGCCGGCGGCGTGAATGTGATGATCGCCCGAATACCAGCCGCGCTGTGCCGGGTCTATCCAGCGTTCCAACTGAAATGTCCACGCGATTGGACTCCGGCTCTCGACGACTCTGAGCATCTGCTTTTTGACAACGTATTCGGGGCCGCGCGTGTATTCGACTTCGTACTCTCCGACGGGAAGCGTGACCCGCTCGCCGTCTTGACGATAGACCTGCGGGTGGAATGCGAAGTCGGGCGCGAGACGCTTAGCGAGCGGCGGATAAATGCGTCCCTGTCGATCACGAATGATGAATGATGCTGTAGTCGGTCGGTCTCGCTCATCTCGAATCCGGAGCGTGATGCTGGTTGATGGCCGACAGTTGAAGAGGATGTGGACGTTGTTTCGGAAGCCGATGTCCTGTGTGCCCTGTCCGACGTTGAAGCTGATCTCGGCTTCGCGCCGCCTGCGGTCGCGGCTGTAGAGTTGGATGATGCGGTATTCGACTTCGAGTCCTGAGAGACGCGGCGCAAGCGGCGGACTATCGAACATCGAAAGGTCGAGCCAGCGTCGCGAGACATCACCGCGCGTTACGCTCTGTCGGGGGCGCGGCGTGCCGGGATAGTCGGTGCTCGGACGCCTGAAGACGCGCAGGGCATTCGGACTTTCCGCTTTCAACTGCGCCGTCACGCCGGCCTCGTTGCGCACCTTGACGAGAAAGACGCGCCATCCTCCTTCGTCAAGTTCCGCCGGCGCCAGCCCCTGCACAACTTTAACCCGACTCTCCGGGCTGATCTGAATCACGGCCAGGCAGTGTCTGTCGAGCACGCGCTGGATGTCGGCCACGGCGCGCGCTTCATTCTCCCCGTCAAATGCCCGCGTCAGTTCCATCTTTTCAGACGCGCTGAGAGGCCGACCGAGATAATCCAGCGCCTCGACGATGCGCCGGGCCTGCGCGGCGAGAGGTTGCAGTTCAACTTGTGTTGACGCGAACATGTTTGCCGATGCAAGCGCAAAGACAATCATCAACGCAGCGCAGGTCAGCATGCGTGTCATCGCCGCAGTGACAGATACCAACTCCTTCCCGGCAAAGTTAACAAAGGACTGGTTCATTTTATTTGATGTTACCTCTCTCAAAGTCGAGCGCCTGAACCGATTCTTAATTAGGTCTTGATTTTTCTACCTAGAAGCTATCTCAAAAATACGATACTGCTGACGCGCGCTTAAAAAGTCTGAAGGGAATCACACTCTTGGTTCAGTCAGAATGATTTTTGAGATAGCTTCTAATAAACTTAGCATGCCTACAGTTCAAACGTCCTACACTTCTAAATCCCTTTCCAAATTTCTGTAGTTAAGCATCAAAGCAAAAAACCATTGATCAACCTAACCCACTGGCGGCTGCCGTGAGGAACGCCTCGACGACTGATTGCCCCGCGTGCACCAACCTGACGGGCGGATTGCTCTTCACGGATGTCGGCGGACAACCGCGTGGCGCGTTCGAACCCGACCGCAATAACTTTCAGCCGCGCGTCGGCGTCGCTTATCAACTGAACGACAAAACCGTGCTGCGCGGCGGCTACGGACTCTTTTACTTCCCGTCGGCTGAATATGGCGGCTCGACCGGTTTCAGCGTCATCACACCGTTCACCGGTACGTTAACGGGCGGCGGCGTCAACCAGTTCATCCCGCGCGCCGACGCTTTCAGCAACCCGTTCCCGAACGGCCTTGCTCAACCCAGCGGAGCGTCGCTCGGACAATTGACAGCACTCGGCGGCAACATCACTTTCAGTAATCCGCAGCGTCAAATTCCGTACATTCATCAATACTCTGCCGGCATCCAACGCGAACTGCCGTTCCGCACGAAGCTGGACGTTTCTTATGTCGGCAGCCGCAGCCGCGACATTCTCACCGGTGACGCGCAAGGCTCTGGCCCGCGTAATCTGAATGTCAACTCTGCCGAACAAATCGCACGCTTCCGACAAGACCCGACATTCTTCAACGCGGATGTAACGAATCCGTTCGCTGGACTCATTCCGGGCAACGCGGCTTTGAATGGCGCGAGTATTCAACGACAAAGATTGCTACTTCCGTTCCCGGAATTCGGTGAGGTTAGGCTTTCCGCGGAGAACGTCGGTACACTCGATTACAACTCGCTGCAAGCAAGCCTGGAAAAACGCTTGAGTGGCGGGCTGGTCGGCGTCGTCTCCTACACCTTCTCGAAGAACATCGGCGCGCTCGGCTTCCTCAATGATCAGGACGCAAAGCCGACGAGAGCGGTCGTTGATTTCGACACCCCGCACGTTCTCGTGGTGAGCGCTGTTTATCAACTACCGTTTGGACGCGGTCAGCAGTTCTTCAGCGACGCCGGCAGGGCCGCGAACCTAATCCTCGGTGGTTTCGAGTACAGCGTCATCGGCACCTACCGCTCAGGTCGCCCGATTAATCTTCCGGGTAACGCCGATTTGATCGCCGACCCGAGCATCGACAATCCGTCACTAAGTAATCAGAATCTTGCCGGCACGACATCGACTTTCATCAATAACTGCGTGCGAAGACTTGACGGCACGACCACGCAGTTTGTAACAAACGCGAGCGGCGGGCGTGTCCAGCAGGCTTGCACCAATCCGGCGTTTGCGGAGCGCAACACGGGCAACACGCTACGGACATCTCCGCTCCGCTTGGGCAATCTACGCGAGCCGACGGCGACGACGTTCGACATGGCTCTGAACAAAACGTTCGCCTTCACCGAGCGCCTCCGCTTCCAGTTCCGTCTGGAAGCCTTCAATGTCTTCAACACACCGCTCTTCGGCGGCCCGTCTTCGGGTAATGCCACGAGCAATGATTTCGGCGTCTTGAACCCGAACAACGGACAGCGCAACATCCCGCGCCAAGTCCAACTCGGATTTAAGTTCAACTTCTAAAGTCCAACTACCTCGATGTCAAAAGGGCTGCCCGTAATTGAGCAGCCCTTTTATCTTTTGCAGAGAACACTTCTCGCCGACCTGTCTAGTAAAAAGCTCGTCAGGCGCTTCAAGCCTCTTTCTCCTCATCCTCCTCCCCATCATCCTCCTCAATCGGGAAGGTGATGCGGTCGTAAACGTCAGCGAGTTGCAGAGTGCATTTGATCGAACGGAGGTGAACGCTTTTCTCCAATTCATTGACCAAAGAGTAAAGCCATTCGCCGCTCGCCTGACGATGATAGTGTTCGAGTTGCGGCTTGGATTGAGAGACCAAAAGATAATCCGTAAGCTCGGGCAGCCACGTCTGATACCGCGTCCACTTTTCGCCGCGATCAAAGCCTTCGGTGGTTGGCGATAAAACTTCGATGATGACCGCTGGATTTATGAGTACATCGCGGTGCCGGTCATGAAACTTCAACTCTCCACAGACGACCAGCAAATCAGGATAAGAATATAATCCTCTTGTCATGTG
Organism: Acidobacteriota bacterium; assembly: GCA_030859785.1. Classification (GTDB taxonomy): domain Bacteria; phylum Acidobacteriota; class Blastocatellia; order Pyrinomonadales; family Pyrinomonadaceae; genus JACDEG01. The sequence goes on from JALZJL010000008.1 coordinate 36,633, forward strand.
CCTTATTTTAGGAATCGGGCCGCTGCGAACTTTCATGTCTTTAGAGAACGCCTGGCATCGCTTCCCCAGCAAATGGGTACTGACAATCCGGCTTAGGTTCATGCAGATCGCGCCGTGTTCAGGGCTTTCGCCCGCCATCGCGTAAATCTGTCCATCGAGGTATTCATGCCGCTCCGCAGATGCCCGCTCCTGAGCGAGATATTCGTCAACGGTGTAGGGAATCTGCGACTGCGCTAAACTCATTCGCTTCGACCTCCTTACGAGCTATTCATCGGACGCGCGCCAGACGAATGATCAGCCTTTGCTAGCCGTTCTTCTTTTCAAACTCTTTCATGAACGCGACGAGCGCCTCGACGCCTTCGCGCGGGAATGCGTTATAGATTGAGGCGCGGATGCCGCCGACCGAGCGGTGTCCCTTAAGCCCGTCGAGTCCGGCAGTGGTCGCTTCTTTCGCGAATTGCTTCTCCAAATCTTCCGACGGCAAGCGAAACGTCACGTTCATCAACGAGCGCGCTTCAGAGTCGGCGTGACCGCGATAAAAATCGGTCGCGTCAATTGCGTCGTAAATCAACTTCGCCTTCGCTTCGTTCTCGCGGTGCATCCCGTCGAGGCCGCCCTTCTCCTTCAACCACTGACACACCAAATTGAGAATATAGATTCCCCACGTGTTCGGCGTGTTGTAGAGAGATTTATTCTCAACGTGCGTGCGATAGTCGAGCATCGTGTGCAGGCCGTCGGGGATGCGCGCGAGCAGGTCGTCGCGGATGATGACGAGCGTTACGCCCGACGGCCCCATGTTCTTCTGCGCGCCGGCATAGATCAGCGCGTACTTCTCCAACGGAATCGGGTGCGACAGAATGTCCGACGACGCATCGGCGACAAGCGGCACTTCGCCCACTTCCGGTTCCGCGTGCCACTCGACGCCCTCAATTGTTTCGTTCGTCGTGATGTGAACGTATGCGGCATGCGGGTCGAGCTTGAGTTGATCCTGCGGCGGGATATTTTTGAAGCCGCCATCTTGCGTGCTCGCGGCGACGTTGACTCCGCCGACGCGCTTCGCTTCCTTGACGGCCTTCTTGCCCCAACTGCCGGTCACGATGTAATCGGCGCTCCCGCCTCCGGGCAGCAGGTTGATCGGTATCATCGAGAACTGAAGGCTCGCGCCGCCCTGCAAAAACAGGACGCGGTAGTTTTCGGGGATGCCCATCAATTCACGCAAGGATTGCTCTGCGCTGTTGATGATGTCGTCAAATTCCTTGGAACGGTGGCTGATTTCCATCACCGACATCCCGACACCCGGTAGACTCAACATCTCGCGTTGCGCCTGTTCAAGCACCGGCACCGGCAGCACCGCCGGCCCCGCGCTGAAGTTAAAAATTCTCTCGGTCATTGTTTTCAAGTCTCCTAAAATTGCGAATCAAAGCGGCCCTAAAAAAGCGTGCCCTGGTCTTACTTTGTCTTACTGTTTCTGTCCGTGAGTTGATGGCGACCGCGCACCACACGGGCCGCCACGCGCGTTATCAGCGAGCGCGGCACGAAGCGCACGGCTTCGGTCATCAGAAAATTTCCCCAGCCGGAGACGACGTGGCTTTTGTTACGCGCGAGCGCGGTGAGCGCCGTCTCGACGACCTCGGCGGGCGTCTGCGTGATGCTCTTTGGCGGAGCTTTGCCGTGCGCGGCGTCGAAGAAGTTGGTGTCCGTCGTCCCCGGACACAGCGCCAACACCTTCACGCCGGAGACGCGATTCTCTTCCGACAACGCTTCCGAAAAAGAAAGCACGAACGCTTTGGTTGCGGCATATGTCGCCATGTAAGGCACCGGCTGAAACGCGGCGGTCGAAGCGACGTTGATAATGGCACCTCGGCGTCGTTCGCGCATCGCCGGCAGGTAAAGGTGCGTGAGCGCGACGAGCGCCGTGATGTTTAAGTCGATCATCGCCCAATCGCGCTCGATATCGAACTCGGTGAAGTCACCCATCGAGCCGAAGCCGGCGTTGTTGATGAGCGTTTCGACTTCCAATCCGCGCCGCGTCGTTTCGTCAAAAAGTTTCTGCGGCGCATCCCGCTCCGTCAAATCGAGCGCAACGAATTGAGCATCGATTTTATTCGCGCGACTTAATTCGTCGCCGAGCGAAGCGAGCTTGTCCGCCGAGCGCGCGGTCAGTAAAAGGTTCTCGCCGTGCCGCGCCAACTGTCGCGCGAACTCTTCGCCGATGCCGCTTGATGCTCCGGTGATGAGTGTTGTTTTCATCGCGACTGTTAATCTTCAGCTTCAGCTAACCATTTGACTCGCGCTCTGGCTTCGCGGACAGCCATTTCTATATTGTCTGTGAAGGATGCCGAGTAACACCCACAAGGGAACCAATCACGCTCGTCGCTGCCGAACCTCAATTCTTCAAAGCCTAAGCTCTCATCCGCGCGCTCAAAGATGACGACCTGCTGCGTTCCGTCGGCGTTGAAGTAAGTCTGAACTGCGTTTCTTCCAATCAACTTCTAAGCTCTAACAAATCTAACTCGATGATGTCCGCGTTCTCTTCCCTCAAACGCTTGAGCGTCTCGTCAGATGGTGCGGCTTCGAGGTTGATGCGGGCGACCGCCGCCTCGGAGCCTTCGAAGATGATGTTCTCCATCTCCTGCACGTTGATCGTCGCGGCGCGAATCGCGTCAAGGACGGCGGCGAGCACGCCGGGGCGGTCGCGATGGCGGACGACGAGCAGGTGCGTCGCGGGTGTGCGCACTGCGAGGTTGACGACGTTCGGAACTTTGCCCGTCTCTTTGAATGCACGAATGATGCGCACCGTCTCGGCGGCAATCGCTTCCTGTGCCTGATCGGTCGAAGCGCCAATATGGTGCGTGCCATAGAGGTTTGTCTCTTTCGCAATCTCGTCAGTGAACTCTCCCGTCGCTGAGATTGGCTCCGCCGCGTACACATCCAGCCCCGCGCGAATCCCGCGCTCGCGCATCGCACGCAGCAGCGCCGCTTGATCTACGACTTCACCACGCGCAGTATTGATGAAGTACGCGCCGTCGCGCATCGCGCCGAAGAAGTCCGCGTCGATAATCCCTCGCGTCTCCGGCTTCAACGCGAGATGCACGCTGATGATGTCGGCAGCGCTCGCCACCTCCCGCGGACTTGCTCTGTACTCGACGCCCAACATTGCCGCGCGTTCTGGTGTTAGGCGGCGACTCCACGCGACGACCGACATCCCGAACGCACGCGCGCGTGTGATCATTTCCTGCCCGATCTGCCCCGTCCCGACAAGGCCGAGCGTCCGCCCGTAGAGGCCGCGCGCCTTGGAAAACTCCTTTTTGTTCCAACGCCCCTGACGTAGTTCGATGACGTTATCCGCAACGCGCCGATCCAGCGCGAGAATTAGCGCGAACGCCAACTCGGCAACGGCGACGGAATTCTTGCCCGGACAGTTCGAGACGTAGATGCCGCGTCGCGACGCCGCCGCCACATCAATCGTGTTGTAGCCCGCACCGGCGCGCACCACCAATTTCAGCGCGCCCGCATCAAGCATCGCTTCATTGACTTTGGTCGAACGCACCACCAATACATCCGGCCCCGTCGCGCGAATCGCTTCGACCAGCGTTTCATCCTTCACGTCCGGCTGGTAGACAACTTCGCAACCAATGGCCGCCAAACCATCACAGCCCGACTGTTCAAATTTATCAGCAATGAGTACACGCATAGCAGTTTTGAGTTTTGAGTTAAAGAGCATCGGCTTCCAATTACCGGAGCAGCAGCAACCATGTCGGACGCCTGATCTGCTGAAAACTGAAAACTTCTATATCCCGTGAATAAGAATCCCGTCCCGCAGCTTCGGCTCGAACCAGGTGGACTTCGGTGGCATGATGCTGTTGGCGTCGGAGACGCGGAGCAGGTCGTCAATCGAGGTCGGGTGGAGTGCGAACGCGACGGCGGCGCGCCCGTCATCAACGATTTGTGCCAGTTCCTGCGTGCCGCGAATGCCACCGACGAAATCAATGCGCTTGTCGGTGCGCACGTCCTTAATGCCGAGGATAGAGTCGAGCAAATTATCTTGCAGCACGCTCACGTCGAGCGCGGCGACCGGATCACCCTCGGTCGAAGACGCACCACTTTTCAGCGTCAGGCCGTACCACTTTTTGTCGAGGTACATGTGCCAGTGACCGCTCTTGCCGGGGCCGCGCGAGTTCGCGTTTTCCGTCACGTCGAAGCGCTCCTTCACTTTCGCCAAAAACTCTTCCCGGCTCATCCCGTTCAAGTCTTTGACGGCGCGGTTGTACGGGAGAATCTGCATTTGATCGGATGGGAAAATGACCGCAAGGAAACGGTTGTACTCTTCGTCGCCGGTGTGGTTCGGATTCTGCTCGCGCAAGCCTGCGCATACGCGGGCGGCGCTCGCAGCGCGGTGATGACCGTCGGCGATATACAGCAGTGACACCTCGCTAAACGCACGCGCGAGTTGATCGGGCGAGAGAATGCGCCAGACGGTATGCTGGACGCCGTCCTCGGCGGTGAAGTCGTAGAGCGGTGAGGCGGCGGATGTTTCGCCCGCGACGAGCGCGTCAATGCGTCGGTCGCCACGATAGGTGAGAAAAACCGGGCCGGTCTGTGCGCGTAGCGTAATCATGTGCCGCGTGCGGTCGTCCTCTTTGTCGGGGCGCGTGAATTCGTGCTTGCGAATCAACCCCCGGTCGTACTCGTCAACCGAGACGCAACACGCGACGCCGGTCTGCACATGCTCGCCCATCTTCAAGCGATAGAGGTAGAGACTTGGCGCGCCCTCGACTTCGAGCGGGCAGGTGTTGATGAGTTTCTGAAAATTGTCCGCCGCGCGCGCGTACACGGCGTCGCTGTAGATGTCGGTGCCTTCGGGCAACTCTATCTCCGGGCGCGAGACGCGGAGAAAACTGAACGGGTTGTCGGAGGCCAACGCGCGTGCCTCCGCAGTGTTAACGACATCATATGGCACGCTTGCGACTTGTTCGACCTTTTTAACCGGTGGACGCAGCGCGCGAAATGGATGGATGGCAGACACGGGGACTTCTCCTTCAGGAAACGAAAGTTGGAATAATTGCGGAGCTTTGACCGCTAAGACTAGCCGCATGCACGGCAATTTGCCAAGTCCGGACGCGAAGATCATGAGAGATTTCGGGTGGCGTCTGCCGCGCCTGCGAACTGCACGTGTAGAATACCGAACCGGAGGAATTTTATGTCTGAAGATTTAGCGAGCCGGGCATGCGTACCGTGTCACGGCGGCGTACCGCGCATCACGGGCGGCGAGATCGAACCTTACATGAAACAACTTCCAGGTTGGGAGATTGTCGCCGAGCATCATCTGAAAAGAGAATACAAGTTCACCAACTTTCGCGACTCGCTCGCGTTCGTCAACCGCGTCGGCGAAATCGCGGAGAGCGAGGGGCATCATCCCGACATCGTGTTCGGCTGGGGCTATGCAAAGATCGAAATCTGGACGCACGCCATTGATGGGCTCAGTGAAAGCGATTTTGTCCTCGCCGCAAAGCTCAACGACAGCTGAAGAAGGCAAAAGTAAGGGAGTTTAAAAGGCATCATTCAAGTCACTGTTAGAAGAAGTTCGTCTCCGCCTCACTTTAGCCTTTTTTACTTTTACCTTTTGCCTTCCCAATGTTCGCGGTGTTATATCTTACGCCCTGTTTTTCCCACTTGACGGCGGTTGCTTGTCGGCACGACTGCGCTCTTTGTGACGGCGGCTGGCAGCCCCAAATTATGAAAGGTGTAGATAAATCTCATGGCGAGTAAAACCTCGATCACCGTGGCGCACGGCGACGGCATCGGCCCTGAAATCATGGCCGCGACGCTTCACATTTTGCAGCAGGCGGGCGCCGAGCTTGATATTGAAACAATCGAAATCGGCGAGAAGGTTTATCTCGCGGGAACCAACACCGGCATCGCCGAAAGCGCGTGGGACAGTTTGCGTCGCACCAAAGTCTTCCTCAAAGCGCCGATCACCACGCCGCAGGGCGGCGGCTACAAGAGCCTTAACGTGACCGTCAGAAAGACCCTCGGCCTTTATGCCAATGTGCGTCCGTGTGTCTCATATCATCCGTTCGTCGAAACAAAGCATCCTGTGATGGATGTCGTCATCGTCCGCGAGAATGAAGAGGACGTGTACGGCGGCATCGAGCACCGCCAGACCGATCAGGTCTATCAATGTCTGAAACTTATCACCCGACCGGGATGCGAAAAGATCGTCCGCTACGCTTTCGAATATGCACGCCGCAACAACCGCCGGAAAGTGACGTGCTTCACGAAAGACAACATCATGAAACTGACCGACGGCCTCTTTCACAAGGTCTTCGATGAAATCGCCCCTGAATATTCCGACATTGAAAACGAGCATTGGATTGTGGACATCGGCGCCGCGAAACTCGCGGACACGCCCGAAGCCTTCGACGTAGTGGTGATGCCAAATCTCTACGGCGACATCCTTTCCGATATTGCCGCGCAGATTGCCGGATCAGTCGGCCTCGCTGGTTCGGCGAACATCGGCGAGAGCGTCTCGATGTTTGAAGCCATCCACGGCAGCGCGCCGCGCCGCGCCGGACAGAATCTGGCGAACCCGACCGGGCTGCTACTCGGCTCAATCATGATGCTTGTTCATATCGGCCAGACCGACATCGCCGAGCGCGTCCATAACGCTTGGCTTCGCACCATCGAAGAAGGCGTTCATACATATGACATCTACTCGGAAGGCGTCAGCAAAGAAAAGGTCGGGACGCGCGAGTTCGCCGAAGCGGTCGTCAAACGTCTGGGGCAGAAACCGGAGACCCTGAAGGCCGTCGCGTACAAGACTGTGGCTGAAGATGCGGCGATCAATAAACCCTACGTCTATAACCATCCGAAGGCCGTCAAAAAAACCGTCGGTATCGATGTCTTTCTCCACTGGGCGGAAGGCACCGCCAATCAACTTGGTGAAGCGCTGAAGCGACTGGAAGGTGACGGCGTTCGACTTGAGATGATTAGCAATCGCGGCGCCAAAGTTTGGCCCGACGGCCACGACGAAACATTCTGCACAGACCATTGGAACTGTCGCTTCATGGCGGAAGCAAAGGGCGGCACTATCACCCACACGCAGATCATCTCGCTTCTCAAGCGCGTTGCCGACGCCGGTCTAGACTTTATCAAAACCGAACACCTCTGCAACTTCGACGACAAGGCCTTCTACGCCTTTGCTCAAGAACAGTAACAGTCAAAGATGATGAACTCTTATAAGGATGAAGGATGAAGGATGAGGGGCCGCGGAAAAAGCGTGACGCGACACTGAAGTCGCGGGAAGCGAAGCGGGTTGCTTCTTCATCC